>JBOHUH010000190.1:0-92244 GCA_050733915.1 Candidatus Dormibacteria bacterium | reverse complement strand
CCACAGCGACAGTTTCGAGTACCCGCTGGGCTCCAAGGTGGCCAGCGCCAAGGGCCTGCGGCCTTTCGCGAGTCTCCAGCCGGTGCGTCTCAAGATCGCCCAGCTGGGGGACGGCGCCGCCGCGGTGACCCTGCTCCAGCAGGCGGGCCTGATCTGAGCGGGTCCGGGGAGCTGTCATGGCAACCCTAGCCTCACAGATTCCCGCCGGGGGACAGGCGCGGGTTCGGCGCCGAGCGCCGCTGGTCCTGATCGGCACCAGCGGGTTGGTCGCGGCCCTGCTCCTGCTGCCGCTGGCGTTCCTGCTCCTTGAGGCGCGCCAGGTCGGCTGGGGCGAGGTCGCGCGACTGCTCTTCCGGCCGCTCACCCTGAGCCTGCTCTGGAACATGATCCGGCTGGCGGTGCTGGTGACCGCCCTGGCTGCCACCATCGGCACCGGCGCCGCCTGGTGCGTCGAGCGCACCGACCTGCCGGCCCGCCGGCTCCTGGCCATGCTCCTGGTCCTGCCGCTGGCGGTCCCCGATTTCGTGGTTGCCTTTGGCTGGTCGTCGGTGGCGCCTGGGGTGAGCGGCTACTGGGGCGCGGTCCTGGTCATGACCTCGGGCCTCTACCCGCTGGTGTACCTACCGGTGTCGGCCAGCCTGCGCGGAGCCGACCGCAGCCAGGAGGACACCGCCCGGACCCTGGGAATGGGGCCCTGGACCACCTTCTGGCGGGTGACCCTGCGCCAGGCCCGGCCGACCATCCTGGCGGGCTGTCTGCTGGTGTCACTGGCCCTGCTCGCCGAGTACGGTGCCTTCGAGATCCTGGGCTACCAGACCTTCACCACCGAGATCTTCACCGAGTTCCAGGTGAGCTTCAACACCCCGGCCGCCGCAGCCCTGTCGCTGGTGGTGGTCCTGATCGGGCTCCTGATCCTCTTCGGCGAGGGCTCCCTGCGGGACCGGGGCCAGCAGTCGCGGGCGGCCCACAACTCCCGGCGGACCGTCTACCGCCAGCGTCTGGGGCTTTGGCGCTGGCCGGCCATCGGCGGCCTGGCCCTGCTGCTGATGGTCGCTTTGGGGCTGCCCGTCGGAGTCGTCGCCTACTGGGTGCTCCAGGGGGGCAGCTCCACGCTGCCCCAGACCGCCACCCTGGCCAGTGCCACGGCGCACACCGTCCTCTACAGCGCCGCCGCGGCGGCGATCGCCACGCTCCTGGCGCTGCCGGTGGCGCTGCTGGCGGTCCGGACGCCATGCCGAGCGGTCCGGCTCCTGGAGCGGAGCACCTACATCGTCCAGGGCCTTCCCGGCCTGGTGATCGCCCTGGCCCTGGTGTTCTTCGCCCTGCACTACCTGCCCCCCGTGTACCAGACCAGTGGGCTGCTGATCGCCGCCTACGCCGTCCTCTACTTTCCCCTGGCCTACGTGGCGGTGCGGGCCTCGGTGCTCCAAGCACCGCCGGGGCTGGAGGAGGTAGCCCGCTCGCTGGGCAGTTCAGCGCTGGCGGTGCGGCTCCGGGTGACCCTGCCCCTGGTGGCCCCTGGGCTGGCCGCCGGCTTCTGCCTGGTCTTCCTCTCGGCGGTGACTGAGCTCACCGCCACCCTGGTGCTGGTGCCGACCGGGGTGGAGACCCTGGCCACTCAGTTCTGGGCCTACACCGGCAACGTGTCCTACGGGGCAGCCGCACCGTACGCTGCGGCGATGATCGCCATCTCGATCGTGCCGGGGGCGCTGCTCGGGGTCTGGTTCGATCGCCGCCCCACCAGTCGCGCCGGGTCGCCTTGAACTCGGTCACCATCGCCGACCTGCACAAGGGCTTCCAAGCCGTGGCCGTGCTCCGGGGCCTCGACCTCGAGGTGGGCCAGGGTTCGCTGACCGCCATCCTGGGTCCCTCGGGGAGCGGCAAGACCACGTTGCTCCGGCTGGTCGCCGGGCTGGAGCGTGCCGACCGGGGCCGGATCAGCTTCGCCGGAGAGGTGGTCGACGACGGCCGCCGCTACCTCCGCCCGGAGCGCCGCCGAGTTGGCTACGTGCCCCAGGAGGCCTCCCTCTTCCCCCACCTCACCGTGCAGCAGAACGTGGGCTTCGGGGTCCCCCGGGCGCGGCGTCGCGAGGCCAGGGTCTTCGCCCTGCTGGAAATGGTCGGGCTGGGCAGCCTCGGGGCGCGCTTCCCCCACGAACTCTCCGGGGGCCAGCAGCAGCGGGTGGCCCTGGCCCGGGCCCTGGCCATCGATCCCCAGCTGCTGCTGCTCGACGAGCCCTTCTCGGGGCTCGACCCGAGCCTCAGGGCCAGTGTCCGGGAGGAGGTGCGGGGCATCCTCCTGGACACCAAGAAGACCACCCTCCTGGTCACCCATGACCAGGAGGAGGCACTCTCCGTGGCCGACCAGGTGGCCATCCTGCGGGACGGCAAGGTGGCCCAGTTCGGGAGCCCCCACGAGCTCTACAGCGACCCCGTCGACCTGGAGATGGCCGAGTTCCTGGGGGACGCCAACCTCATCCCCGGCACGGTTCAGGGCCGGCGGGCGCTGACCCCGCTGGGGGAGATGTCACTGCGGCCGGGGCGGGACGCCCTGCCCCCGGGGCCGGCGATGGTGCTGGTGCGTCCCGAGCAGATCGTGATCTCTTTGGGGGGTCAGGGAGGGCTTACCGGCCGGGTGCTCCACGCCGAGTTCCACGGCCACGACAGCGTGGTCGAGGTGGCCAGCAGCACTCCACTGCTGCCGGAGCTGATCCGGGTCAGGGTCCAGGGAGCCAGCCGGCTGGCCCCGGAGACGGTGGTCACCCTGCGCGCCAGCGGCGAGGCGCAGGCCTGGCCTCGCTCCGAGCCCTGAGGCTGGGTGCGAGCCACCGAACCGCCTATCGGCCCACCGCAAGCTGGGCCAGCCGGAGCTCCTCTTTAAGCAGCGAGGCGTGCAACTCCACCGAGCGCTCCCAGGTGTAGCGCGAGGCTCTCTCCAGCCCCAGCCGACCCAGGTGCGAGCGCAGCTCCGCGTCCTCGAGCAGTCGCCGCAGCCCCTCCACCCAGCCCTGCTCATCGTCGCCCTCGACCAGCAGGGCCGCGCCCTCGGCGGCCTCCTGGACCCCGCCCACACCGCGGGCCAGGACCGGAGCGCCGCAGGCCATGGCCTCCAGCGCGGGCAGCCCGAAGCCCTCGTAAAGCGAGGGCACACAGACCGCTACCGCGCCGCCCATGAGGGCGGCGAGGCGCTCTCCGGAGACGTGGCCGAGGGTGGTCACCCGGCGCTCCAGCCCGAGCTGCTGCACTAGGGCGCGAAGAGTCCGCCCCACCTCCCCGCTGGCGTTGGTGACCACCAATCGGGGGCCGGTGCTGAGCCCCTCGGGGAAGGCATGGGCGAACCGCTGCAACAGGAAGCCGATCGCCTTGCGGGGGTGGTGCGCGCCCACCGCCAGGAAGTACGGGGACCCAACCCCCAGTTGGCGCAGCAGCGGGGCGCGCCGCTCCGGCGGGAGCGGCCGCAGCTGGGAGCCCACCCCGTGCGGGATCACGGTGATTCGCTGGGGGTCGGCGCCGTAGAGGTGGACCAGGTCGGCCCGGGTGGTCTCGGAGGGGGTGATCACCCGGGCCGACCGCACCAGGGTGTCGACCACGAAGGCCTCCACCGCCGCCGCCTGACGCGGCGGGTAGGCGCCCTTGGCGAAGCGGTGCTCGACCCCGTGGATGGTCACCACCGAGCGTGGCAGCCGGCCGCCTGGGAGTCGGTATGCGGGGACCCAGAGCAAAGTTGGGGGGTTGCTCCTCAGCTCCCAGCGGAGGCGCAGGGCGGTCCATCCCCGAGCCAGGGGCATGCAGCGCCATTCCGCCCCCGCGGGGAGGCTGGGAGGGTCGGTGGGGGGCAGCCTCCGGTTGAGGTAGAGGCGCAGTGGCGCGGGTGGCTCTCGCAGCAATCCCAAGATGACCTGGGTGGCGTAGACGCCGATGCCGGTGGCTTCCCTTTGGAATGCCCGACTGGCGTCGATTCCGATCTCCACCAGGGGAGTGTACGGAGGGCCGGAAGGGCTCTCTGGAGCTCCGTCCCTCCGAGCTCCGCCCGCCTGGGCTTCAACTCAGCCGAGGGCCGGGGTGGCCATGATAAGATCCCGCCGAATTGTCCTCGGAGGGCGATCCGCGGCGGCCCAGGAGAGCGCCGGGTCCCGGTGATGCCCTCGCCTTGGTAGGAGTCTTCTCGATCACGGTCGGAAGTGGGGTCGTGGCCGGGGTTCTTTTGGACGAGCACTTTGGCACGCTCCCGCTCCTGACCCTGCTGGGGCTGCTGTTGGGATTCGCGGGAGGAAGTCTGGCGGTGTACCGCGGGCTGGCCCCCTTCCGGGGCCGCTAGGGCGATGGTCGTAGACGCTGACGAGCTGGCGGGCGCCATCCGCTCGGCCTGGGTCGCGGCGATCGGAGCCGCCGTGGCGGTGGTCGTGGTGGCCTACCTGATTGCCGGGGCGGAGGGCGCCGGCCTGGCTTTGGGCGGGGGCATCCTGGGGGTCGCCAACCTGCGCTTCGCGGCCTTCGCGCTGGGCCGCGCCCCGGTGGCCTTCCTGGGCTCCAGCCTGCCCCGCCTGGCCCTGATCACCGGGCTCCTGGTGGCGCTGGTGCTGGTGCTCGGCCCGGTCGGGGTCTGGGGTCTGCTGGGACTGCTGGCCACCCACCTGGCCCAGGTCGGCGCGATGGTCCGTTTCGGGATCAGGGCTGCCGCCAAGTGAGGCCGCTGGTCCTATCCCAGATCGCGGTGGGCCAGCACTGGACGGCCCACATCTTCGGGATGGCCCTCTACCTGGACACCCTGCTCAGCAGCCTGGTCGCCTTCGCCGTGGTCCTGGGGCTGGGGCTCTACCTGCGCCACGTGGCCACCGCCGGGGTGCCGGGAAAGTTCCAGGCCATGATCGAGATGGTCTGGGAGACTGTGGACGACTACGTGCGCCGGATGATCGGTCCCTTCGCGGGTTGGGCGGTTCCCCTCTGCACCGCGCTCTTCTTCTACATCCTGGTCAGCAACTGGCTGGAGCTGATCCCCACCCAGGACCGGCTGACCTCGGCGACGGCCGACATCAACGACACCGCCGCCCTGGCGGTGATCGTCATCTTCATGGTCCACTACACCTCGATCCGCCAGCGTGGCTTCAAGGGCTACATCAAGATCAACTATCTGCATCCCCCGGGGATGCCCAAGCTCTTCTACGCGCTGCTCACCCCGATCAACGTGATCGCGCAGGTCTCCTACCCGATCTCACTCAGCCTGCGACTCTTCGGCAACATGTTCGCGGCTGCCCTGATGCTGGAGATCATCGCCCTGCTACCGATCTACATGGGCTGGCTGCTCAACGGGGTCTGGAAGCTGTTCGAGGGGCTCTTCGTGGACGTGATCCAGGCCTTCATCTTCGCCCTGCTGACGGTGATCTACCTCAGCATGTCGACGATGGAGCACGAGTCGGAGCCGGCGGTCGGGGCCGCCACCACCTGAGGGGCCCGGCCCCGCACCGCGACCTGGGAGGTTTTGCAATTGGCGCTCGACACCGCTGACGCGACGATTTACGCCGGAGCCATGATCGGGACCGGGGTGGGCGCGGTCGGCGCGGCCATCGGTGACGGCCTGGCCGGGGCGCAGCTGATCGCCGGGATCGCCCGGCAGCCGGAGGCCCAGTCACGGCTGCTGACCTGGACCTTTCTGACCGTGGGCCTGGCCGAGGCCGTTTACTTCATCAACCTGGCCCTGATGTTCGTCTTCATCAGCCTGGCGGGAAAGTAGGCAGCTGCCGGTGCCGCTCCTGGCAGCCGCCAGTCCACTCTCGCTCAACCTCACCTTCCCGGTGGAGGTGGTGGTCTTCTTGGTGCTGCTCTACCTGCTCTCCCGCTACGTCTTCCCGCCCATCTCCAAGGCGCTCAAGTCGCGGCAGCTGCAGATCTCCCGGGCCCTGGCCGAGGCCGAGGACGCTCGCCACGAGGTGGACCAGGCCCGGCAGCAGGAGAAGTCCGAGCTAGCCGAGGCCCGGCGCCAGGCCCAGGAGATCCTGGACCGGGCCCAGAAGCTGGGAGAGGAGCTCCGCGAGGAGCTGCGCCAGAAGGGCAGGGACGAGCAGGAGGCGATGCTCGCGCGGGCCCGCGCCGAGATGGCCCAGGAGCGGGAGCGGGCGGTGAGTCAGCTGCGCTCCCAGGTGGCCGAGTTGGTGCTGCTGGCGACCACCAAGATCCTCGAGGAGGAGCTCGACCAGAAGCGGCAGCGCCGCCTGATCGAGGAGGCGCTCGCCGGGGTGGATCTGAGTGCCTGAAGTCCCGCGCATCCCCAGCACCGCCCGGCACTATGCCGAGGCACTCTTCCAGCTGGCCCAGGAGGAGGGTGATTTCGACCCCTGGACGCTGCGGCTGGAGCGGCTGCGCCAGCTGCTGGAGGGCAGCCAGCTGGGCGCGACCATGGCCGACCCCTCGCTCCGGGTCGCCCAGAAGCTGGAGGTGTGCCGGGCGGTGCTGGCCCGGGACCGGGCGCTGGAGCGGGTTGCCGGCAACCTGCTGCTGGTCCTGGTCAACAGCCGGCGCCAGCGCCTGCTGCCCGCAATCCAGGCCGGTTACCAGCAGCTGGTGGACCGCCAAGAGGGCAGGGTGCTGGCCCAGCTGACCACCGCCGTGCCCCTCAGCGGCGCCGAGCAACGTCGACTGGCGGCGCAGCTCTCACGGCGGCTGAAGCTGGAGATTCGCTTCGAGTCCACGGTCGACAAGGGCCTCCTGGGAGGCGCGGTGGTGCGGGTGGGCGACCGGGTCTTCGACGCCAGCCTGACCGCCCGCCTGCAGCAGTTGCGCCAGGAGCTGCTCAGCCAGGTGCCAAGCAGATGAGGGAAGCATGAGCATTAGCGCGGCCGAGATTGGCCGGATCATCAAGCGCAAGATCGCCGACTTCGATGCCCCGGTGGTGTCCGCGGAGTCCGGGGTGATCACCACCCTGGGCGACGGCATCGCCCAGGTCTACGGCCTGGAGGGGGCCATGGCCGGCGAGCTGCTGGCCTTTCCCCACGAGATCATGGGGATGGC
This sequence comes from Candidatus Dormibacteria bacterium, assembly GCA_050733915.1. GTDB lineage: Bacteria > Chloroflexota > Dormibacteria > Aeolococcales > Bog-877 > Bog-877. The sequence goes on along the minus strand of JBOHUH010000190.1, from coordinate 85,239 downwards.
GCTGAACCTGGAGGAGGACCAGGTGCGGGCGATCATCCTGGGCCGCTTCGAGGAGCTCCGGGAGGGGGACGAGGTGCGCACCACCGGGCGGGTGGTCGAGGTGCCGGTGGGCCGGGAGCTGGTGGGCCGGGTGGTCAACGCCCTGGGGCAGCCGATAGACGGTAAGGGCGAGATCGCCACCAAAGAGCGCCGCCCGGTGGAGCGCCAGGCCCCCGGGGTCATCGACCGCCAGCCGGTGAACACCCCGGTGCAGACCGGGATCAAGGCCATCGACGCCCTGGTCCCGATCGGGCGCGGCCAGCGGGAGCTGATCATCGGCGACCGCCAGATCGGCAAGACCGCCATCGCCATCGACGCCATCATCAACCAGAAGGGCAAGGAGCTGATCTGCGTCTACGTGGCGATCGGCCAGAACGCCGCCTCGGTGGCCCGGATCGCGGCGGTGCTGGAGCAGTACGGCGCCCTGGAGCACACCATCATCGTCGCCGCCACCTCCAGCGAGCCCGCGGCCCTGCAGTACCTGGCCCCCTACACCGGCTGCTCGATGGGGGAGTGGTTCATGGAGCAGGGCGAGGATGCCCTCATCGTCTACGACGACCTCAGCAAGCACGCCTGGGCCTATCGGGAGATCTCCCTGGCTTTGCGCCGGCCACCCGGCCGGGAGGCCTATCCCGGCGACGTCTTCTACCTCCACTCCCGGCTCCTGGAGAGAGCCGCCCGGCTGAGTAAGGAGAGGGGCGGCGGCTCGCTCACCGCCTTGCCGATCATCGAGACCCAGGCCAACGACGTCGCCGCCTACATCCCCACCAACGTGATCTCGATCACCGATGGCCAGATCTACCTGGAGGGCGATCTCTTCTACGCCGGCACCAGGCCCGCGGTCTCGGTGGGGCTCTCGGTGAGCCGGGTGGGCGGCGATGCCATGACCAAGGCGCTGCGCTCGGTGGCCGGAGGGATGCGCCTCGACCTGGCCCAGTTCCGGGCCCTCGCCGCCTTCGCGCAGTTCTCCAGCGATCTCGACAAGTCCACCAGGGACCAGCTGGACCGGGGGCGACGGCTCACCGAGCTGCTCAAGCAGGATCAGTACCAGCCGGTGTCGCTGGCGCACCAGGTGATGACCGTCTTCGCCGGTACCAGGGGCTACCTGGACTCGATCCCGGTGGAGAAGGTCTCGGAGTGGGACGCCCAGTTCCGTCGCTATGCCGACCAGACGCTGCAGAAGCTGGAGGCGGCGATCGAGAGCAAGAAGGTGCTCGACGACGCCCTCCAGGGGCAGCTGCGAGAGGCGCTGGAAGAGTTCAACCGGGGCTTCGACACCGGCGCGCCCGCCCCAGAGTCCCAGGGCTAATTCCGAGCTTGGCCACCCTTCGCGACATCCGCCGCCACATCCGCTCGGTGCGCAACATCGAGCAGATGACCCGGGCCATGCAGATGGTCTCGGCGGCCAAGATCCGCCGCGCCCAGGTGCGGGTGGAGGGGGCCCGGGACTACGCCCTGGCCATGGACGAGGTGGCCCGGGACGTGGCCAAGATCGCCAAGGGCTACCGCCACCCATTCATCGTCCCCCGCGAGTCGGGGGGCGGGCTTTTGATCCTGGTCACCAGCGACCGGGGCCGGGTGGGGGCGCTCAACGTCAACACCATGCGGGCGGCGCATGCTGAGCTGCGCCGGCGCTTCGGTCCCCGCTATCAGGTGGTGGCCATCGGGCGCAAGGGCATTGAATTCGCCGCCCGGATGCGGCTGCAGGTGGTTCACCACAAGCTGGGCCTGCCCGACCGGGTGACCCCGGAGGAGCTCCGCCCCGCGGTGGAGGCCGCCGTCGGCGCTTATCGGGAGGGCGAGGTGCGCGAGGTCTACCTGGCCTTCGCCCGATTCCGCAATCTGCTGAGCCAGGTCCCGGTGGTCCGCCAGCTGGTGCCGGTGCCTCCGGCCGAGGAGGCGGAAGGCCCGCGGACCCAGGGTGACTACATCTACGAGCCGGACGCCCAGGAGGTGCTGGAGCGCTTCATGCCCGAGTACCTCCTGAGCCAGCTCTACCAGGCGGTCCTGGAGAATCAGGCGAGCGAGCACAGCGCCCGGATGGTCGCCATGCGCAACGCCTCCACCAAGGCGGGCGACGTGATCCGAGAGCTGTCGCTCACCGCCAACAAGGTGCGCCAGGCCAACGTGACCAGAGAACTCATGGAAATCATCGGCGGCGCTGAGGCGCTCCGGGCAGCCCAGCGCTGAGGAGGTGGTGATGGCTAAGGCCAAGGTCAAGTCGGGGGAGGGGAAGGCCGAGACTCGGACTGCCGGCACCGTGTTGCAGGTTATCGGCGCGGTCGTCGACGTCGCCTTCGAAGCCGGCCAGCTGCCCCACATCAACGAAGCTTTGGAGGTCCGTCGGGACGGCCCTCGGCTGGTGCTCGAGGTGCAGCAGCACCTGGGCAACGACGTTGCCCGCTGCATCGCCATGTCCTCCACCGACGGGTTGCGGCGGGGCGACCCGGTGCGGTCGGTCGGGGGTCCCATCGAGGTCCCGGTGGGCAAGCAGGTGCTGGGGCGGATGTTCAACGTCATCGGGGAGCCCATCGACGGGGGGCGGGCGGTGGAGGGAGGCAAGCGGCTGCCGATCCATCGCGACCCCCCCTCGGTGGCCGACCAGGAGACCTCGACCGAAATCCTGGAGACCGGTCTCAAGGTGATCGACCTGATCTGCACCTTCGCCAAGGGCTCCAAGATCGGCCTCTTCGGAGGTGCCGGAGTCGGCAAGACGGTCATCGTGATGGAGCTGATCCGCAACATCGCCAAGGAGCACTCCGGCTACTCCGTCTTCGCCGGGGTGGGCGAGCGCACCCGCGAGGGCAACTCGCTCTTCCTGGAGATGCAGGAATCGGGGGTGATCGACCAGACCGCCCTGGTCTTCGGCCAGATGAACGAGCCCCCGGGGGCAAGGGCCCGGATCGCCCTCACCGGGCTGACCATGGCCGAGGAGTTCCGCGACGCCGAGGGCGCCGACGTGCTGCTCTTCATCGACAACGTATTCCGCTACATGCTGGCCGGCAGCGAGGTCTCGGCCCTCCTGGGCCGGATGCCCTCGGCGGTGGGCTACCAACCCACTTTGGCCACCGAGATGGGGGACCTCCAGGAGCGGATCACCTCCACCCACCGCGGATCGATCACCTCGGTCCAGGCGGTGTTCGTGCCCGCCGACGACTTCACCGACCCCGCCATCCAGACCACCTTCGCCCACTTGGGGGCGACGGTCTCGCTGAACCGGTCAATCGCCGAGCTGGGGCTGTTCCCGGCGGTGGACCCGCTCGACTCCTTCAGCCGGATCCTCGACCCCAACGTGGTGGGCGCCGAGCACCACCAGGTGGCCCTCGGGGTGCAGCGGGTGCTGCAGCGCTACAAGGACCTGGAGGACATCATCGCCATCCTGGGGATGGATGAGCTCTCCGACGAGGACCGTCAGACGGTGGACCGGGCCCGCCGGGTGCGCCAGTTCCTGGCCCAGCCGATGTTCGTTGCCGAACAGTTCACCGGGCTGGCCGGCAAGTACGTCCCGATCAAGGAGACGGTGCGCGGCTTCAAGGAGATTCTCGAAGGCAAGCTCGACCACCTGCCCGAGCAGGCCTTCCGGATGGTCGGAACCATCGATGAGGCGATCGAGAACGGGCAGCGCCTGAACCGAGGCGCCGAGCCCGAGGAGAAGGAGGCGGCACCGCCGGCCACCACCCCCGAGGCAGCGGCGGCCCAGGTGGCCACGGCGGAGCCGGCTGCGGAAGAGGAGGTCTCGACGCCCGACGCGCCCGCGGAACGGCCGGCCGCCAAGCGCTCCGGGAGGAGTGGTCCCAGGACCAAATCCTCCACCGCCAAGGCGGGCTCGTCGACTCGGGCCAAGGCCCGGCGGACAGAGCCCAAGTCCAAGGCCAGCTGAGATGGCGGTGCCGACCCGGCTGCTGGCGGCGGAGCGCCCCCTCTTCGAGGGGGACTGCGACTTCATCGTGGCGAGGGGTGCGGGAGGCGAGCTGGGGGTCCTGCCGGGGCACGCCCCGCTGCTCACCTGGCTCAAGCCGGGAGAGCTGATGCTGCGCCAGGGCCACGAGGAGCGCTTCTTCTTCCTGGAGGGCGGTTACCTTGAAGCCCTCCCCGACCGGGTCTCGATCCTTGCCGAGCGGGGCGCCCCGTCCGGTGAGCTGGACCAGGGCGCCGCCGAGGCCGCCCAGCACGCCGCCCAGGAGGCCCTCTCCCGGGCCGCCAACCTGGAGCCCGGGGAGTCGGGGCGGCTGGAGCAACAGCTGGAGGTGGCCGAGTACCGGCTCCAGGCCGCCCAGCGTGAGCGCCGCCGCCGGGGCTGAGCCCGCCCGCCCACGGCTGGCGACGACCCGGTAACTCATCTCTGACCTGAATCGGCCGAGCCATATACTCGGGCGGTGCCCCGGGCCGGCGTCTACCCGACTTCCTCGTCATCCGGTCCCCGCACCGCCGGGCTGGGGCGCCTCGAGCTCCTCACGGTGGCGGTTGACCGCTGCACCCTGGCCGAGGCCCTGGAGCGCTGCGAGTCCGCCCTGAGCGGCGCCGCCCGGCCACTCAGGGTGGTCACCCTCAACCCCGAGATGGCCGTCCAGGCAGGGCGGCAGCCCGAGCTGGCCGAGGCGATCCGCAGCGCCGGACTGGTGCTGGCGGACGGCGCCGGGGTGGTCTGGGCCAGTCGGCACCTGCGGCGCCCGGTGCCGGAGCGGATCCCGGGGGCCGATTTCCTGGAACACCTCGCCGCCACGGCGGCCACCCAGGGTCACTCGCTCTTCCTGCTGGGGGGTGGGCCTGGGGTCGCTGCGGCGGCAGCACGCTCGCTGGAGCGCTCCCATCCCGGACTCACCGTGAGCGGCTGCTGGGCCGGCTCCCCCAGCCCCGCTGAGGCGAACTCGATCTGCCAAAGGGTGCAGCGCTCCGGGGCCTCCATCCTGGCGGTCGCCTTCGGAGTCCCTGAGCAGGACCTCTGGCTGGCCAGGCACCTTTTGCAGACCGGCTGCGCCGTGGGGATCGGAGTCGGGGGGACCTTCGACTACCTGGCGGGTAGGGTGCCCCGGGCGCCGCTGGCACTGCGCCGCCTGGGGCTGGAATGGTGCTTCCGGCTGGCCCGGCAGCCCTGGCGACTGCCCCGGATGCTCCGCGGCGCCAGCTTCTTCTGGGCGGTGCTGCGGGCCAAGAGCAGGCGAGAGGCGGGTTGAGCGCATCCCAGATCGCCCTCAGCCTGGTGGTACCCGCCTACAACGAGGTCTCCCGGTTGCCCCCCTCGCTGCAGCGGATCCGCCGCCACCTCGACTCGCTCGACCGGCCCTACCAGGTGCTGGTGGTCGACGACGGCAGCACCGACGGCACGGGGGCGTTGGTGGAGGCGGCGGCAGATAGCTGGCCGCAGCTGGAGCTGGTGGCCTTCGCGCACAACCAGGGCAAGGGTGCCGCGGTACGGGCGGGGATGCTCCGGGCGACCGGGGAGCTCCGCCTCTTCAGCGACGCCGACCTCTCCACCCCAATTGCGGAAATGGCCAAGCTGGAGCTGGCCATCGCGTCCGGGGCCGGGGTGGCGATCGGCTCGCGGGCCCTGCCCGAGTCCCAGGTCGAGCTGCACCAGCCGATCTACCGAGAGCTGATGGGGAAGATGTACAACCAAGCGCTGCGTCGGCTGCTGCTGCCCGGCCTGCGGGACACTCAGTGCGGCTTCAAGATGTTCACCGCGGCGGCCACTCACAGCTGCTTCGCCGAGCTCCGGACTCCGGGCTTCGGGTTCGACGCCGAGGTGCTGCTGCGGGCGCAGCTCAAGCAGATCACCATCGCCGAGGTGCCGGTGGTCTGGCGCAACGCCGCCGGGACCAGGGTCAGCTCGCTGCGCGACGGTGGTGAGATGCTGGTCGACCTCTTCCGGCTGCGCCGCCGGGTGGGTGCCGACCCCGGGTCGGCGCAGCGGAGTTGAGCCGGGCGGCGGCGGGACGGCGCGGCTGGTGGGAGCGATTCCCGGGGGGATCCTCAGGATGGGCAGACTGGGGCGAGCGAGCCCGGGTCGCCACCTCCGGCCGGCTCTGGTGGGGGGCGGCGGCGCTGGTGCTGGTCCTGGGCGGAGCGGCGGCAGGGCTGCACTCGCCCACTTCGGGCGCCTGGTTCTGGCACCTTGCCGACGGGGAAGTGATCCGGGCCCACGGAATCGGCGCCGGATCCGCCTACCTGGCCCTTCACGGGGCCCCGCTCGACCTGCGGGCCTGGGTCACCGACCTCGGGATATACCTCATATTTCAGGGGGGTGGGCCGACCGGTCTGGCAGTTGCGTCGGGGCTGGCGGGAGCGCTGCTGGGGCTGCTCCTGCTGCTGGCCATCCGCCGCCGCCCAGCGGCGCTGCCGCTGGCCCTGGTGCTCGCGGGCGGCCTCGGGCTGGGGGCGCTGGGCCCGGCGCTCACCGACCTGCCTGCAGAGCTTCTGGCGCTGCTCGCCGTCCTGCTGCTGCTGGCCCTTGGGGCAACGGAGGGAGAGGGCTGGTGGGGTGAGATGGCGGTGCTGCTGGTGGTCCTCGCCTGGGCCAACCTCCAGGCGGACGCCGCCGTGGCGGTGCTGGTGGTCTGGGGCTGGGTGGTGGTCGCCCACTGGGAGGCGGGCCGGCCGGAGCGGGCGCGGCCACCCAGCTGGTGGTTGCTGCCGCTCTGCCTGGTCGCACTCTGCCTCAGCCCCCAGGGGCTGGGCGCGATCACGGCGCTGCCCCTGAGCCTGGGGATGGGGGGCGAGCATCCCCTGCTGGCGGGCTGGTCGAGCATCGACTTCCATCCCTGGAGCGCACGCTGGGCCGAGCTCTCCGGGCTGCTTCTGGTCCTGGCCTACTGGCTGGCCGGGAAGCGGCTCCGCCGGACCGACGCCTACCTCGGCCTGATCTCGGCGATCCTGGCCCTGCTCTGGAGCAGCTACCTCCCCTGGTTCCTGGTGGTGGCGCTGGTCCAGAGCAGCTGGTATCTCTCGCTGGCCTGGCGCGACCACGGTGGCTCGGGCGAGCCTAGGCCGATCACCGGCGCGAACCGGCGGGCCGCCGGCGCCGGCGCCGGCATCCCCGTGCTGGCGGTGGTGGGGGTCCTGCTGATGAGTGGTTCTTCGGTGGCCGGGAGCGGCGGACCTGGGGCCAAACTTGCCGCCAGGCTGCCGGTGCGGGCGAGCAGCTGGCTGAGCACCCACCCGGCCCCGGGCGCCTGGCTGACCACCCCTCAGTTCGGGGACTACCTGAGCGCCCGCTTCCCCAGCGGAGGGCACGTCCTCTGTGCCGACGACTCCCTCCCGCTGCAGGGGAGGCCGCTTGCGAGCTGCGAGCGCCTGACCGTGCTCAACAGGGGCGCCATGGCCACCTTGCGGCGGCTCCGTGCGCGGCTGGCGGTGCTGCCCCGGGCCGCGCCGGCGGCCACTTTTCTTTTGGCCGAGGGCTGGCAGATCCGGTATCGTGACTCCACCACGGTGATCCTCGCCCCCAGGAAGCTCTAAGCCGCTCTCGGTAGCATCCCAAGCAGGTCGCCGGTCCCACCCAGGAGATCATGTCCAAGAAGTCGATGGCCGCGCGGCGGCAGATGCGCGATGCGGAGGCTGGCGGAGGGGCGAGACAGCAGCCGCGGGGAGGCTCTCGGGGGAAGAACTACCGCCGCAACGAGAATCGGCGCCCCTGGGGTCTGATCGGGGGGGTGATCGGGGTTGTGGCCGCCTTCATCATTGTGGTGGTGGTCGTGGAGTCCATCGGGTCGTTGAGCCAGGACACCTCGGTGCAGCCGGCGCCCAGCTCCTTGGTCAATGCCCTGACCCACTTCCCGGTCAAGGAACTGGACGCGGTCGGCAAGGGCAGCGTCGACAATCCCCCGGTCAACATCCCCAGCTCCTACAAGCCGGCGCGGCTGACCGCCCATGGCCTGCCCGAGGTGGCCTTCGTGGGCGCTGAGTACTGCCCGTACTGCGCTTTGCAGCGCTGGTCCTTGGTGATCGCCCTCAGCCGGTTCGGCACCTGGTCCAAACTGCACCTGATCCGCTCCTCGGTGTACGACAGCCCGGCCAACATCCCCTCCTTCACCTTCGCCTATGGCGCCAAGTACACCAGCTCGCATCTGGTTTTTCTGGGCCGCGAGTACCAGAGCAACGTCTCCATCAACCACGACGGCGCCCCCTACCGCCGCTTCCAGTCGCTGCCAAGGTTGATCGCCACCGCCTTCTCCAACATTGGCAGCGCTGGCTACCCCTTTCTCGACTACGGCGGCAAATTGGCCTCGGTGGGCAGCGAGACCCAGAGCGGCAACGTCGAGGCGATGCAGAACCTCAGCTGGGACCAGGTGCTGCACCAGCTCCATAACACCAAATCCACGATCGCCCAGGAGGTCCTCGGTGGGGCCAACTACGACGCCGCGGCGATCTGCATGCTGACCGCGCAGAAGCCGGGATCCGTCTGCAAGAGCTCGGCGATCCGAACCCTGCAAGCCGCGATCACCAGCAGCGGGTGAGCAAGGCACGCAGCCGACGCCGGGCGGTCCGGGAGCCTCTCCCAAGCGGCTCGCCACCCCAGCATGCCGGCGCCGCGAAGTTGGATCCCTCCCGTCTGGGGGCGGCGGCGCTGGCGGCGCTGGCGGTGATCGGCATCGGTCTGGCCGGCTACCTGACCTCGGTGCACTACGCCAATGTCCCCCTGGTCTGCAGCGCCCAGGGGCTGATCAACTGCGAGAAGGTGGTCACCAGCGCCTACTCGGTGCTGCCCGGGACCTCGATCCCGATAACCGTCCCCGGGGTGGGCTTCTTCCTGGTCAGCCTGGTGCTGGCCTGGGCCCAGCTGCGGCGACCGCAGAACTTCGGGCTGCGCCAGGCCCACGCCGCCTGGGCCGGCCTGGGTCTGCTCGCCGCCTTCTATCTGATCTTTGTCGAGCTGGTCGAGCTCAGGACCATCTGCCTCTGGTGCAGCAGCGTCCACGTGGTGATCCTGCTGACCCTGCTGCTGACCGTCTGGCGCCTCTATCCCGTCTCCCCCGGCCGCGAGCGGGCGAGTCGCGACTAGCCGGGCAGTGGCTGCGCCTGGGAGGCGCACGCTGCGACCCCCCGGGCGCGCCAGCGGGTGGCGCTGGGGTTGGCGGGCAGCCTGACGGTGCTCAGCAGGCTGGTGCGCTCGAATGCCTCCACCCGGCGGTCGCGGTAGACCACGGTCCACTGGGCGGCCCGCTGCAGAGCGTCTGGAAATGCAGTCCCTCGCTCGAACACGACCACCTGGGAGGGGCTGGCGTCGAGCCGGCGTAACCACTTTGGGCTGAGATCGATGATCGAGGCGTAGCGCTCCAGCAGGGGGGCCCCCATCAGGGCGGCGTCACCGAAGATGAACACCTTGTCCTGGGGCACGGTGTAGGCCAGGAAGCCGCCGTCGCCGTACTGGTTGAAGATCCGCAGCCGGGAGGGGCCGGCATCCAGCCAACGGGCGGCGCAGACCGGGAATTGGCTGACGTAGGTCGCCGAGTTCAAGCGGGGGCTGCCGCCGGCATCCACCTGGACGGTGAGGATGGCCAGCAGTCCCACGATCTCGAGCAGTTCCAGAAGCACCATCAGCCGCGGCTGCCGCGGTCGCAGCCTGGACCGCCAGCGCCGGGAAAGCTCTAGGCGCAGATGCTCGGCCAGGTTGATCCATATCGGAGTCGCCGCCGCCACCAGGAAGACGCTGTTGCGGACCGATTGCAGGGTGAGTCCCAGGGAGAGGGCCAGCACCAGCCCATCACGCAGGCTGATCGACCGATAGCGCACCAGCAGCACCCCGAGGCTGAGGATGTAGAGCAGCAGCGGGATCAGGATGGCGCTGTGGAAGTCGGGGCTCTGCCACTCCTGGATCAGCGCCTGCTGGGCGGTGTTGAACTGGGTCTCGAAGGGATACGCCACGATCGCCGCGCCGTTGGGGTTGATCAGGCAGGCGGCCAGGGAGCCCACCGTGGCCAGGGCCAGCTGGCGGATCTGGCCCCGCTGCCCGGGGGCGCGCCGGCCGGCCAGGATGGCCACGGCCTCCACCCCCAGGATTCCCAAGAGGAAGATCAACCCCAGGATGAAGCCTGCGTGCAGGTTGCTCCAGACGAGGAACACCGGGGGCAGCAGCCAGGCCACGTGACCGCCGCGCCGGAGCTGGCGCTCCACCAGGAAGAGCACCAGCGCGGTGAGCATGTAGGACTCCATCTGGGAGCGCGGGCCTAGGATCGGGTAGGCGACCAACCCAGCCACCAGCACCCCCACCCCCAGGCTCAGGCCGTGCGCCGGGCCCAGCTCTCTGGCCCGGAGCCAGATCAAGGTGAAGAGGGCAACGGTGATCAGCTCATAGACCACCACCACTCCCAGCCGACCTGACGCGGCGGCGACCGCCGCCATCCAGCTCTCACTCAGCCACTCCTGCATGATCCAGTGCCGCCCCACCGCCATGAAGGCGTAGGGGTTGACATGGATCAGGGCGTTGCTGGCGAGCAGGGTGCCGCCGTTGCGCAGGTGCCACCAGAAGTCGGGGTCGGCGATTTGCGGTCGGGCCGCCAGCATCGCCAGCAGCAGTCCGGTGAGGGCTAGGAACCGGGACAGGGTCAGCCGCTGCCCGTTGGCTGTCGCTGACTCGGGCCGGCCTCGACCTACGGCCGGCCGCTGGGCGATCACGGGCGCCAGTTTAGGCCCGAATCTCTTTGAGGGGCCAAAGGTGGGCGGGGAGGGCGGCTCCGCAGCGCGGACATTTCTCAGGGCCAGCACGTACCCTTGGGGCGTGGCTGCACGTCCCGTTGCCCCTGCCGCGTCCCCACTGGGGGAGCTCCAGTTGGTGCTGGAGGAGGAGGTCCTCCGGGTCGAGAACGCCCTGCTCACGATCGACGAGGAGGTGATGCAGCTGCTCACCGCCCTCGACCAGGTCGGGGACCGCCTCGAGGACTCGGACATAGTCCGCCGCCACGTGCTGCGCGACCATGCCCGCTTCACTGCCGCCGAGGTCGAGGCGGCGATCGGGCGTTGCTTCGCCCTGCGCTCCGAGATGACCCTGGCCCGCCTCCGGCTGGCCCACTGCCGCAGCTGGGCCAAGGAGCTGCGCTACTGGCACTCGCTGATGAAGGCCGCCGCCGAGCAGGTGGAGGACCACCGACCCCCCGATGGCACCCTGGAGGAGGGGCTGGCACGCTACCGAAGCGCGTCCCGGCAGGTGTTTCAGACCATCGACGAGGAGCGGATGCGGATCGCCCGGGACATGCACGACGGCCCGGCCCAGTCGATGTCCAACCTGGTGCTTCGCGCTGAGATCCTGGAGCGCATGGTGGAACGCGAGCCGGACCGCGCCAAGGCCGAGGTCCAGAGCTTCAAGGACGCCATGAAGGACGTACTCGACGAGACCCGCCAGTTGATCTTCGACCTCCGCCCGATGACCCTCGACGACTTGGGGGTGATCCCCACGCTGCGCCGCCTGGTCAATGAGTTCCGTGACGCCGAGGGGGTCGAGGGCAGGCTCTCGGTGATTGGCACTGAGCGACGCCTCCCCACCTCCACCGAAGGTGCCCTCTTCCGAATCGTCAAGGAGGCTCTGGTCAACGTCCGCAAGCACGCTCGGGCGCACAGCCTGGACGTCCTGATCAACCTGCAGCCGCATCGGGTGAGCGCGGTCATCAAGGACGACGGCGAGGGGTTCGACCTGGCTGCGGTGGAGATGCGGTTGGCCCGCGAGCCTCATTTTGGGCTGATCTCGATGCGAGAGCGAGCCGACTTGGAGCACGGGCAGTTGGAGATCCTCTCCCAGGTGGGTCGCGGCACCGAGGTGCGGGTGACCTTGCCGATCGAGATGTGACTCCTGACAGGAAAGTTACGCAGCAGTTACACGGCATCTAGCCCAACCCCCCATATACTCCGGCTGCCATTGCTAGGCCTGGGAGTCAGAACTCCCGGATTCGAAAGCGACAGGAGGTTTGCAAGGAATGCTCGGATCTTGGTACCTGCGGCTGCGTGACCGCCTCGGTCAGGTAGTCTCGCGCCGCGACTCTGACGAAGAGGGTCAGGGGATGGTCGAGTATGCGTTGATCCTGGTCCTGATTGCGATTGTTGTCATCGCCATCCTCACGATCGTGGGACACAGAGTCAGCGACGTATTCTCCAACGTGAACACTGGTCTTTCCGGCTGATTCGTAGCAGCACGGTGCGCGGCGGGCTTACCCGCCGCGCACCTGTCCAACCCACCACTGGGCCACGCGGCTCAAGGGCATCCTTCGGAGGTTTTCGACGGTGACGACCGATTTGAAAGGACGGGTCAATCAGGTGTGGATCGCCGTCGGGCTGATCCTGGCGATCGTCGCGTTCGGGGCGATGTACTACTTCACCCGGGCTAACACGTCGAGCAATACCAACGTGGCCACGACCGGGCACGTGGTAGTTATTGCGAAGGTCTCGATTCCCAGCGGCACGCTGATCACCGCTGGGATGCTCGAGGAGACCAAAATCAAGGGACTGATCCCTGCCGATACCTACACCTCCTGTGAGGCGTTGGTGCACTCCACCTGCGCAGCCACGACGGGCATCGCGCAGCCGCAGCCTTCCTCGAGCACCACGGTCTCCGACTATTACGCGGTCACTGCGATCGCCCCCAACACGCTCCTAACCCAGGACCTGCTGTCGGTCAACAAGAGCGCCCAGTCTCCGACGTTCGGGAATCTGAACCTCCCCGCGGGCGAGGTCGCGGTGGCCATCCCGGTCACCGCACAGCAGGCGGTTGCAGGGTACCTGCAGGTGGGCGATCACATCGACATCATCGGTGCTGACTCCAATGGCAACACCGACTTCACCTTTGAAGACCTCCCGGTCATCAGCGTCGGCTCGCCCTCGACCACTGGGTCGTCCGCTGGCGGCGGCCTGATCGTCCTCGAGCTCACCCGCAGCCAGGCGCTGGGGGTGACCGAGCTGGTGCGGTCCGGCTCCATCTACACGATCGCGCTGCGTTCATCCGGGGACTACGGTCACGGCTACGTCCCGATTGCCGCTACCCCTGCCGACGAGTACACCCAGGCCTGCGTTGCGGGCAGCACCGTGAATCCGATCATCCAGGAGGACATGCAGTCGGCGCAGCAGTCGGTGACCACCGCCACCACCACCTACAACCAGGCGCACCGGCAGTACAGCAAGGACAACACCGCGCTGCAAAGTATGTCCGGCGGCGGCTCGGCGGTCCAGGCGGCCAAGGCCCAGGTGCTCAATGATTCGGCGACCCTGGCCCAGGACCAGTTCGCGCTGATCGAGGCTCAGGATGAGCTGGCGTCCGACCAGGCGGTGCTCTACTGCGGCTCCAGCGCCGCCAGGAGCGCCTCGGCGGCGTCCGGCAACAGCTCGGGCAGCCCGCAGATGCTGCAGAACCTCTTCGGCTTCAGCCTCGGCTCCGTGAGTGGGTAGTGAGGTAGAAGTAACCCTCGGTACCATCCGCTAAATGACGACCAGCCCGGCGGCCAACAGGACGGTGATCCGCGTAGTGGTGGTCGACGACATCGCCAGCACCCGAGAGAACCTCAAGAAGCTCCTCTCCTTCGAGGAGGACATCGAGGTCGTCGGGACCGCTGGCGATGGGCGGAGTGGGGTCGACGTCACCCGCCAACTGGCGCCCCACGTGGTGCTGATGGACGTCAACATGCCGGGGATGGACGGGATCGCCGCCACTGAGACCCTGGCGGTGGAGTCACCCAACTCGCCGGTGGTGATCATGTCGGTCCAGGGTGAGCGCGACTACCTGCGCCGGGCCATGCAGTCCGGGGCCCGGGAGTTCCTGATCAAACCCTTCACTGGCGACGAGCTGGTGGCCAGCATTCGCCGGGTCTACGAGATGGAGGAGAAGAAGGGCTCGTACCTGCCGCGGGTGCCGCCGTCGGTGGCGGCCGCCGGCGGCCCGCCGCCCCCGGGCTGCCAGGTCTGCCTGGTGATGAGTGGCAAGGGGGGCTGCGGCAAGACCTTCGTGGCAATCAACCTGGCAGCGGCGCTGCGCGCCGAGACCGGGGCCCGGGTTTGCCTGGTCGACCTCGACCTCCAGTTCGGCGACATCGGGGTCATGCTCAACCTGGACCATGCCAAGACCATCACCGAGCTGGTCGACAGCGAGAGCCCCCTGGACTGGGAGTTCGTCGACGACATCCTGGCCGACGGGCCTGAGGGAGTCCGGGTGCTGCTGGGGCCATTCAGCCCCGAGTTCGGTGACCTGGTGCGTGCCGAGCACGTGCGGGTGATCGTCGACGTTCTGCGACGAGAGTTTGACTATGTCGTCGTAGACAGCGGCAGTCAATTGTCGGAGGCTACCCTCGAAGCAACTGAGCTCGCCGATCACATCGTGGTGGTTGGGGAGCTCACCATCCCTGGGATAAAGGACAGTCGCCTGATGTTGAAGATGCTGGAGTCGCTCAAGGTAGACCGCGACAAGATCATGGTGGCGGTCAACGCCCATGACGCGCACGCGGTCTACGACTCCGCCAGCATCGAGCGCAACCTGCGCTTCCCGGTGGCGGTCCAGATCCCCTCCGAGCCCCGCCTGGTGGGCGGCTCCATCCACCGGGCGGTGCCGCTGGTAAACTCGCACCCCGAGTCCGACGTCTCCCTGCTCCTACGGGGGCTGGCCCGCAGGCTGGTGCCCGAGGGAGCGACGCTGGCCGAGCCCAAGGTCGCAGCCAAGGCGGCACCCGCGCGCCGCTTCGGGTTGCGGCGCTAGGCGGGCGGAGGAGCGGCCGAGCCATGTCCCTGCTAGAGCGAGTTCGCACCAAGGGCGACTCCGAGCCGGAGTCGGCCCCCGAGCCGGCGGCGCCCACCGAGGATAAGCCCAAGGCGTCGGCGCCCCCGGCCCCGGAGACGGAGGCCCCGGCGACCACCGCGCCGGCGGCGCCATCACGGCTGGCGGCGGCCTTGGCGGCGGCCAAGCCAGCGGCGGCGCCGGCGTCCGGCGCGACCAAGTCCGCAGGCTGGCGCGAGCGCACCTCCACGGCAACTGCGAACACCAACTTGGCCCTGGAGCCACGAACCGCCCACCACCCCCAGTACCAGCAGATCAAGACCAGGGTGACCCAGGCCCTCCTCGAGGAGTACACCGACGTGTCCCAGGCGCCCCGCGAGCGTCTGCTGGCCAAGATTGGCGAACTCTGCAACAGCGTGCTATCCGAGATGAGCGTCTCGATCACCCGCTCCGACCGTCAGCGCATGGTGGAGCAGCTGGTCAACGACGTGCTCGGCCTCGGTCCCTTGGAGATGATCCTCAAGGACCCCGAGATCAGCGAGATCATGATCAACGGGGCCAATGACGTGTACGTGGAGCGCCAGGGCCGGATCCACCGCTACCCCGCCAAGTTCGACAGCAACGACCACCTGATGCAGATCATCGACCGCATCGTCAGCTCGATCGGGCGGCGGGTGGACGAGAGCTCGCCGATGGTCGACGCCCGACTCAAGGATGGCTCCCGGGTGAACGTGATCATTCCCCCGCTGTCCCTCGCGGGACCGGCGATCACCATCCGTCGCTTCGCCAAGGATCCCTACACCGTGGACGACCTGATCGCGTTCGGGACCCTGACCGCGGAGATGGCCACCTTCGTACGCTCCTGCATCAGGGCCCGCTTCAACGTCCTCATCTCGGGGGGCACCGGATCCGGCAAGACCACCACGCTCAACGTGCTCTCCGGCTGGATCCCCGACGACGAGCGGATCATCACCATCGAGGACGCGGCCGAGTTGCAGCTGCGCCAAGACCACGTGGTCACCCTGGAGTCACGACCGGCCAACATCGAGGGTCGGGGACGGGTCAGCATCCGCGACTTGGTCATCAATAGTCTGCGCATGCGCCCTGACCGGATCGTCGTCGGAGAGTGTCGCGGCGGTGAGGCGCTGGACATGCTCCAGGCCATGAACACCGGGCACGACGGGTCCCTCACCACGGTCCACGCCAACACTGCCTCGGATGCCCTCAACCGGCTGGAGACCATGGTGTTGATGGCCGGCACCGACCTGCCCTCTCGAGCAATCCGCGAGCAGATCGCCTCGGCCATCCACCTGGTGGTGCAGCAGGCGCGGCTGCGTGACGGCACCCGCCGAGTCGTGGCGATCTCCGAAGTCCTGGGCTTCGACGGAGAGCGGGTGACGCTCTCCGACATATTCCAGTTCCGCCAAAAGGGGGTCGACGACAACGGCATGGTGATCGGTGAGTTCGAGGTGGTCGCGGCCCCGACCCGTCTCGACGACCTGGCGGCCGCAGGTGAAGCAGTCGACCCGGCGATCTTCGCCCCCCGGGCGAAGGGCAAGGCCACCCCAGGAGACACCGCCGCATGAACACTCTCGCTCTGGTCCTAGATGCGGTCGGCGCCATCGCTTTGGGCGCCGCCGTCGCGTACGGCCTCGCATCCTGGAAGTCGGGTGACTCGAGCTCGGAACTCGATGACCGAGTGCGCCGCTTCGCCGAGGCGGGGGCGGGACTCTCCGTTTCGGTGCCCGATTCCGACGGGGAGGAGGCGACTCAGGGCGGACTCCGGGGGCGCTGGGAGAACCTGCTGCGGCGGCTGCGTAAGGAGGTTGAGGGAGGCAGCCAGGCGACCGGAGTCGCTCGGCGCCCGCGTGCGGCCCAGGTCGCGGAATCGCTGGCCCGGGCGGATGTCAAGCTGCGCCCCGCCGAGTGGTACCTGATCCGCGTCGGGGTGGTGGTGGTGCTGGGCCTGATCGGGCTCGGCCTCTACCGCAGCATCATCTTCGCGGTCATCCTGGCGGTGGTGGGGCTGTTCATCCCGCCCCTGGTGTTGCGCTTCCGGACCGGACGGCGGGTGCGTCGCTTCAACGGCCAGCTCGGCGACGGTCTGATCCTGCTCAGCAATGCCCTCAAGGCCGGCTACAGCTTCCCCCAGGCGATGGCCAGCATCGCCCGCTCCGCGCCGCCGCCGACGTCGGAGGAGTTTGCCCGGGCCACCCGTGAGGTGCAGCTTGGAGTCACCACCGACGAGGCGCTGCAGCACATGGTCAACCGGATTCACTCCGACGACCTGGACCTGGTGGTGACCGCGGTGCAGATCCAGCGGGTGGTGGGCGGCAACCTGGCCGAGATTTTCGACACCATCGCCTACACCATCCGGGAGCGGATCCGGATCAAGGGCGAGATCCGGACCCTGACCGCCCAGGCCCGCGCCTCCAGCTTCATCATCACCGCCCTGCCGGTGGCCCTGGCCCTGATCCTGGAGGCGATCAACCCCAAGTACATCGCCCCGCTGCTCTCTTTCAAGGGGCCGGGACCCTACATCCTGATCGGCTGTGTCCTGTCGGTGTCATTCGCCTTCTACGTGATGCAGCGCATCGCCAACATCGAGGTCTGAGCGGTGTCCTATGAAGCGCTGATCGTCGGCGTCATCGCCGCCGCGGCGGTGTTCGCGATCTTCGCCGGCCTGGTCCGGCGACAGCCCCAGGTGGACCTTCTCGACGCTCGGCTTGCCGTCTACGACGAACCCACCGGGCCGAAGACCCTGGAAGAGATCGAGATGAGCCAGCCCTTCAGCGATCGCTTCCTGCGGCCGTTCTTCGACCGGATTGGGCGCCGGGTGGCCTCGCTGCAGCCGGGCGACCAAACCCAGAAACTGCAGGCCCTGATCGACTTGGCGGGGCGGCCCCTGGGGATGAACGCGGGCAGCTTCCTCGCCCTGCAGGTCGTGCTGGCGGTGCTGGTGGCAGGGCTGGCCGTGGCCCTCGCCTTGCTGCTGCGGATGCCCTGGATCATTGGGCTGATCTTCGGAGCCTGCCTTGGTTACATCGCCCCCCAGTACCTGCTCAAGCGCAGGGTCAAGGCACGCCAGAAGGAGATAAACCTGGCGCTGCCCAACGCCCTGGACCTGCTCTGCATCAGCGTCGAGGCCGGGCTCGGCTTCGACGCTGCGGTGGCCCGGGTGGTGGAGAAGTTCGACAATGCCCTCTCCCGTGAGTTCGCCTTCGTGCTCAACGAGATCCGTCTCGGGCGGCCCCGCCACGAGGCGCTCGAGGATCTCGGCAAGCGCTCGGGGGTCGAAGACCTCAACTCCTTCACCCAGGCCCTGGTGCAGTCGGACCAGCTCGGGGTGGGCATCGCCCGGGTGCTGCGGATCCAGTCCGAGGAGATGCGCCGTCGCAGGCGCCAGAAGGCGGAGGCCAAGGCCCAGCAGGCCAGCCTCAAGATGCTCTTCCCCATGGTGGGGTGCATCTTCCCGGTCCTCTTCGTGATCCTGCTCGGGCCGCCCGCAATCCACCTCATCTTCAACGTGGGGCCCTGAGCGCGTGAGCAAAGAGTCCCCGAGCCTGCCCACTTCCGGCACGGTCACGGTGCGAACCGAGGATGGCCGGCTGGTGGCGGCGGAGGTCGCCGTGGCGCGGGGCTTTCTGCCCCGACTGCTGGGCCTGATGGGGAGGAGCCGGCTGGCACCCGAGGAGGGACTCTGGCTGCTCCCCTGCAACAGCGTCCACATGTTCTTCATGAGAACGCCGCTGGACGTCGTTTACCTCGACCGGCAGCTGCGCGTGGTGCGCTGCGTGCCCCAGATGCGGGAGTGGAGCGTCAAGTGGCTGCCGGTACGGCACGCCCACAGCGCCCTTGAACTGGCTCCGGGCACGCTCCGGCAGCGTCCGCTCGGCCCGGGCGACCAGATCCGATTTGCGAAGGAGCCCGCTGCTCTTGGGTCGGCCCCGCCGCTGGCGGCCCCGACCACGCCGAGCAGCTCGGTTCCCCTTTCAGGGAGTAGGCCATGAGTCCGGTCGCGACCGAAGACGAAAGACTGCAGGGCATGGAGGGTTACCTCCAGGCCCTGGGCCCGCTGCGGGTCCTGGTGGAGGACGACAGCCTCACCGAGATCATGGTGGTGGGGCCGGAGATGGTCTACGTGGAGTCCCAGGGCAAGATCGTTCTCACGGACGTCCGCTTCCGGGACAACGAGCACCTGCTCAAGGTCATCGACCTGATCGTCGCCGCAGTCGGCCGCCGTGTCGACGTCCGCCAACCGCTCTGCGACGCCCGTCTGTTGGATGGCTCGCGAGTCAACGCGGTGGTGCCTCCGGTGGCCATCGACGGGCCGATGCTGACCATCCGTAAATTCGCCAAGGAGCGGCTGCGGATCACCGACCTCATCCACTTCGGGACGATCAACGAGCCGGGGGCGTCGTTCCTGCAGGCCTGCGTGTTGGCCCGGGCCAACATCCTGATCTCAGGCGGCACTGGCGCCGGCAAGACCACCCGGCTCAACATATGCTCCGGTTTCATTCCCCCCGACGAGCGCATCGTCACCATCGAGGACGCTGCCGAGCTGCAGCTGCACCAGGAGCACGTCTGCCGCCTCGAATCGCGCCCCCCCGATGCTCGCGGCGAAGGCCGGATCGCCATCCGCGACCTGGTCATCAACAGCCTGCGGATGCGCCCCGACCGGATCGTGGTGGGTGAGGTCCGCGGCGGTGAGGCGCTGGACATGCTCCAGGCCATGAACACCGGTCACGACGGCTCCATGACCACCGTCCACGCCAACACCCCTCGGGACAGCCTGGCCCGGCTGGAAACCCAGGTGCTCATGGCCGGATTCGAGCTGCCCACCAAGGCGATCCGGCAGCAGGTCGCCAGCGCCCTCGACATCATCGTCCAGCTCAACCGGCTGCGCGACGGCAGCCGCCGGATCACCGCCATCAGCGAGGTGGTGGGCATGGAAGGCGACACCGTGACGATGCAGGACATCTTCGTGATGAAGGCCGAGGGAGTGGACGAGCAGGGCAACCTCAAGAACGAGATCGAGCTGACTGGGGTCCGCCCCCAGATCCTCGACCGGCTCTTCGACATGGGACTTCCGGTCCCGCCGGAGATCTCCCGGCTGTTCCCGGACCGGCGCTCCGATCAGGTGGCGGCGATCCGCTTGCCCACCCCTCCAGTTGGTCCTCTGCAAAGGCGTCTTGGCTGATAGCCGCAAACCAGGGGCCCGAGTTCGCTGGCTGCTGCGAGGGCTGGGAGGTTTCGTCCTAGGCGCCGCCCTCAGCCTCGGTCTGAGCGGACCCTTGGCACCCCAGAACCTGACCCGGCTGGCAGGCAATGCCACTCCGTATGACGGCGAGCTCTTCTCGCTCACCAACCAGGACCGCAGCAGCAACGGTCTCGGGGCACTGGCGGACAACGGGACCCTCAGCGCAATCGGCCAGAGCGCCTACTACGGCGGCTGCTCCAGGCCGATCGATGGCCGGTCCGAGGACATGCTCAACAACAATTACTTCTCCCACGTGATCCCCGGCTGCAGCGCCGACGGTGGCTATGTCTGGCCGATCATGACCGCCTACGGCGTCCACTGGAGCTCAGCCGGCGAGAACATCGGCTGGAACAGTGGGTACTCAGACCCCGCCGCCAACATCAACGTCCAATTCATGGACTCACCCCCGCACCGGGCCAACATCCTGGGGGCTTACAACCAGCTGGGGACCGGCTCCTGGTACACCGTGGGGCCCTGGAACTACGCCGGAAGCGGCAGCAGCGGCTACTCCGACGTTTACATGTTCGCCGAGGAGTTCGCCGAGGTTGGCGGTTACGCGCCGCCCCCGCCTCCCGCTCCCCCGAGTGGAGGTGGCGGCAGTGGTGGAGGTGGCAGCGGCCCTTCCGCGCCTACGCCGGCGCCGACTCCCACCCCGACTCCCACTCCCACCCCCAAGCCCAAGCCGCCTCGACCGGGCATCGGCTCCCGGCCCCCCAGGCTCGGCCACGGACTCCTCTCCAGCACAATTGACCAGGTGATCAGCAGCTACCTCGATGAGTGAGGCTCGGGGCCCCGGCCAGGTGAAACCTGGCCTCGAGCCGGCGCCCCTGGTGGCCACCAACCTGCACAAGAGTTACGCCGTCAGTCGGACCCCCCACCAGGTGGTGCGAGGGGTGTCGTTGACCATAAAGCCAGGCGAGTTCTTCGCGGTCATGGGGCCGAGCGGCTGCGGCAAGTCCACCTTGCTCAACATGCTGGGCGGGCTCGAGACTCCGGATGAGGGCAAGGTGGAAATCCGTGGCACCGACATCTACGGCCTCGACGAGGGAGAGCGCTCCGCCTTCCGGCGCAGCCAGATCGGCTTCATCTTCCAGTTCTTCAACCTTCTGCCCAGCCTCACCGCGGCGGAGAACGTGATGCTTCCCTACCGGCTTGAGCGCAACCGTGCCTGGCCGCTCCGGGGATTGGGCCGGGACCGCGACGCCCGAGCCCGGGCGCATGACCTGATGGCGATGCTGGGGCTCAAGGGCCTTCAGGGGCACCGCCCTGACGAGATCGCCGGCGGCGAGCGCCAGCGTGTCGCGGTGGCGCGGGCGCTGGTCACCGACCCCGCCGTGCTTCTGGCCGACGAGCCCACCGGCGCCCTTGACTACCACGCTGGCCGCAGCGTGCTCGAGTTGTTGCTCCGTCTCAGCCGGCAGGAGGGCCGGACCATCGTGCTGGTGACTCACGATGTCCGCAGTGCCACCTACGCCGACCGGGTGGCGGTGATGTTGGATGGCGAGTTCAAGGAGACGGTGGTGCTGGGGCAACGCACCGTGCATGACACGGCGCCGCTGCTGGAACGGCTGGCCGCCCATGGGCTCTGAGGGTAGCGACGGGCTTTGATCCCACTTCTTTGGCGCCGTACCGCCCTGGTCCGGCTGGTCCTGGGCATCGTCGCGCTGGCTCTGGGGGGCGGGGCGCTACTCGGGACTCAGCTCGCGGCCGGCGCCCTGCAGCAGCAGGCGGTGGCTGCCCTCCAGCTGCGCGCCGGCGCGGCCCAGTACGACATCCAACCCTTCGCCCGCCGGGGGTTCACCCGAGCCCAGGTGATGGCCATCGGAAGGCTCAAAGCGGTGGCGGTCGCGGCGCCGCTCGAGGAGAAGGCGGATCTCGCTGAACTGCCCTCGAAGGGGTTCCGGCAGGTGGTCCTGGTCGCCACCAGCGGCCGGGGGGTGGCCCTCCGGCCGCTTCCGCTGGTGCGCGGCCGGCGCCCACGGCGCTTCCACCAAGTAGCCGTCAGCCAGAACCTGAGCCCGGGGATCTCGATAAGCACCGGGGTGGTGACGCCTGGCAAGGTGGGCCTGGGACAGACCCTGCGGCTGGTCCGCTCCCGAGGTGACTCCAAGTTCGACGTGGTGGGGGTGGTCGCCAACTCTTCGCCTGGGGCGCCGTTCACCTCGGACGCGGTCTACGTCACCCGGGCCACCGCCAACAAGCTCTTCGGTGAGGGCCTCGAGGTGACCGACGTGGCCGTCCGGCTCCAGCCCCGCGCCACCGCGTCCCAGCTGCTGAGCCAGCTCGCCCACTCGGTCCACACCCAGTACACGGTGAGCAATCCCCGGGCGGTCCCCGACGGCGACCCGGTGGGGGAGCTCCAGCCGATCCTCGACGGGATCACCGCCCTCAGCCTGCTCCTGGCCTTCGTGGTGATCGCGACCACCTTCAGCTCTTTGGTGCTCGACCGCCGCCGGGAGATCGGTCTGCTCCGGCTGGCCGGAGCCAGCAGGGACCTGCTCTTCCGCAGCTTCCTGCGCGAGGCGCTCGCCGCGTCCGCCCTCGGCGCTGCCCTGGGGGTGGGGGCTGGGTACGCCCTGGCAGCGATCCTCATAGCCATCTCCATCCCTGCGGGAACCCGGCCCGCGCCCCAGCTACGGGCCGACGCGAGCTGGAGCGTGGCCGCCTTCCTGCTGGTCTTGGCGGTGGGGGTGCTGGCGGCGCTTCTGCCGGCTCTGCAGGTTGCCAGGATGTCCCCGCTCACGACCATCCGTCCTGAGCCGTCGAGGCGGCTCAGGGGATTGTTCGTCGAGTTGCCGCTGGTCGTGATCGGGGTGGTTGGTTCCTATCTCATGTTCGCTCACGGTGGGAGCATCGGGGAGGGCCTGGGCGTGGCCCTGGCCTACCTTGCAATCTGCGCCGGGCTGCTCTGGGCCGGTCCCTACCTGGTGCGGGGACTGGGCGCATTGGTCTCACCCCTGATCGGAACCCCCACGGCGGCGGTATCGGCGCGGGCCCGGACCAGGCCCGAGCGCAGCTCCCTCGCCATGGCCGCTCTTTTCGTGAGCATGGCCACCGCCATCGGGCTGGTCGGTCTGTCCAGTGCGGCCCTCAGCGCGGGCGAGCTCTGGGTCAACCACCTCTTCGTGGGCCAGTACCTGCTGGTCAGCCCGGTGGTCCAGAGCCCCAAGGTGGAGAACCAGGTGCTGCGGGCCATCACCGCTGCGACCGGCCAGAGCACCGTGGTGGCTTCGGCGCCGGTCCGCTTCGTGACTGCACGGGTGGGCCACCAGGCGATCTCCCTGGGGGCCACCCCGACGACCGCCTACGCCCTCAGCGGGGCATTGCAGTTCCTCCATGGGGGACGGACTGAGGCGCTCGCCCAGGTGGCCGCGGGTAAGGCGGTGCTGCTGCCCTTGGAGCTCGCTGACAGCCTGCACGCCGGGGTCGGCTCTCGACTCAAGGTGGTGACGACCACCGGTTCCGCGACCTTCAAGGTAGCTGGGATCGTGGCCCACACCCTGCCGGGGCCTGCCGGCGAGGAGTCCGTGATGGTCGACAGCGCCGCTGCTCAGCAGGCCTTCGGGAGCGCCGCCGAGGGGTTTGACCTGGTCCAACTCAAGTTGCGCGGCTCGCGCAACCTGCAGCGGCCGGTGGCGCTGGCCGCCTTCCGCTACGGTCTGGAGGAGGAGACCGTCGCCACGGTGCGCCAGGGAGTTGACCGCGGCGTCGAGCAGGACATCGCCGCCCTCTCGGCCCTCGGTCTGGTGGGGGTGGTGATCGCCGTCCTGGCGGCCATCAACACCGTGGTGCTCAGTGCCCGGGAGGGCACGCGTGACATCGCGCTGCTGCGGGTCGTCGGGTTGAGCCGTCGCCGCACCCGGCGGGCAATCCTGGCCGAGGTGCTAGCGGTGGCCCTGGGTGGCTCCCTGCTCGGGATCGGGGTCGGGATCGGACTGATCGCACCGGAGCTCCACGTTGCCAGCTCGGCCGCGCTACCCCTCAGCTTCGGCGTGCCCTGGCTGGTGATCGTGGCGATGGTGCTGGCCGTGATCGTGGCGATCGGGCTGGCGGCCTGGTTCCCGGCCCGGCAGCTCAGCAACCTTGACCCGGTGGCGGCGCTGAGCGTGGAGTGACCCGCAGATGACTTCTGCGGCGGAAGGGGGCAGTCTCGAGGAGCTGCTGGGTCGGAGAGGTCGGCGGCTCCGGCACCTGGTCTTGCTGGTGGCGTTGGGTTGGGTGGTGGGGCTGGCCGCCTTCGCCCTGTTCCGCGAGTTCCCGCCCCAACCGGGGGGGGTGGCCACCAACTATCGCATCTTGTACGCGGCCGCCGAGGCGGTCCGCGACGGGGCCAATCCCTACCACCTGGCCGCGATTGGTGCGGTGGAGCAGATGGTCTACCACTACCCGGCACTGCGCCCTGCCATCGCCGCCCTCGGGGATCTGCCGGCTAGCGCGAGGCTGATGATGCCGCTCTCCCTGCTGCCGTTCTGGCTCAGCTACGCGCTGGCGAGCGCCCTGGGCGTGTTTCTGGTGATCCTGACCCTCACCCTTCTGGCTCGCGACCTGGGTTGGCGCCACACGGGAGTACTGGCGGCGGCAGCCATCCTCTCCTGGGTCGGCCTCCTAGGCTTCCTGGCCGGTCAACTCGACGCGGTCCTGTTCGCGGCCCTGGCCGGCTCGATGCTCCTGGCTTGGCACGAGAGGGGGTTGGCCGCGGGGCTGGTACTCGGCGTCACCCTCATCACGCCGACCCTGCTCTGGCCGGTGCCCGTCTTCATGTTCTTGGCGCTCTGGCCCGAGCGTCGGAGAGCCCTGCACTTCGCAGCCGGATACCTGCTGGCGGCGGCAGTGCTCGCCGGGGCCAGCTGGTCGTTGCTGCCCTCCTGGTGGCGGGCGCTCCTGGCCTTCGGTGCCGGGATCGGAGCCCGGCGTACGGATCTCGCGAGCTTGCCGGGATTGGTGGCCGCGGCTCCCAGCTCTTGGGGGCTGGGCCGGGGAGTGACGGCCACGCCCACCCTCGCCCTCATCGCCCTGGCGGTGGTGGGGATGGTGGTCTTCGGGGTCTGGATGATGATCTCCCCGGAGTGGCGCCGGGTGAGCCCGGTGGGGCGAGTCACCTGGGCGGTGGCCTTGCCGGTGGGGATCTGGCTCCTGGCAAGCCCCTACGCCCACCCCAACGACGACCTGCTGCTCCTGCCCCTGTTGATGGTCACGGTGGGCCGTGACGCCCGGAGGATCCATGGGCTCGGGCTGGGGCTCTCGGCGGCGACTCTGCTCCTGCTGTTGTTGGTCTGGCCGCTGGGGGTGGTGCCCTGGCAGGTTGGCCTGCCAATCCTCGGCGGGCTGGGGGTGGCGGTCTGGCTGGGCCGCACCGACCTCAGGCTCACCGGATACGGAGCGGGGCTCTGCGTCCTGACCCTGGCGGTCCTGCCCCCGATCTGGGGCTTGCATCTGCTGGGGGTGGGACTGACCCCGGTCGCGGTCCTGGTCCTGGTGGTCGAGGGCGCCCGCACCTGTTGGATGGAGGTGGGTGGGGCCGGGACCGGTCCCGCCTATTTCGAGGAGCCGGTGGGTCCCGGGATTGCCGGCTCGCCGAGCGGGGCATAATTCGTTGACGCGATGAGTGCGCTAAACCGGATCTACGACCCCAGCCCGGGGGAACTGCGCCCCCGTCCCCGGGTGGCCGAGACGGGGAGAGCGGGCGAGGACATCAAGTGGCTCGGCGATCCCCACCTGCGAGCCAGGCCCGACGAGCTCCGCGTGCGCCTGGTCAGAGAGAGCCGCCGACTTCGAGGAGTCACCCGTGCCGGCGCCGGCCAGCTCGGCGGGCCGGGCGTAGTTACCTGACGCGATGAGTGTTTTGAACCGGATCTACGATCCGACTCAGCGCGAATTGCGCCGTCACAGTGGCGAGGTGGCGGAGATCGGCAGGGTGGGCGAGGCCCTCAAGCTGCTCAGCGAGAGCGAGCTCCGGTCCAAGACCGACGAGTTCCGCGGCCGCCTGGGGGACGGTGAGACCATCGATGACCTTCTGGTCGAGGCCTTCGCGGTGGCCCGTGAGGCCGCCGAGCGCAATCTGGGGATGCGCCCGTTCGATGTCCAGTGCCTCGGCGGGATCGTGCTGCACCAGGGCAAGATCGCTGAGATGAAGACCGGCGAGGGCAAGACCCTGGTGGCCGCCCTCCCGCTTTACCTCAACGCCCTCACCGGGCGAGGCTGCTTTCTAGTCACCGTCAATGACTTCCTGGCCCGCCGCGACGCGGGTTGGAACGCGCCTCTCTTTCACGCCCTGGCCATGACGGTGGGGGTAATCATCCCAGAGCAGTCGTTCGTCTACGACCCCGAGTACACCGACGAGCAGCACCACGATCAACGGCTGCGACACCTGCGCCCGGTGGAGCGGGGGGAGGCATACCAATCCGATGTGGTTTACGCCACCAACAACGAGATGGGCTTCGACTACCTGCGCGACAACCTGGCCCGGGCGCAGGAGCAGAAGGTGCAGCGGGATCGCTACTACGCGATCGTCGACGAGGTCGACTCGATCCTCATCGATGAGGCGCGGACGCCGCTGATCATCAGTGGAATGGGCCAAGAATCGCCGGAAAAGTACTACCAATACGCGCGCCTGATTCCTCGACTCACCCCGGAAGTGGACTTCACCATCGATGAGAAGACCAAGTCCGGAAGTCTCACCGACGAGGGCGTGGAAAAGATCGAGCGGATGACTGGGATCGCCAACATCTACGACCTCGAGCATGTGGAGGAGGCGCACCACATCAACCAGGCTCTCCGCGCCCACGCGCTCTACCTCAAGGACCGGGAATACATCGTGCGCGACGGGGAAGTGATCATCGTGGACGAGTTCACCGGCCGGAGCATGCCCGGCCGGCGCTGGTCCGATGGGCTGCACCAGGCGATCGAGGCCAAGGAAGGGGTCAAGGTTCAGCAGGAGCAGCGGACCCTGGCCACGGTCACCTTCCAAAACTACTTCCGGACCTTCGAGGTCCTGGCGGGGATGACCGGAACCGCGCTCACTGAGGCCGAGGAGTTCCACAAGATCTACCGCCTCGAGGCGGTGCCCATTCCCACCAACAAACCGATGATCCGGGTCGACCAGCCGGACCTCATCTTCCGCTCAGAGGAGGCAAAGTACAGTGCGGTGGCGGAGGAGATAGAGGAGCGCCACCGCAAGGGGCAGCCGGTCTTGGTGGGCACCGTCAGCATCGACAAGAGCGAGCGACTCTCCCGGCTGCTGGAGAAGCGCGGGGTGCCCCACGAGGTGCTCAACGCCAAGCAGCACGAGCGCGAGGCCGAGGTGGTGGCGGCGGCGGGCCAGCGCGAGGCGGTGACCATTGCGACCAACATGGCCGGGCGCGGAACCGACATCGTCCTGGGTGAGGGCGTGCGCGAGCGTGGTGGCCTGTTCATTCTCGGCACGGAGCGACATGAATCGCGACGTATCGACAATCAGCTTCGCGGCCGGGCGGGGCGCCAGGGCGACCCCGGAGAGAGTCGCTTCTTCCTATCTTTTGAGGATGATTTGATGCGGGTCTTTGGCGGGGAGAGGATGCGCGGACTCATGACCCGCTTCGGCATGGACGAGGATGTCCCCATCGAGTCAGGACTGGTCAGCCGCCAGATCGAGTCGGCACAGTCTCGAGTGGAGGGCGCCAACTTCGACAGTCGCCGCTACGTGGTGGAGTTCGACGATGTCGTCAACATGCAGCGCGAGATCATCTACGCCGAGCGCGATCGGATCCTCGAGGGCGTGGACACCCGGGACAACCTGACCGAGTGGACCGAGCAGGTGATCCAGGACCTGATCGCCCTCTATTGCCCAGGGCGGCACCTCGCGGAGTGGGACCTCGAGGGGCTGTGGACGCGCCTGCGCTACGTGTTCCCCTTCCCTCCCGCCGAGGAGGTGGACCTAGAGCAACTCGGCGATAGCCCGGAGGATGTCGCCGACACCCTGCTCAAGGAGGCGGATCGGCTGTACACCGATAAGGAGGCGCAATACAGCCCTGAGGTGGTGCGGATCGCTGAGACCCAGCTGATGCTGCAGTTGGTCGATCAGCGCTGGGCCGACTACCTGACCACCCTGGAGCACCTCAAGGACGACATCCGTTGGCAGTCCCTGGGGCAGCGCGACCCCCTGGTGGAGTTCAAGGCGGAGGCCTTCTCGGAATTTCAGTCGTTCCAGGAATCCCTGAAACAGGAGATCGTGCGTTACGTGTTCCATGCCGAGATCCAGGTCGCTCTTCCCGAGAGCTCACCAATTGAGGGAGTGGCCGTGCATCCCGAGGCGGAGTCGGTGGCTGGAACCGCGGCACCGGGGCTGGAATCGGCTCCGCTAAGCGAGCCTCCGGCTGCACCGCCGCGCCCAACGGGGTTGGCGGCGCCGCCCGCAGCCGGGGCGGTGCCGGTAGTCAGCCGCAACGCGCTCTGCCCCTGCGGATCGGGCAAGAAGTACAAGCGCTGCCATGGAGCCAGCACATAGCCCTCGGTCCCGTCCTGGTACGGCCGCCCGGCCGCGGGCCGCGGATACACTGACCCGGTGTCGGAGATCAGCGACCGCGCCCGGCAGCTGGCCCACAGGGCGGAGCAGCTGAAGGAGCATCTTTGACTTCGCTGGCAAGTCGGCCCGGGCAAGCCGCCTAGAGGAGGAGCTGGCTCGCCCCGGGGCCTGGGATGACCCAACGCGGGCCCAGCAGGCGGCGCAGGAGTTGAGTCGGCTTCGGGGCGAGGTCGCAGAACTCAGCGGGTTGGCCCAGCGGGCTCAAGACGCGGCGGAGCTGGCCGAGCTCCTGGAAGAGGACTCCACCAGCGATACCGAAGTGGTGCAGGAACTCGGTGTGCTGGGCAAGGAGCTGGATCGGCGTGAGTTGGAGCTCCTCTACCAAGACCCCTACTCCAACTATCCCGCGCTGCTCTCGGTGCATGCCGGGGCCGGAGGTACGGACGCCCAGGATTGGAGCGAGATGCTCCTGCGCATGTACGTGAAGTGGGGCGAGTCGCACCGCATGGAAGCGCAGTTGCTGGATGAGTCCGCCGGGGAGGAGGCCGGCATCAAGAGCGCCACGGTGCGCTTCCGCGGGCCCTACGCCTACGGTCAGCTGCGGGCTGAGAAGGGAGTGCACCGGCTGGTCCGGATCAGCCCCTTCGACGCGGCACACCGGCGTCACACCGCCTTCGCCCTGGTCGAGGTCTATCCAGAGATTCCCGACGAGGTGGAGGTGGAGGTGGATGAGAAGGATGTGCGGGTAGATGTCTACCGGAGCTCGGGCGCTGGGGGGCAGCACGTCAACAAGACCTCATCCGCGGTGCGGATCACCCACCTCCCCACGGGAATCGTGGTGACGTGCCAGAACGAGCGCTCCCAGCAGCAGAATCGCGAGACCGCTTGGCGGGTGCTCCGGTCCCGGCTGCTTGACCAGCAGCGGGCGCAAAGGCTCGACCACCTGGCCGACCTCAAGGGCGACGTGGTCTCCCCGGAGTGGGGCAACCAGATTCGGTCCTACGTGCTCCAGCCCTACACCATGGTCAAGGACAACCGCACCAGTGTCGAGGTCGGCAACGTGGACGCGGTGCTGGCGGGGGAGATCGACCCCTTCATCGAGGCCTATCTACGGCAAGAGGCCAGCGCACGCCAGCACTGAGTCGAGTTGGGACGCCCCCGGCCCGGTGACACGATTGGGGCTCTCCACCGGGCTGACGGCTGGAGACCCCGGAGGGGAGCTTTGTGGGTGCTTGACGGCGAGCGCAGACGGATCTCGGCGGGCCGGTTATACTCGGGCCAAAGTCGAGAACGGCCAAGGGCTTCGCCACTCTCCCAATTGGGGTTCCGCCCGTCGGCTGCCAGCCTGCCTGGCACGAGGACAAAGCCTCCCCTGATGTCGGTTTCCACCAGCCCGACCGCACCGGTCGCCACCGTCGGCGCCAAGAGCACTGATCGCACCCGCAGCGAGCCGCCGATCATCGTCTTCGAGCACGTCACCAAGGTCTACGGCAACGGCCAACCGGCCATCCGGGATGCCTCGTTCACGGTTCGCCCGCGCGACTTCGTCTTCGTGGTGGGGGCCAGTGGAGCCGGGAAGTCCACGGTCATCCGCCTGCTGATCCGCGAGGAGCGCGCGACCCAGGGTCACATCCTGGTCGAGGGTCAAGACCTGGCCCGGTTGCGGCGGCGTCACCTGCCGCGCCTGCGCCGCAAGATGGGGATTGTCTTCCAGGACTTCAAGCTACTCAACGCCCTCACCGTCGAGGAGAACGTGGCCTTCGCCATCCAGGTCACCGACCCGGGGCGCCCTCACCTGAAGGAGAAGGTGGGGGAGGCCCTCTACATCGTCGGCCTGGAGGACAAGCTGCACCACTTTCCAACGGAGCTCTCGGGAGGGGAGCAGCAGCGTGTGGCCATCGCCCGAGCCCTGGTGCACCGGCCCCGGATATTCCTCGCCGACGAGCCCACCGGCAATCTCGATCCCGATGCCGGCTGGGGGATCGTGCAGTTGCTGCAGCAGATCAATCATCGCGGAGCCACCGTGGTGATGGCCACCCACAATCGCGAGGTGGTCGACCTCTGCCGACGCCGGGTGCTGGCGATTGTGGACGGCCGGATCGTGCGCGACGAATCCGAGGGCGCCTACCTCCGGGACGGGGACGCCATCCTGTGAACCCGATTCCAGCCTTCAAGTTCGTGACCCGGCTGGCGCTGCAGAACATCGTGCGCAACCGCGGTATCGCGATGGCCAGCGTCCTCACCATCACCCTCACCCTGCTGGGAGCCGGGGTGGCCGTGGTGGTGGTGCACGCCCTGGACGGAGTTCTCCACAACGAGGAGAGCCAGGCGTCGGTGCTCAAGGTGTTCATGGCCGACCACATCTCCTTCGCCAGCGAGATCAACCTGGAGCAGAACCTGGGAAGTCCAGCCACCGTGGCCAGCGCCTCCTTTGAGAACAAGAACCAGGCGGCCCGCGAGGCCGGTAACAGCCTCGGACTGACCCGGGCGATCAAGCTCCTGGAGAACTCGGGGGCGGGTAACCCTCTCCCGGCCTCGCTCAACTTCCACCTCAAGAACATCAAGGCGGTGTCCGAGCTCAATCGGCAGGTGAGAACCTCGGCGCTGCTCGACAGCGGCCCCCACCAGACCGACTACAACGCCGATGTGATCCCACGCCTGGAGCGCTACATCTTCCTCGCGCAGCTGGGCGGAGGCTTGGTGGTAGCGGTGGTCGGGGCGGTCGCCCTGGTGATCATCACCATCTCGGTGCGGACCGCTGCCTACGTCCGCCGCCGAGAGATCGAGATCATGAAGCTGGTGGGTGCCACAGACTGGTTCGTGCGCTGGCCCTTCGTGGTCGAGGGGGTGATCGTGGGGGTGATCTCGGCTCTGATCGCCTCGGTGGTTCTCCTGGGGCTGGGGTTCGGCTTCGCCGGGGGGGGCACCCTGGCCCTCGGGGTGGGAGCTCGGTTCGCAGTTCTGATCGTGCTCGCGCTGGTGGTGGCGGGTGGCGGGTTGGGCTCGCTGGGGAGTGTGTTCGGAATCCGCCGCTCACTGGCCACCTAGGTCGGCGTGCCCAACTTCGATATCCAGGAGCGGCAGCCAACGGCGCTAGGATGGCGCCGGTCCTCACGAGTTGACGGAGGCAGGCGATGACCTTGACGGAGTCGGCTCAGGTCGGGGTGCCCGGGCTTACCCGGGACCGGCTGCGGGACATGTATCGGGACATGCTTCTGGGGCGCCTGCTGGACCAGCGGGTGCTGGTGCTCAATCGCCAGGGCAGGGCACCATTCGCGATCTCCGGGCAGGGCCACGAGGCGGCCCAGGTGGGGGTGGGATACGCCCTCCGCCGGGACTACGACTGGATCGTTCCCTACTATCGGGACATCAGCCTGGTGCTGGTGATGGGGATGGAGCCCAAGGACCAGTTGCTGGCGGCCCTTGCCAAGGCTGGCGACCCCAACAGTGGCGCCCGCCAAATGCCCGCCCACTACTCCTCCAGAGCACACAACATAGTCACCGGCGGCAGCCCCGTGGCGACCCAGATCCTCCATGCCGTGGGAGTGGCCCTGGCATTCAAATACCGCCGCGAGGACCGGGTGGTGGTGGTTTCCGTGGGGGAAGGAGGCACCAGCGAGGGCGACTGGCACGAAGGGCTCAACTGGGCGGCGATCCACCAGCTCCCGGTGATCTTTCTGATCGAGAACAACGCCTATGCGATCAGTGTGCCGCAGTCCCTGCAGATGGCCGTCGACCATGTCGCCCAACGTGCCGCGGGATACGGCATGCCCGGGCAGTGCGTCGACGGCGGCGATGTGCTCGCGGTCTACCGGGCCGCCAGCGAGGCCGTGGAGCGAGCCCGGTCGGGGGGCGGGCCCACCCTCTTGGAGGCGGCCTGCGTGCGGTTGCAGTCACACAGCAGCGACGACGATCAACGGCGCTACCGGAGCCCGGAGGATCTCACGGAGATGCAGCAGCACGACCCGGTGGAGCGCTTTCGGGCCGACCTCGAGTCGAGCTCAATCCTGGCGGATGGTGAGGCGGAGCAGATCCGGGAAGAGTGCCAGCGCCTGATCGACCGGGCCCAGGGGGAGGCCGACGGCGCTCCTGCTCCCGACCCCGCGACGGCGCTTCTACACGTCTATGGGGACAGCTGACAAGTGCCGGAAATCACCTACGTGGAGGCCGTGCGCGACACTCTTCGCGAGGAGATGCGGCGTGACGACCGGGTGATCCTGATGGGCGAAGATGTGGGAGCGAAGGGCGGAGTCTTCGGCGCCACCTCAGGGCTCTTCGACGAGTTCGGCGGGGAACGGGTGATCGACAGCCCGCTGGCCGAGGCCGCGATCGTGGGAGTGGCCATCGGCTGTGCCCTGGCGGGACTGCGCCCGGTCGCCGAGATCCAATTCCTGGACTTCATCCCGCCGGCGTTCGACCAGTTGCTCAGCGAGGCCGCCAAGATCCGCTACCGGTCCAACAACGATTGGACCTGCCCGATGGTGGTGCGAGCCCCCTGCGGCGGTGGGGTGCATGTGCATGGGGCTCTCTACCACTCCCAGATGCTGGAGGCACTCTTCGCCCATGTCCCCGGGCTCAAGGTGGTCCTCCCCTCCAACCCGTACGACGCCAAGGGCCTGCTGCTGTCGGCGCTGCGGGACCCCGACCCGGTGTGCTTCTTCGAGCACAAGGGTCTCTATCGGTCGATGCGCCAGGAGGTGCCCGAGGAGGAGTACCTCATAGCCATCGGCAAGGGTCAGGTGGTGCGGCCTGGGCGGGACATCAGTTGCTTCACCTACGGAGCCACGGTCCACGAGGCGGTGGCCGCGGCCGAGGCCCTCAGCGGCGAGGGGGTGGAAGTTGAGGTGGTGGACCTGCGGACCGTGCGGCCGCTGGATCGCGAACTCATCGTGGAGAGCGCCTCGCGCACTGGCAAGGTGCTGGTGGCCCAGGAGGCCAACCTTGCGGTGGGGGTCGGGGCGGAGGTGGCCGCGATTGTGGCGGAGGAGTGTTTCCAGGCGCTGGATGGCCCAGTGATGCGGATCGGCGGCCCCGAGATCCCGGCGATCCCCTTCGCCGAGTCGCTCGCCGAGGTTTACTGCCTTGGGCCTGAGAAGATCGCCGCCAAGCTGAGAGAGCTCGCCGCCTTCTGAGGCGGGATGAGGTAAGTAAGAGAGATGGCGCTCACGGTCAAGATGCCCCAGTTGGGTGAATCGGTCACCGAAGGCACCATCGGGACCTGGCTGGTCCAGCCCGGCCAGGAGGTCCAGAAGTTCGACTCGCTGGTAGAGGTGATCACCGACAAGGTGACCGCCGAGGTGCCTTCGCCGGCCGCCGGCACCGTGGGTGAGATTCTGGCCAGCGAGGGCCAGCGGCTCTCGGTGGGGGAGCCCATCTGCACCCTGGAGGGCGCGGCAGACGAGAGCCCCGCTTCGCCCGAGTCGGAGGGCGAGGCAGCGGCGGTCACCGCAACCGAGCAGAGTTCCGCCCCGTCGGCGCTGGAAAAGGGCGGTGACCTGGGCGAGGTAGCGGCGGGAAGGACGGCGGTTGCCGCTGGGCCTGACGCGGCCACCGCAGTGCCTGGAGGCAACGGAGCCAGCTCGTTCATCAGCCCCGCGGTTCGGGCCCTTGCCGAGGAGCGCTCGGTGGACATCTCCGAAGTGACCGGTACCGGGTTCCAAGGTCGGATCACCAAGCGGGACGTGCTGCTGTTCCTCGAGTCGGGCGAAGCCCCCCGGGGGGGTGGCAAGCAGGCTCCACCGCGACCGGCAAGGGCCTCCGGCCTTGCCCCGGAGCCCGCGCTGCCGGGGGCGACCATCCCGCTTTCACCAATGCGGCGATCGATCGCCGAGCACATGGTCCGGAGTCGGCGAACCTCGCCACATGCCTGGACCATGGTCGAGGTTGACATGGGCGGAGTAGCGGCAGCCCGAGCGGCACATCGGGCCGAGTTCCGCGCCTCAACCGGCACCGAGCTCACGTTTCTTCACTTCGCAATGAAGTCGACTTGCCTGGCCCTGCGCGCGGTTCCGACCATGAATGCGACCTTCGAGGACGACGCCGTGCGCCTGCAGGCCGAGGTCAACCTGGGTCTGGCGGTGGCGGTCGGGGACGGGCTGATCGTCCCGGTGGTACGGGGAGCCGATCGCTTCAGCGTCGCCGGGCTGGCCCAGGTGGCGGGCGACCTGATCGAGCGAGCCCGGCAGGGGAAGGCCCGCCTGGAGGACGTCGAGGGCGGCACCTTCACCCTCAACAACGCCGGGGCCCTGGGGACGGTGATGTCGCAGGCGATCATCAACCAGCCCCAAGCGGGAATCCTGGTCATGGACGCGGTCATCCGCCGGCCGGTGGTGATCGGCGACGGAATCGCGATCCGCCCGATGATGAACCTCTGCCTCAGCTTCGATCACCGCATCAACGATGGTGCGGGGGCGGCCCGCTTCCTCGCCGCGGTCAAGAGCTCGCTGGAGGCGGTCACCTTGGAGAGCGCGCTCTTCTGAGCGCGCGCTACCAGCCGGGGGGCAAAGCGGTCCCGGCATTAGGATGGCGCGGTGGACAGCAGCCCGGACCCGAGGGTGCCCAGGGTCGCCCTCACGGTGGTCCCTGACCGCCGCCCCGACCTGATCCCCGGGCGTGGCCCGGTGGGTGACGGGCGACCCCTCTGGCAGCAGCTGCTTCCCAGAGGGGTCGAGCGGCGGCCCAGCTGGCTGACGGTGAAGATGCCGGTGGGGGGCCGCCACCAGCAACTGGAGCAGATCATCCGTGGTCAGCGCCTGCACACCGTGTGCGAGGAGGCACGCTGCCCCAACCTCGGCGAGTGCTGGGGCTATGGCACCGCCACCTTCATGATCCTGGGCGAGGTCTGCACCAGGGCTTGCGCCTTCTGCGCGGTCACCTCTGGGCGGCCCAACGGACTCGACGGCGAAGAGCCGGAACGGGTTGCCGAGGCGGTCGCGGCCATGGGCCTGAGGCACGCGGTGATCACCTCGGTGGACCGAGACGACCTGCCCGACGGGGGCGCTGAGATCTTCGCCCAGACCATCGCCGCCATCCACCGCCGGGTCCCGGGGTGCAACGTCGAGGTGCTCACTCCGGACTTCCAGGGCTCGGAGTCGAGCCTGGCCACGGTGATGGCCGCGGCGCCCGAGGTGTTCAACCACAACATCGAGACCGTGGCTCGGCTCTTCCCCCGGGTGAGGCCTAAGTCGCTCTATCCGCGATCGCTGGCGATGCTGCGCCGGGCAGGCGAGCTGGATCCAGAAGCCCAGACCAAGTCCGGACTGATGGTCGGACTCGGCGAGACCATGAACGAGGTCCAGCAGGTGCTTCGGGACCTGCGCCAGCAGGGGGTGAGGCTGGTCACCATCGGGCAGTACCTGCGGCCCTCGCTGCGCCACATCCGCTGTGACCGCTTCTGGCGGCCGGAGGAGTTCGCCGAGCTCCGCGAGTACGGAATGGGGCTGGGATTCGCTCATGTGGAGGCGGGGCCTCTGGTGCGCAGCTCGTACCACGCCCACCAGCAGGCGGAGGCGGGTGCCGGGGTGACCGCCGGCGGGACCGGCCCGGCCTAGCCGTGGCCGGAGTCTGGCGGCCACCGCTCAAGGTGGTCTGGTGCGGCCGGGTGCCCTATCAGGCGGCCTGGGACTGGCAGCGTCAGCTGGCCGTGGCGCGGGCCCAGGGAGGGCTCTCCGAGGACGTCCTGCTGCTCATGGAGCACCCCCCGGTCTACACCATGGGGCGGGGGGGACGGCCAGAGCACCTGCTGCAAGGCGCAGAGGCGCTACGCGCCGGCGGCGCCGAGTACTTCGAGGTGGATCGTGGCGGCTCGGTCACCTACCACGGCCCCGGCCAGTTGGTCGGCTACCCAATCGTCAACCTCGAGCAGCTGGGGCTGGACGCGATCGCCTACCTGCGGGCGCTCGAGGAGGCCCTGATCGACGCCTGCCAGCTTCGGGGAGTGGTGGCGTTCCGCGAACCTCCCCTGACCGGGGTCTGGAATCGGGAGGGCAAGCTGGCCGCGTTGGGGGTCAAGCTCAGCGGTCGCAAGGTCACTTACCACGGCTTTGCCCTCAACGGCACGACCGACCTCAGCGCCTTCGACCTGATCGTCCCCTGCGGTATCGATGGGCGTCGGGCCACCTCCATGGAGGCGGCCGGGGCCAGCGGCGACCTCCGGACTCAGGCGCTCGCGGAGCTGGTCAGCCCGTTCGTGGCGCACGCCCTGGGGCTGCGTTGGGAACTTGGCGACGCGGCCGAGCTCGGCGTGGCGATGGGGATCGTCGAACCGGCGCCGAAGCCGTGACCAGCCCCACCGTCGCCGTCCGGCAAAACTGCCTATTTACGTGGCGCCCGTCTTCGGTCATATTTCTACCGACCGACTCGTGGGCAGGATCAAGGAGCGGGGGCGGACGACGCGAAGCCGGACGGTGCCGGCTTTGAGCTGGGAGGGCGAGAGCGGCCCGCAGCGAGCGGATCGGCGCTCCCACCTGGGCCAGCTGGACCGCGTCCTGGAGGTGCTGGAGGAGCTCAACCTGGAGGGTGAGCGCACGGTGCCCGCCGAGGTCCGCCGCCAGCTTGAGGTCTGCGGCATTGCGACGATTGCGGAGGACAGTCCCTCTGCGGTCTTGGAGCGGGTGCTCAACGGCCAGGAGCTCTACCTTCTGCATCCGGTAGCGGTGGTGCCGCCCAAACCCGAGGGGCGGCGCTCCCGGGCCAGCCACCCCCGGCCCTGACCCCGGCGGTGCGTGCCGGGCCAGACCCCGGCCGATCTTTGTAATCAACCCGTCACCTCGGGGCTTGTCCCGCTGGGCGCCCCGGTGGGTACTGTCGGCGTATGAGGCGGCGGTCACCGCGGGTTCAGAGCGCGATCTCCCAAGTTCCGACCTGGGAGCTACTCTGATCCCCGCTGGGGCGAATAGCTCAGTGGTAGAGCGCCTCGCTTACACCGAGGAAGTCGCAGGTTCGAACCCTGCTTCGCCCAGGCCGAGAGCGGGCCACGACCAGGTTGGGAGTGCCCCCTGGTGACGCCTCAGGATCCGGTGGCCCATCTCGCCAGGGTCATCCTGTTGCCCTTGGCGGCGCTGGGGCTGGGGCCGGTCCTGCTCCTGGAGTGGCATCTCAGCAGCCAGCACGATCTGGTCGCATCGGCGATCCCCGACGTCCTCTTTTTCGAGCACGCCGCCCGCGGTCTGCTGGCCGGCCACGTTCCCTACCTGAACCATTTCCTCACCCCTCCCTTCGGCAGGTTCGTCTTCGTCTACCCGCCGCTCACCCTGCTGCTGACCCTGCCGGCGCTGCTGGCAGGGTCGCACTACGAGGTTGGCTTCGCCGCCGAGGTGCTGGCGCTGCTGGTGCTGGGGCTGTGGTTGCTGCAGACGGCGCTGCGCCGCGGCGGAGGCACGTTCCCGATCGCCCTGGTCGTGGCGGTCCTGCTGCTCTCGCTGGGGCCGCTCCTGGTCACCCGGGTGGACGCCCTGCAGGGGCTGATCGTGGCCGGGGCCGCGCTGGCGCTGCGCAACCGGCGGATCACCACCGCGGTGGTCCTGGTCACCCTCGCGGTCCTGGTCAAGGAGACGGTGGTGATGGCGCTGCTGCCGGTCCTGGGCTGGGCTCTCTGGCCGTCTCCAGGTGCCGGCCTGACCGAGGGTATTGGAGCCCGGGCTCGGGCGGTGGGCTGGGGTCTGGTGCCGGCGGCGCTCCTGGTCCTGGGGTTCTCCGTCTGGTCCAGGGGCGAGGTCTTCGCGGCGGCCCTGGCGAGCATCCACCGCGGGGTCGAGATCGAGAGCATCCCAGCCACCCTCAGCTACCTCACCCGTCCCTGGTTTGGCCTCAGCACCCACGCCGGCGACCTTGGCTCGGTGGAGATCGCTGGCCCGCAGGTGGCGGCCCTGGCCGCGGTGGTGGCGCTGCTCGGCGTGGTCGCTCTGGGGTGGGGCACGCTGCACTTCCTCCGGGAGAGACGCCGCCCTGCCACCGCCGTGGCATTCGCGGTCGCGGTGGGGCTGGCCGCCACCCCCGTGCTGTCACCCCAGTACCTCCTCGCCCTGGTGCCGGTGCTGGTGCTGGCCGCGGTCACCGAGTTCGAGCCGGGTCGGGGCAGGTTGTTGCTCGGGGGCTGTCTGCTGGCGGGGCTGCTGACCCAGCTGGAGTTCCCGTACCTGTTCAATTCGGTCGACTCGCTCGCTCCACTGGGGATGGCCACGTTGGCCCTGCGCAACCTCATCCTGGTCGCGTTGACGGTGGTGCTGGCCGGCGCGGCGCCGATCCCCGCCCCGGTGCCCACCAGCGCCGAGGAGCCGTTGCTGGTGACCTCCCGAGCCGGCTGAGCTCGGGGGGGGACCCGGGATGGGCGAGGTGGGGATGCTAGCCTGGGCAGCGGTACGCCAAAGTGGTGGGTGAGGTAGCTGTGTCCAGCCAAGGGTCGAGCACGCCGGCCGCCCTGCCCCAGCGCATCTCGCGGTGGCTCCCGGCCCTGCTCCTGCTGGGGCTGCTCGCCCTGGTGGCGCTGGCGGTCCGGGCGCAATATTCCCAAGGGCCTAGTGGGCAGGTCGGACACAGCGCCAGCGGAGCGCTGGCCTCGGCGGCGCAGGGACTGATCCTGGTGGTGGCGGCCATCGTCGAGTTGGCGCTGGTCCTGATGCTCATCCTCGCCCCCTGGCGGCGCTTGCGTACCCTGGGCGACCCGGGTCCGGTGCGGCCGCGGCTGAGCCGGCGAGCGCTGCTCCGGCTGGCCTCGCTCCCGGCCGTGCTGCTCCTGGTCCAGGCGCTGTTCTTCGCCTGGCTCACCCTGAACCGCCGCAAGACCCCCGCCCACCTGGGTGCGGGGGCAGGTCGGTTGGGCCACGGCCATTCCAACTCGCAACCGCTGGTCGGGTCGGTAACCCTGGGGCAGAGCCTGGTCCTGGCGGTGGTGCTGGGGATGGTGCTGCTGCTGGTGGTCCTGGTGGTGCGCTGGCGGTCTCGCCGGCCCCAGGACATGACCAGCCCCGCGGAGCAGCTGCCGACCGAGCTCGCCTCGGACATCGATCGCAGCCTCGAGGAGCTGGCGGCTGGGGCCGACCCCCGGCTGGCGGTGATCTCCGCCTACGAGCGAATGGAGCGGACTCTGGCCGGAGTGGGGTTGGCCGCGCGCAACGTGGAGACTCCCCTGGAGTACCTCGAGCGTGCTTTGGCCCGTCTCCCGACCAGCAGAACCGCCCTGGCTCGGCTCACCGACCTCTTCGAGACCGCCCGCTTCTCGACCCACGCGGTGGGCAGCGACATGCGCAGCGAGGCTGAGAGCGTGCTCCGCAGCCTCCGGGCCGAGCTCGCCGCATGAGCCACCCGCTATCCTCAGGTCCCCCCGCCGGGCCGCTGACGGGGCAGCTTCAGGGGCAAGGAGGTGATGGGGATGGCTGACGGTCCCAAGGTGGGGCTGTTGGAACGCCACGGTCCGGCCCTCGGGCTGCTGCTGGTGCTGACCGTGGGCTTCGGGGTGGTCCTCGCCAAGGGCGGGAGCGATCCCAGTCAGGTGGGTCGGGCCTACGTGCTCGCAGCGGGGGCGGTGGTGGTGCTGTCCCTGGTCCTGGAGTTGCGGCGCCTGATCCTCAACCGGAGCTGGGGAGCGGACAGGCCGGCCACGCCGACGCCCCAGCTGCCGCCTCAGCTGGAGACCCTCCAGGACGCGCTGCGGGCGAGTCGAGTGAACCGCGGCCAGTTCCAGCTCCAGGCCGTCCCCCTGCTCCGCGAGGTCGCGATCGACCGCCTGCAGCTGCTGGGTATCTCCCTGGACAAGGAGCCGGAGCGAGCGGGCCGAGCGCTGGGAGAGGAGCTCGCGTCGGCGCTGGCGCCGGAGCACCGGGCCGACGTCCGGGTGCTGCACCGGGGACCGCGTCAGCGGGAACTGGAGGCCCTGATCGCGGGCCTGGAGGCGGTGGGGCGATGAGCGACCTGGAGGAGCTGAGCGGGGCGGCAGGCCGCCTCCTCGACGAACTGGAGAAGGCGGTGGTGGGCAAGCGCCCGGTGCTGGAGCTGGTGCTGCTGGCGATCCTCGCCGATGGGCACGTCCTGATCGAGGACTTCCCGGGGCTGGCCAAGACCCTGATCGCCCGGTGCTTCGCCAGCTGTTGCGGGCTGAGCTTTGCTCGGGTTCAGTTCACCCCGGATCTGATGCCCTCCGACATCACCGGCTCCTCGATCTTCAACCAGCGTCGCGGAGACTTCGAGATGCGCCAGGGTCCGATCTTCGCCAACCTGCTGCTCGCTGACGAGATCAACCGTTCGCCGGCCAAGACCCAGGCGGCCCTGCTGGATGGGATGCAGGAACGTCAGGTGACCGTGGAGGGGGTGACCCGGCCACTGCCCCGGCCCTTCTTGGTCCTGGCCACCCAGAATCCCATCGAGTACGAGGGCACCTACCCCCTCCCGGAGGCCCAGCTCGACCGCTTCCTGGTCCGGCTGGGGGTGGGGTACCCGACCCGGGAGGACGAGCGCCAGATGCTGGAGCGGCGCCAGCGCCGCGGCAGCGACGAGCCGCAGCTGCAACAGGTGATCGAGCTCGACCTGCTGCTGCGCATGCAGACGGCACTGGAAGGCATTCACGTCGACGCCGACGTTGAGTTCTACATCGTCGACCTGGTCGAAGCTACCCGGCAGCACCCGGGGGTCCAGGTGGGTGCCAGCCCCAGAGGCTCGCTGGCACTGCTCAAGCTGGCCCGCGCCAAGGCCGCTCTGGCGGGCCGTGACTTCGTGACCCCCGATGACATCAAGGCGGTGGCGGTGCCTGCCCTGGCGCACCGGCTCTCCCTGCGACCCGAGCTTTGGGTGCAGCGCATCAGTGCCGACGACCTGGTCCGGGAGTGCCTGGACGCCACCCCCACGCCCCCGACCAGGTCATCCGCCGTGGTGGGGAGGAGCGCCGCTTCGTGAGTCGGCGTCCCACCCCCAGGCTCTTCGGTTACACCGCGATCCTGGTCCTGGGCGCTTTTGGGGCGGTGACCATCGACCGTATCGAGCTGCTCGGGTTGGTCGCACCCTTCGCACTCTGGCTGGGGTTGGGGCTGGCCCTCAGCCAGCCACCCCAGCTGCAGATCGGCCTCAAGTTGGACCGGGATCGGGTGGCCGAGGAGGAAGAGCTCCAGCTCGAGGCCGAGCTCAGCTGCCAGGGGCGGGTTGCTTGGATTGAGCTCCAGCTGCAGCTCCCAGGGGCGATCGACTGCGACATTCCGGGAGCACGGTTCAGGGTCCATCCTCGGCCTGGCGTCCCCACTCAGCTGGGCTGGCCGCTGCGGCCGCGGCGCTGGGGCGCCTACCGCCCGGGCCCGGTCCTCGTGCGCGCCCAGGATCGGCTGGGACTGGTGCGCTACTCCCTGCGGGTGGAGCAGCCCCAGCGGGTCCGGGTCTACCCGGCGCTGGAGCGGGTGCGGCGGCTAGTCACCCCCGCTAGGACCCAGCTCTCGGCGGGCAACCGCATCGCTCGACGCTGGGGCGAGGGTATCGAGTTCGCCGACATCCGCAATTTCGCCCCGGGAGACCGGGTGCGTCGAGTCAACTGGCGGGCCACCGCCCGCACCGGGGTGCCCTACGTCAACGACTTTCACCTAGAGCGCAACGCCGACCTGATCCTGTTCGTCGACAGCTTCGTGGAGTTGGGCGTCGATCAGGACTCGGTGCTCACCCGGGCGGTGCGGGCCGCGGTGGCCCTCGCCGACGGATACCTGGGGGAGCGGGACCGAGTTGGGGTGGTGGGCTTCGGGGGCCTGCTGCGCTGGCTGCTCCCGGGGCTGGGGCCGCGCCAGTTTTACAAGGTGGTGGAGGCCCTGCTGGACACCCAGGTGGTGACCAGCTATGCCTGGCAGGCGATCGATGTCATCCCGCCGCGGGTGCTGCCCTCGGCGGCCACCGTGATCGCGTTAACCCCCCTCCTCGATCCCCGCAGCATGGGGGCGCTGGTCGACCTGCATCACCGCGGCTTCGACCTCGTGGTGTTGGAGATCGACCCCGAGCCCTTCCTGGCCCGCTCGGAGCTCCGCGCCGACGCCCTGGCACTACGGCTCTGGCGACTGCTGCGGGAGAGTCGGCGCCGGAGCTTGCAGCGCTCCGGTCTGATCGTGCTGGCGTGGCCGGATGGGGCACCCCTGGAGGCCGTCCTCGCCCAAGTTAGGGAGTACCGGCGATTCGCCCGCCACTCGGTCGCCTGATCCCCGGCGTCGGCGCCGTGCTCTGCCTCGGGTCGTCGGTGGTCCAGACCGTGCTCAGCGCGGCCCACCTGCCCCTGGCGCTGCTGCTGGGGCTGGAGGTGGCGGGGATGGCCGTCCTGATCTTGGCCCTGGTCCTGGCCCGGGCGGCCCTGGTCACGGTGGCGGTGTTGCTGGCGGCCATCCCGGCCGGCGCCGCCCTGGCCCTGGGTGGACCCGCTCCACTCGCCCCGGTGATCGGGGCGCTGCTGCTGGCTGGGGCTGAGCTCGGGTTCTGGTCCATAGAGCGCCAGTTGCCCGCGCGCGAGTCGCTCGAGGTGGGCTCCTTCCGGGCTCTCTGGCTGGTGGGAGTAGCACTCGCTGGCTGCGGGGTGGGGATGCTGCTCTCGCTGGTCTCGGATGCCCCCGTGGCAGGGGGCTTCGACCTCACCGCCCTGGGGATTGTGGCGGTGATCTCGATTCCTGCCCTGCTGCTCTGGTTGGGGCGCGACGCTCTGCGCGGACCTGGCTGATTCTGAGAGGGCCGGGCTGCTCAGCGCTCCCTGGCCGACCTGGAGTGCAACCGCACCGGGCCCAGTTGAGCCAGCTGGGGCACGGTCGCCGCCGCTTCGCCGACCATCACCGTGGTCTGGCTGGCGGGGCCGAGGTAGCGCGCCGCAACCCGGCGGAGCTCGGTGGGAGTCACCTCGGTGAGGCGATCGGAATAGCTCTCCAGGTAGCGATGATCGAGGCCCTGGGCGCGGAGCTGGGCCAGCGCGCTGGCCAGCCCCGCCTGGGTCTGGAGCCGGATCACCCGAACCCCGGCGAGGAAGTTGCGGCTCTCCTCGAGCTCCTCGGGGGTGACCTCGACGGCCGCCAGCCGTCCCAACTCGTAGCGGAACTCCACGTAGGAGGCTGCGGTCACCTCGGTGCGGACTTCCAGCGCGGAACTGACCAGGCTGTCGCGGAGGTGGGCGTCGGCGAAGGTGTGGGGGCTGTAGCTGTAGCCCTTGTCCTCGCGCAGGTTGGCCATCAGCCGGGAGCTGAAGCTGCCGCCCAGGATGGCCGCGGCCACCGCCAAAGGGATCTGATCTGGGTGGCCGATCGGCGGCGAGCTGCAGGCACTCACGATCACCGTCTGGACCAGACCGGGCCGGTCGATGAAGGTCAACTCGGGGACCACCTGGGTTCGGACCGGGGGCACCCGCGGCCGCCGCCGCGCTCCCTTCCAAGCCCCGAAGCTGCGTTCCAGTCGCTGCAGGGTGCGCCGCGGCTGGACGTCACCGACCACGGTGATCTGGGCGTCGCCAGGCACGAAGCTGCTTTGGTGCAGCTCCCGCAGCCGGCCCCTGGTGGTCCGACGGATCTCCGAGTCGCTGGGCTCCGGCCGACCGTATGGGTGATCGCCGTAGATCAGGTGCTCCAGGTGCTCCGCGGCGACGAACTGGGGCGTGGCCCGGGCGATCCGGAGGCCCTCGGTCAGCTTGACCCGCTCGGTCTCCAGCTCCTGAGCCGGGAAGTCGGGCTCGCTGACCACCGCGAAGACCAGTTGGTAGAGCTCCTCCTCGGCCTCGGAGAGGGCGGACGCCGACAACTGCATCCGATCCAGGTCCTGGTGGACCTGGAGAGCCCCGCCCAGGCGCTGGATCGACTCCGAGACCTCCTCCTGATTGAGATTCCTGGTGCCCAGCAACAGCCCCGCCCGGAGCAGCTGGCTGGCCGCGCTGCTGGCGCCAATCGCGCTTCCCGCGGGCAGGCTGAGGCGAACCTCGACGCGGGGCACGCTGGGCCGGGCCACCACCGTCGCATCGACGCCGTTGCCCAGGACCGCCCGGACCACCCGCCCCACCCGCACCGGCGGAACCGGCCCCGGCCGAGGGACCGCGGCATCCTGCCCGACCTCGGACCGGCTCACGCGGGGCCGCCCCCACCGTTGCCGGGAAGCCAGTGCAGGACGGTGGAGTACTCAGGGCGGAGCCAGCCCGCAACCGCCTCGCGAACCTGGTCCGCGCTGACCTCCTGGAACAGCTGAGGAAGCTGATCCGCTAGTTCGGGCCGGCCATGGACCGCGGCCAGCACCCCCAGCTCGTGCAGCCGGCCCATCCGACTGTCGGTGCTGGCGTGATAGGCGCCCAGCTCCCGCCGCTTGGCCCGCAGCAACTCGTCGGGGCTGGGACCCTCCTCGGCCATTCGCGCCAGCTCCTCGTCGAGGGCTTGGACCACCGCTTGGGTGGTCACCCCGGGTCGTGGGGTGGTCTCGAAGGTGAACAGGGCGGGACCGCGGAACTCGAAGGCGTCCCCGATTGGGAAGTGGGGTCCCCC
This sequence comes from Candidatus Dormibacteria bacterium, assembly GCA_050733915.1. Taxonomy (GTDB): domain Bacteria; phylum Chloroflexota; class Dormibacteria; order Aeolococcales; family Bog-877; genus Bog-877. The sequence continues at coordinate 40,306 of JBOHUH010000190.1, read as the reverse complement.
GCCGATCTGCAGCACCAGCTCGCGCTCCCGGATCAGCCGGCGCTGCAGCCTCGAGGAGCGACCGTCGGTGAGGATCCGTGCGGCCAGGGCGAGCGGCAGGTGGTCGGGGGTGCCGAAGGCGGCCGTCCGATAGCCCACCGCCACGCTGGGGGTGGGGGCCAGGGGGTCATGTCGCTCATGCTCGGTGCGACGGCTGGGCAGCGGCTCACCCAGGTCCGGGAGAGGCGGGGCCGGGCGCTGGGCCACAGCGCCGAAGTGATCCTCCACCAATCGGAAGGCCCCATCCTCGTCGAAGTCACCGACCAGGATGAGGGTGGCGTTGCCAGGCCCGTACCAGGTCTCGTAAAAGGACCTGGCGTCGGCCACCGTGGCCGCCTCCAGGTCGGCGAACTCGCCGTAGAAGTTGTGGGCATTAGGGTAGGTCTTGAAGGCGTACTGGGAGAGCCAGAGCCAGGAGAAGCCCCCGTAGGGTCGGTTGAGGACATTGCCCCGCACCTCCTCCTCAACCACCGCGATCTGGTTGTGCAGGGTCTCCTCGCTGATCTCAAGGTTCTCCATCCGGTCGGCCTCGATGAAGCAGGCCATCTCCAGCGCCGAGGCGGGAAGGATCTCGAAGTAGTTGGTGTAGTCGTGGCGGGTCGAGCCGTTGAGCAGGCCGCCGGCGCCGGTGATCAGCTGGCCGAAGGCGGCCTTGGAAACACGGGCGGTGCCCTGGAACATGAGGTGTTCGAAGAGGTGGGCGAAGCCGGTCCGGCCCTCCTCCTCGAGCCGGAATCCTGCCCGGAAGTAGAGCCCGACCGCCACCGTCGGGGAGCTGCGCTCGGAGCTGAGGACGACCTCCAGGCCATTGCTGAGCCGTGCCCGGGCGAGCCGGGGCGCGGAGGTGGAAGTGGGCTTGACCACGGCGGCTGATCGTAGCAGCACCCTCCCCAGCCGCAGATCGCCCCGGCGATCTGCTGGCCCGCGCCCGGCCTCGGGGGCGGCTCCTGTGGGCGGGGCCGGTAGACTTCGGGGCGGCCTTGCCGGGCTCGCCTGTCGTCAGTCGCGGGTCAGCGAGCGGCCAGCATCCTTCGATTGGCGGCCCCTGGCCGCGGAGGCAAGATGGCGGAGATCGATCCAACCTTCCTGGCACTGCCGCTGGAGCGGCTTGCGGATGCCGCTCTCGATGCCATGAGGCGGAGTCCCGGGGTCGGCTACGGCGACGTCAGGATCCACCGCGATCGCGTGCAGGGGATCCGTGTGCGCGAGCAGCAGCTGATCTCGCTCAGTGAATCCGAGCCGAGCGGCCTGGGGGTGCGGCTGGTGGTCGACGGCTCCTGGGGCTTCGCCGCCACCAGCGATCTCACCCCCGAGGGGGTCGGCCGGGCGGTGGCGGCCGCTGCCGAGATGGCCCGGCTCCTCCGACCCCTGCTGCAGGAGAGGGTTGAACTCGCACCCGAGCCGCCTCACCAGGAAACCTGGGTGGGCGAGGTGGAGCTGGATCCCTTCGCGGTGCCGGCCCAGCGCAAGGTGGAGTTCATGCTGGACGCCAGCGGGCGCTGCCTGGAGGCGGGCGCCAAGTTCGCGGAGTTCTTCTGCCTGCAGGTCCAGGAGAATCGCTACTTCGCCAGCACCGAGGGCTCGCGGATCACCCAGCAGCGGGCCCGGCTCTATCCGGTGCTCCAGGCGGGGCTGGTCGACGAGCGAGGCTCGGGCCTCGTCGAAACCATGCGTTCGACGGCCCGACCGGTGGGCCGGGGCTGGGAGTACGTCGAGTCCCACGGTTTCGCCGCCGAGGCCGAGGAGATGGTGGGCTGGCTGCGCGAGAAGCTGGCCTCGCCGTCGGTCGAGCCGGGCGCCTATGACCTGGTGATCGACCCCTCCAACCTGTGGCTCACCCTGCACGAGTCGGTGGCCCACGGCACCGAGCTGGACCGGGCCCTGGGATACGAGGCGAATTACGCCGGTACCACCTTCGCCACTCCCGACAAGGTGGGCAGCCTGCGCTACGGGTCGCCCCGGATGCACGTCACCGGGGACCGGCTCGAACCCCACGGCCTGGCCACCGTCGGTTTCGACGACGAGGGGGTGGCCGCCCAGCGCTGGGACATCATCCGGGAGGGAATCCTGGTGGGCTATCAACTGAACCGGCAGATGGCGCACAAGTTCCACCTAGAGCGCTCCAACGGCTGCGCCTTCTCGGACAGCTGGTCACACCTGCCCCTGCAGCGGATGCCCAACGTCTCGTTGCAGCCGGACCCGGACCATGACACCAGCCTGGATGAGCTGCTGGGTGGGGTGGAGGAGGGGATCTATGTGGTCGGTGACAAGTCCTGGTCGATCGATCAGCAGCGCTACAACTTCCAGTTCACCGGGCAGCGCTTTTACCGGATCCACCAAGGGCGGCTCGCGGGCCAGCTCCGGGACGTTGCCTACCAGTCGCGCACCCCGGACTTCTGGGGTCGGCTTGAGGCCCTGGGGGGACCCTCCAGCTGGCGGCTTTACGGGGCCTTCAACTGCGGCAAGGGCGAGCCCGGGCAGGTGGCCCCGGTCTCTCACGGCTGCCCCCCGGCCCTGTTCCGGCAGGTGACCGTGCTCAACGCTCACCAGGAGGGCGCCAAGTGAACCCCGAGGAGCTGGTCGAGCTGGGGCTGGCCCAGGAGATGGCCGTGGTGCTGGCGGAGAAGTCGACCAGCGTCAACCTCCGGATCGCCAACAACAGCGCCACCACCAACGGCCGGGAGGAGTCCAGCTCGGTGGGGGTGGTGGCGCTGGAGCGGGGCCGAGTTGGGGTCCAGGCCGGGGACGTGGTCGATGGGGCTCAGGTGGAGCGGCTGGCCGCTGCCGCCCGGGCCAGGGCCTCCGAGAGCCCGGAGGCCCCCGATCAAATGCCACTGCTCAGTCCCGAGGAGGCGGCTCCTGACTCTCCCAACAATGCCGGGCGCGCCCCGGAGGCGGTTCCTGCCGACCTGGAGCCGATTCTCGATCCCCTGCGGGCACTGCTCGACCAGTCGCGCGCCGACGGCCTGCGCTGCTTCGGGTACGCCCAGACCCGAGCGTCCCAGGAGCGACTGGGCAGCATCACCGGGGTGCGCCGCGAGGGACGCCAGCAGAGCTCCTCGCTGTCGCTGACGCTCAAGACCGATGACCTGGGCCGGAGCGTCTGGGCCGGGGCCACCGCGCGCCGCCTGGCCGATCTCGACCCGTTGGAAATGTACCGGCGGCTGCAGCAGCGGCTCAGCTGGACCGGGAAGGCGGTGGCGCTCCCGGCCGGCCACTACCAGGTGATCCTGGAGCCATCGGCCACCGCGGACATGGTGGTGCAGCTGATGTGGGAGATGCACGCTCGGGGAGCCGACGAGGGGCGAACCGTCTTCGCTGGCAAAGCGGGGAACCGGGTGGGGGAGGCCATGTACGCCAAGGAGGTGCACCTCCAGAGCGACCCCCTCGACACCGAGATGCCCGTTCCCAATTTCGTGCGCTGCCTCGGCTCCAGCGAGTATGCCTCGATCTTCGACAGCGGGCTGGAGGTGCCGGCCGCAGTGTGGGTCGACGGGGGTGTCCAGCAGGAGTTGATCTGCCCCCGGCGCTGGGCCCGGGACCACGCCCATCCGGTCAGGCCGGACGCAGACAACCTGGAGATGCGAGGTACCGGGACCACCCTCGACGAGATGATCGCCAGCAGCGAGCGGGCTCTTCTGGTCACCTCTCTGTGGTACATCCGGGAGGTGGACCCGACCCGCCTGCTGCTCACCGGGCTCACCCGGGATGGGGTCTTCCTGGTCGAGCGCGGCGAGGTCGTGGGTGTGGTCAACAACTTCCGCTTCAACGAGAGCCCGGTGGGGGTGCTGCAGCGCACCGTGGAGATCGGCAGATCTGAGCTGGCGTTCTCCCGGGAGATCGGCGAGGAGCTCTTCGTGAAGGCCCCTCCGATCCGGGTCGATGGGTTCTTCATGTCCTCGGTGTCGGAGGCGGTTTGAGTTGCCCGACGAGTCGCAGGGCCTGCGCGGCCCTTCCCGGGAGACCGCCGGGAGGCGCTTGGTCGCCGCGGTGGAGTGGACCTGCCAGACGCTCTGGCTGGCGCAGCGCCGGGAGCCGGAGCTGGTCGCGCTCCAGGAGGAGCGGGGGTCGCTGGGGTACCCGCACTACATCCTGAGCCGGGCCGGCAATTTGCCCGACCGGGACTGGGCCGCCGCGCTCTACGTGATGCCCGAGCCTCTGGTCGAGCACCTGCGGGCGCGCTGCCTCGCGCTGGACCCGCCCAGCTACCTGGTCGCGTCCCAGGCCGCAGGCTCTTTGGCGCTGCGCCGGCTGGCTCCAGGGGCCGGGGCGCGGGTACTGGCCGCCCTCGCCAGAGACGCCGACCTGGAGGGTCCGCTGGCCCGTGCCTGGCAGACCTTCGAGGCCGCGGCGGACCCCCACAGCCAGCTGCTCTGGGCGGCTATGACACTGCGGGAGGGCCGCGCCTTTGCCCATTACCAGGCGGCTCGGAGCGCGGACTTGGACCCGATCGAGCTGCTGGTGCTCACCGCCACCTGGCGCGACGGCGAGACCAGTTCGCTGCGGCGTCTCTTCCGCTGGGACGACGCGCAACTGGAGCCGGGCCGGGCGGGGCTTGAGCGGCGCGGCTGGCTCAACCCCGAGGGCAGCCTGACGGAGGTTGGGCGCACAGAGCGCGAGTCGCTGGAGGCCGCCACCTCGGCCCACACCGACCGCCTTATTGCGGGGCTCTCCGGTGCCGAGCTGGAGGAGCTGCTCGCCGAGCTCCCGGAGCGCAGCTAACCGCCGGCTCGGGGCAACCCGGCCGGGCCTGCTGCCAGACTGAGGACGCGTGGGCAGGCGGCCCCCTTGACGGTACAGAATGCGATCGGAGCATGGAAGCCAGCACAGATCCGGACAGGAGGCGGTCGGGCCGGCGCCGAGCCCGGCGCTCCGCGGCCCGTGCCCGCCGGTCGCCATGGCGGCTCTGGCTGGTCCTGACGGGGGGGCTGCTGCTGGCGGCGATCGCCGTCGATCTCCCCCTCACCTACTTCCAGAGCCGGGTCCCGGCGGCCGCCGTGCAGAGCCTGCAGGCGACCATCTCCAAGGATCGAGAGGCAGGGGTCCCCGCCGCCAGCCTAAAGTCGCTCGAGCGGCGTCTTCGCCAAACGGAGGCCCAACCTTGGTTCTCGCCCGTTTTCTGGCTCCAGCCCAAGGCGGCGACGGTGGCAGCGCTACGCCAGTCCTCCACTCGGGCCTTCGCCGCGGCGATGCGGCTGCGGAGCCGCGCTGCCCGCAACTACCTCACCGACTACCGCCGCCTGGTCGACCAGGAGGGCGCCTGGCTGAGCTCGGCCCAGGCCCACCAGAGCGACTCCTGGCCGGCGCAGCTGGCCAAGGCCGGGACGCCCGACGCGATCAGGGCCTTGTCTCTCACCTGGAAGGAGGAGCTGGAGGCGGCCAGAGGCGCCGCCCTGCAGACGGAGGCCGCGGCGGCCGCAGCGGTGAGCCTGAGCACCGGCTCCAGCGACCCGCTGGCCCAGGCCAGCGCGGCCGAGAAGCTGGCGCTCGCCAGCGGTGTCTCCGAGCTGGCGGTGCCGGCGGCGGCTAGCGCGCTCCAGTCCGCCCTGGCCTCAGGCGGGGCGGGCACCAGCCAGAGCGCCCGCCTGGCGGCGGACATCCAGGAACTGCGCGCCGAAATTGGCCTGCAGCAGCAGCTGGGCAACCTTCGCGAGACGGTCATGGGCCTGGTTGATCAAGCTGCCTTTGAGCAGGTCCCGGGGACCGCCCAGCTGCAGAGCGGCTACGCCGCGGCCAAGGCGGAGCTGAACGCGGCCCGAGATGTCAGCGGGCTGGGTCGGGCCCAGTCCGCACTCCGGGAGCTCCAGGACCGGGTGCAGGCGGCGCTCGGCGCGGACAGCTGCGGCCACAGCTCGATCCCCGGCAAGTCGATCTACATCTCCATCTCCCTAGAGGAGATGGTCTTCTTCGACAACGGCTGCGCGGTCAACTCCACGGCGGTCACCGCCGGTCGGCCGCAGTTGCCCACTCCGACCGGTACCTACTCGGTCTTTCTCAAGCAGAGCCCGGTCGAGTTCATCTCCGGCTACGCTCCCGGCTCGCCGTACTACTACGTGCCCTTCCTGGCCCAATACGCGATGGAGTTCCTGGGCGGCGGCTACTACATTCACAACGCCCCCTGGGAGACCGCCCAGGAGTACGGGCCGGGCAGCCAGGACAACCCCGGCGCCGCCAGTCACGGCTGCGTGCACACCCCCTTGGCGACGTTGGCTTGGGCATACGGATGGACCCCGTTGGGCACCCCGGTGGTGATCAGCGCCTAGGTGGCCGGCCAAACCCTCGCCGACCTGCCGCGGGAGGTGAGCCCCGAACTGCTGGAGCAGCTCGCCTTCCGGAGCCAGCTGCGCTTCCTGTTCCGGCGCGCTCTCACCGCCTTGGACGCCGCCGCCCAGGACGCCGGTCTCACTCCGCTCGGGTATCACGCGGTGCTGGTCCTAGGCGGAGCCGGGCCGGAAGGCGTGCAGGAGCAGGAGCTGGTGGAGCAACTGGCCTCCAGCCGGGCCCACATCTCGGTGCTGAGCCGCTCGCTCTCGGCGGCGGGTCTGGTCAGCCGCCAGCCCTGGCCAGAGGATCGACGCCGGATCGTGCTCCGGCTGACCGAGAAGGGCTGGGGGGTCGTCGCCGAGATCGCCGCCCGGCACCGGGAGCGGATGCGGGAGCTGGTGGCAGGTTGGGACCCCAGCGCCTTCGAGCGGATCCTGGAGCGGATCATGGAGGTGTACTTGGGCTTGGAGGGCCGGGTCCGGGTGGAGCCGCTCGGCGAGGCGTCCCGGTCCCACTGACCCTGGAGCTGGCCCGAGCCCGATAATGAGCCGACGGATGTCAAGCTCCGCTAGCCCGTCCACCTCCGGCCTCCCCCGGAACGCTCGTGAGGATCGGTGAGGTTGGGACGGCCGCCCATCCCTCCCAACCTTTTGGCCCAGATGAAGGGCCCTTCGTTCCTCGGGCCGGGCTCGTTCGCCAAGTCGGTCCAGCTCAGCGAGCCCGAGGAGCTGGACCGCTGGCAGCCCGACTTCGCGGTGGTGGGGGCGCCCTGGGATGACTCCACCACCTACCGCCCCGGGGCCAGGTTCGGGCCTAGGGCGGTGCGGACCGCCAACTACCAGGCCCCGCATTGGCACCTCGACCTGGAGCTGGCGCCCCTGGAGGAGCTCATCCTGGTCGACTACGGCGACGCGGTCTGCAGCCCGGGCCAGGTTGAGCCCTCTCACGAGGCTATCCGCCAACGGGTCCACGAGGTGGCCAGCCGGGGGATCGTGCCCCTGGTGATCGGAGGCGACCACTCGATCACCCTGCCCTCGGTCAGCGCCGTGGCCGACGCGGTGGGCCGGGGCAGGCTTGGGGTGGTCCACTTCGACGCTCATGCCGACACCGCCCCCGAGAGCTTCGGCAACCCGCTCTCCCACGGCACCCCGATGCGCCGGCTGGTGGAGTCCGGGGTGGTCGCCGGGAGCAACTTCGTCCAGATCGGGCTGCGCGGCTACTGGCCGCCCCGGGAGGTGTTCGACTGGATGCGCCAGCAGGGTATGCGCTGGCACCTAATGGACGAGATCTGGAGGCTCGGGATCTCGGAAGTGGTGCGCCGGGCTCTGGCCGAGGCCCTGGATGGCCCGGAGTTGATCTACCTCTCGGTGGACATCGACGTCCTGGATCCCGGGTTCGCCCCGGGGACCGGAACCCCCGAACCCGGTGGGATGTCGCCGGCCGACCTGATCCGGGCGATCCGCGAGGTGGGCATGCACACTCGGGTGGTGGCCATGGACGTGGTCGAGGTGGCGCCGGCGCTCGATCCCGCCGAACTCACCGCCCAGAACGCCAACCGCTGCCTGCTGGAGTTGATCTCGGCGACCGCCGCCAAGCGCCGCCGGGAGGCCGCTGCGCCCAGCTGAGGCGGGAGACCCGCCTCACTCCAGCACCACCAGCAGTCGGCTGCGCTCCAGTTCCTGGTACGGGGTCGAGCCCCGCCGAAGGAACCGCAGCCATGTGGGCGGGACCAGCACCCCGAGGTGCAGGCGCTGCAGTCGGGGGGCGGCCCGGGCGGGATTCCCCGGGTCGGGGTAGCCGACGGCCCGGCCGTCCGAGATCACCCCGCAGTGGGCACGGAACTCGCTGGCAAGCTGGTCGACCACGTCCCAGAACTGCGGCTCAGAGATCTGCTCCGCCAGCTCACCCCAGGGCGGCAGCCTGAGGGTGACCTCGCCCACCGGTCCGGTCTCCGGCTCCAGCGCCTCCGCGACCAGGGGTACTCCATTCCAGCGCAGGGGCTCGCCCAGGATCAGGGGGGCACCGCGGCGTCGGCCCGCCGCGTAGCGGTCGCCGGCGGGATCCGACTCCGCTCCCGCGGCCTGGCGCAGGATGTCCAGGGCCCGGCCCACGAGCCATGGCCGGCCCGGCTCCAGCGGGCAGCTCAGCGAGACCGTGGTGGCGTCCGAGGTGGGCAGGCAGCAGCGCCAGCTGGGCGGCGGTGAGACCGCGCCCTGATCCATCCCGGTCAGCCTACTTGCTCCGCATGCCGGGGCCCGCCCGGGCATCGGTCTAAACGCTGGCGCGCTACGCTTGGGGAGGCCGGTTGCGTCGGCTTGGGGAGATCCCCATGCAACGACTCTCAGCGAGGTCCGCAGAGTGAAGGCAGACATCGAGCAGGGGCGAGCGGCTCCCGAGTACCGCGAGACCTCTTTGGAAGGGGTTGACCACATTGAGTTCTTCGTGGGCAACGCCCGCCAGGCGGCCCACTTCTACCGGAGCGCATTTGGCTTCGACGTGGTGGCCTACTCGGGGCCCGAGACCGGGGTGCGCGATCGCGCCTCCTACGTCCTCAAGCAGGGCGCCGTCACCCTGGTCATGACCGCGCCGCTCAGCCCCGAGGGCGAGGTCGCCGACCACGTCCGCCTTCATGGCGACGGGGTGCGCACCCTGGCCTTCACCGTCGACGACGCCACCACCGCCTTCCAGGACGCGGTGCAGCGGGGGGCACGCCCGGTCGCTGAGCCCCATGTCCTGGAGGACGACCAGGGGGCGGTCCGGCTGGCCACGGTGCGCACCTTCGGGGACACCGTGCACACCTTCGTGGAGCGTGCCGAGTACACCGGCAGCTTCCTGCCCGGCTACCGCAGCGAGTTCAAAGAGGGTGCGGGAGCGGGCCTCCAGGTGGTCGACCACTGCGTCTGCAACGTGGAGCTCACCCGCATGGACGAGTGGGTGAGTTGGTACAACCGGGTCTTCGGCTTCGACGTCTTCCAGGAGTTCGACGAGAACGACATCGCCACCCAGTACTCGGCCCTGCGCAGCAAGGTGGTCCGAGGCGGCCGCGAAGGGCGGGTTACCTTCCCCATCAACGAACCCGCCAAGGGCCTGCGCCGCTCCCAGATCGACGAGTACCTCGACTACTACCACGGCCCCGGGGTGCAGCACATCGCCCTGCACAGCGAGGACATCATCGCCAGCGTCGACTGGCTGCGCCGGCAGGGGGCCGAGTTCCTGCGTGCCCCGGACAGCTACTACGAGAGACTGCCGGAGCGGGTTGGCGAAATCGACGAGGACCTGGAGCGGCTGCGGCAGCTCAACATCCTGGTCGACCGCGACGAGCACGGCTACTTGCTGCAGATCTTCACCAGGCCGGTGGAGGACCGGCCCACCCTGTTCTTCGAGGTGATTCAGCGCAAGGGCTGCCGGGGCTTCGGCAAGGGCAACTTCCAGGCCCTGTTCGAGTCGATCGAGCGGGAGCAGGAGGCGCGCGGCAACCTCTGAACCAGCTCCAAGGGGAGGGGGTGGCGGTTGACCTCCAAGGCTGAGGCGCCACGGCCCGACCGGGCCGTCAAGTCGCTCACGGTTGCGGCGGCCCGGCGCGAGATGCTCGCCCACGTGCCCCATCTCGACGCCGAGGAGGTGGAGATCGATGGCGGGTTGGTGGGCCGGGTGCTGGCTGCCGACGTGGTCGCCTCGGTGTTGCTGCCGCCCTGGGACAACAGCGCCATGGACGGCTACGCGGTGCGCGCCGACGATGCCCGTAAGGTCCCGCTTCGGCTGCCGGTGGTGGGGGAGATGGCGGCCGGGTCGGCTCCAGGGGCAGTCACCATCGCGCCTGGGAGCTGCGCCAAGGTGATGACCGGGGCGCCGCTGCCCCTGGGCGCCGATTCGGTCGTCCCCTTCGAGTGGACCGACCGCGGTCAGCACGAGGTGCTGATCCTGGAGCGCCCCCGTCGCGGCAACGCGGTGCGCCGGGCGGGAGAGGACCTAACCCCCGGGGATCGAGTGCTGCGTCGGGGGCACCGGCTGCGGTCCAGCGACCTGGCACCCCTGGCGGCCTCGGGGCTGGCCCGGGTGGCAGTGGCGCAGCGCCCGCGGGTGGCGGTGATCACGACCGGCGACGAGATCCGCCCCCCCGGTAGCCGGCTCGGGCCGGGCGAGATCTTCGACACCGCGGGCCCGCCCCTGGAGGCGCTGATCCGGGCGGCGGGTGGCACGGTCGAGCTCCGGCTCAGGGTTGGAGACGATCCCGACGCCGTGCAGCGGGTGCTGCGCCAGGCGGCCGCCGAGGCGGAGCTGGTGGTGACGGTGGGCGGGGTCAGCGTTGGCGACCACGACCACGTGCGGGCCACCGTGGAGCGGGCCGGCCATCTCCGGCTCTGGCGGGTGGCAATGCGCCCGGGCCGCCCGATCGCCTTCGGGGAACTGGACGGCAGCGCCTTCCTGGGCCTTCCTGGCAACCCGGTCTCGGCAACCGTCACCTTCATCCTCTTCGGGGCCTCCTGCCTGCTGGCGATGCAGGGGGCGCAGCGCACCCTGCCGGCCACCCAGTTCGCCGAGCTGCTGGAGGACGTCGCCAAGCCCGAGGGCCTCGAGACCTTTCACCGGGCGGTGCTCCACCCCCGGCCGGGGCAGCTCCCCGGGGTCCGGCTGGCCGGCACCCAGAGCAGCGGGGCCACCCTCTCGCTGGCCCGCGCCGACGCCCTCCTGGCCCTGCCCGCCAAGGGCGCGCACCTGGAGCAGGGCCAAGTGGTCGAGATCATCCCTCTCAGCTAGGTCCATCGCTCCCTTGGATGGCGGCCACCGGGTCGGGTGTATGCCTAGGGCTTGGGGTCGGCCTCGAGTCCCAGGTCGCCACCCGCAGGGCCGGCCGTGCCGGCAGCTCCCACCGCCGACTGGAGCACCTTGAGGCGGCCCTCCCGGGATTGACCTGCCGCCGCCCTGCCCGCCAGATAGGTGGCCAGGGGGGCGTACTGGCGGGCTCCCGAGGTGTGGGCCACCTCGGCAGCCAGGTCCAGCACCAGCTTGGCCTCCTCCCGGCGCAGCACCGCGTCGGCCGCGCCCAGTGCCTTGAGATACCGATCGAACCACTCGTTCACTGATTGCCTCCTCGGTCCGGCTGGGCTCGCGCCATCGCCGCAGCCACGGCCAGTTGTTCAGGGGTGTTGCAGTTGAGGAAGGAGATGCCCGACGGGTCCCAGACCCGCCACTCTGGCTCGGCCACCGTGCGCAGCCGCAGCCCTGGCAGCGTCTGGCGCAGCGAGGGCCCGCGCCCCGGCTGCCCCAATTGTCGCGCCATTTCGCGCAGCCCGTGGCTGGCGCCCGCCCGGTAGATGGCGAAGAGCGGTTCCAGGCGCCCCTCCCGCTCCGGCACCACCGCCTCGGCCTGAGGCTCGCGCCCAGCGATCCGGTACAGCCCCCGGGCCAGCCGCACCGAGGGGAAGGGCGCGTCCGCCCCCAGCACCAGGACCAGCGAAGTCTGGAGCGCTTCCAGCCCCGCCAGGAGCCCCGACACCGGCCCCTCTATCCCTTGCTCGTCCGGGACCACCTGCCACCCGGTGCCGTAGTCGCTTGGCCCCGCGATCAGCGGCGGGCCCGCCAGCCCCCCGATCGCCGTGGCCACCCGGTGGATCAGCGGGGGGTCGCCGGGGTCCGGGAAGGGGATTCCCGGCTTGTCCCGACCCATCCTGAGGCTGCGCCCCCCGGCCAGGATCAGCAACCCCAGCTCCATCTCCGGCGCACCCTGCCGGCGGTTCAGGGAGCGGCGGCGGGCTGCCTGGCGCCGGGCGTCACCCGCTCCGGGTGGGTGTAGACGTTGCAGCGCTGGCCGCGCAGGAAGCCGACCAGGGTGACCCCCGTGGTCTCGGCGGCCGCGACCGCCAGCGAGGACGGCGCCGAGATTGATGCCACCACCCCGACCCCGGCCGCGGCGGCCTTCTGGACGATCTCGAAGCCGGCCCGCCCGCTGACCATCAGGAGGGCGTCGGTCAGGGGCAGCTCGTCGCGCAGCAGGGCTCGCCCCACCAGCTTGTCCACGGCGTTGTGCCGGCCCACGTCCTCGGCGACGTCCATCGCGGCACCTTGCCGACGGAGCAGGCCGGCGGCGTGCAGGCCGCCGGTGGAGTGGAACACCCGCTGTGCCTCCAGCAGCATGTCCGGCAGTCGGAAGAGCTCTTCTGCGGGCCAACTCGCCGAGCCCTCCACGTTGGCCTGGACCGCTTGCAGGGCCTCCAGGGTGGCGGTGCCGCAGATGCCGCAGGCGCTGGAGGAGGGCAGGGCCCGCTGCCAGCCCAAGACGCCTTCACCGAGTGGCCTGCGCAGGTATACGTCGACCAGGTTCTCGGCCTCGGGATCGAGCTCCACCCGCAGGGGGATACCCTCCAGCTCGGTCTGTCCGCTGGGGGCGAGGCGGAGATAAGCGACGTCCTCACGACGGTGCACCACTCCCTCGGCGTGCAGCAGCCCCAGAGCAAGCTCAACGTCGCAGCCCGGGGTGCGCATCATCACCGCCAGAGGCTGGCCGTCCGTCATCAGCTGGAGCGCCTCCTCCTTGGCGACCCGGTCCTCGGTGCGCTGGGCGGAGCTGCCCTCGATCTTGGTCACCTGCAGCCGCTGCTGGTCGGAGCGACCCAGCGGGAGCGAGCCTTGCATCACTTTGGATCGTAATCCTCTGGATTGGGGCGGGCGCCCGGCCCCCGACGCTGACACCGGGACCGGGGCTAGGCGGGGACCGGCGCCATCACGCGTCGTGAGGGCAGCGACCGATGGGCTCGCCATGGTGGCAGCCACAGCGGTCGACAGTCTCCTCCAGGATCAGGTCGCCGTCCGGATAGCTGAGCCTCGGTCCGGGACTGGGATCTTGCCTGGCGACGTGGCGCGCCCGCACCACGTAGCAGAGCGCACCTCCGCAGGCGGTCGACGCCAGCATGTTGGGATTGCCCGCCCGCACCAACCGGTCGGCCAGAGCGGCGGTGGCGACCTGGTCGATGCGGCGGTGGCCCACGGAGGTGAAATACGAGCCCTGGTCCAGGTCTAGCGGCGTCCCCGGCGAACCCGCCTGGGCCAGCCGGACGGCCGCGCCGGTAGCCTCGGCGCCGAGCTCGCTGAGCCGTCGGGTCAGGGTACCGGCGTCGTCGTCGGGCCGGATCGGCTCGGTGCGCTGGAGCAGGAGCGGCCCGGCGTCGATCCCGCGCTGCACCCTCTGGAAGCTGATGCCGGTCTCGGGCTCGTCGTTGACGATGGCCCAGTAAACCGGCTCGGGGCCCCGGTAGAGGGGGAGCTTGGAGGGGTGCACGTTGACCCACCCCAGCTGGGGAATCGCCAGGGCCCGCTCACGGAGAATCTGGTCGAAGCTGGCAACCAGGAGGAGCTCGGCGCCGAGCCGGCGCAGGGCCACCAGGGAGTCGTAGTCGTTGACCCGAGCCAGCCGCAGAAGGTCTACCCCGAGGTGTTCGGCCACCTGGCTGAGGGCATTCTCGCCGGAGATCGCGGGATTGGCGCCGACACTGGTCGCGAGTCCGACCACGTCCACGTCGCTGCGCAAGAGTCCCAGCAGGATGGCCAGGCTGTAGTCGGAGGGGAAGCCGACAAACCCCACCCGTAGGGCCCCGGGCCGGCTGGGGTCGGGCCGGCCCTGCGGCGCCATCGGGAGCCTTAGGTCGGGGACCATCCGGAAGGAGGGCTTACCCCAGAGCCAGCCCTCGACCTGGCCGAGCCAGGGACTGCGCTGGGCCAGGGTCTCGGTCGTGCCTGTGGCGGTCACCAAGTTCAATCGTAGTTGAGGCCGGGTGGTCAAGCGTCACGGTTTCGTTTAGCCGGCGCTACGCCCTCGATCACATTCGGGTGGCAAACTGCAAGGCGGTATGCCTGAGGAAGTGAGCAGGGTGCCGGACGGGCAAACCCTGCAGCAGGGAGTGGCCGATCTCCGGCAGACATGGGAACATCTGGCCCGGGAACTGGCCCCCGGTGTCCCCGAGCTGCCCGGTGTGATCGACCAGGAGCTGTCTGGGCTGGCTTATCCGGACCTCACCGAGGAGAACCTGATTCGGGTCGCCGAGTCGGTGGTGGGCAGGGTGGCCAATGCGGGTTTCCCCGAGGAGGCAACTGCGCTCTTCCGCCGCATGGGTCGGGCCATGTACGAGCTCCTGCTGCTGTTCGCCACCAGTCAGGAGTTGCGCGAGCTGGCCGGCAGGGCCCACCAGGCACCCCCTCCCGTCGTCGGCACCGCCGCGCCGTCGCCACCGGCGGCTGGAAGTGCTGGTCTTCCCCTTCAGCCAGCGCCCGCCGCGGTGGCACCAGCAGCGGCCGAGCCTCCCCGCCCCACCGAACCTCAACCGCCCGTCCCGGTCAGCGCCGAGCCGGTGGTTGCCGTTGCGCCGCCGACCCTCGACGCTCCCAGCGCCGCACTCCAGCCCCGCGACCCGGCTCGGCCGGCTTCTCGGCCGCCTGGCGTCGCTCCGGTAGCCGCCGGGGCCGCGGCTCTTCCCGCCCGACCTTCAACCGAGGCGTTGGGTGTCCGCACCCCCGGCCCCGGGTCCACCAATGCCCCGCCGCCGCCGGCGGAGTTGTCCCAACCGAGCCAGCCGCCTCCACCGCCGCATCCTCTGCCTGCGGCAGCCGAGGCGCCGGCGCCGGTCGCACCCGCGGCTTCGCCTGGACCACCGCTCAACGGCAGCCTGAACTCAGCGCCCAGCATGGCGCCCCCCGCCACCCCGGTCGCCGCTGCTCCGGTCTCGGAGGATGACGCGCCCCTGTGGGGGTTCGATCCCGCCGCCCGGGACCAGCCGGTGCACGAAGTGGACTTCCCCGAGACGTTCCCGGAGGCGGTCCCCCCGGAGTCGCCCCCGGTGGGCGCCGGGAACGGGGCGTCGGCCGAGACCGGAGTGGCGCCGGCAGCGGCGGTGGCGACGCGCTCCAGCTGGACGGTGCGGCTTTCGCCAAGGACCAGCTCCGAGCAGGAACGCAAGCTCAGAGCCCGTGAGGCGCAGATGCCGGCGCTGGTCGAGGAGCTGATCAGCGCCGCGGAGCAGCAGCAGTCCAACCTGAATTCCCGGGGCGAGGCCAAGCGGGCGCTCACCTCCGCCCGGGATCGGGATCACCTTGAGCTCGGCCCCGATCCCGCCCAGGAGATTCAGCTGCTACTCGATGCCGGCGACTTCCAGGAAGCCACGACCATGGTGGTGCAGCTGGCGACCAGGGTCGGGGGTGAGGCGGCAGCCGACCTGGCCTGCCATGTGGGTCAGGCGATCAACCCCGCCAAGCACAACGAGCTGGCGGTGCTCTGCTACACCACCGCGGTGCTGGCGGCGCCACCCTGCGACCGCGCCTGCTGGGGACTCTGCGAGCTCGCGGTCGCCCGCACCGACCCGCTGATGGCCCCCATCTGGCTGGAGTTCGTCGCCAGGATCCTGCGGGCCCAGGGGGCCGACCGCGATTCCATCGCGGTCTACCGCCAGCTGCTGGCGCTGGCACCCCGGCGCTACGACATCCGCGACCTGCTCCGGATCTCCTCACTCACCGGGGTGCTTCCCGACTGAGCGGGGAGAGGGGGTCGCCCGGCGGAGAGCCGGGGCCCGCGAGCGCCGCCGCCAGCGAGCTGACGTAGGCCGCGGCCGCTTGGGCGGCGTCCATCCCGCTCCTCCCGGCGTAGGAGCGGACCAGCCCGCTGCCCACGATCACCCCGTCGGCAATGGCGGCCAGCTCCGCCACCTGCTG
Organism: Candidatus Dormibacteria bacterium; assembly: GCA_050733915.1. Lineage (GTDB taxonomy): Bacteria > Chloroflexota > Dormibacteria > Aeolococcales > Bog-877 > Bog-877. The sequence goes on along the minus strand of JBOHUH010000190.1, from coordinate 24,307 downwards.
GGGGGCGCTGATCCCGAAGCCCACCCCGAGCGGCTTCTGGCTGTCCCGGCGAAGGTCGTCCAGCCGCTGCCGCAGCGGCTCCAGGTCGGGCCGGCTGCGCTCCCCGGTGACTCCGACACGTGAGACCAGGTAGACGAAGCCCTGGCTGGCGGCCGCGATCCTTCGCGCCCGCTCCGGCGCCGTCGTGGGTGCGATCAGGAGGGTGAGCGCCAACCCCTCGCCGGCCAGGGCGGCGCTGACCTCGGCGGTCTCCTCCAGAGTGATGTCGGGGATGATCACCCCGAGAGCCCCGGCCCTGGCGGCGCGCCGGGCAAAGCGCCCCAACCCGTACTGGTAGACCGGGTTGAAGTAGGTGAAGAAGATGACCGGAGGTTTCCCCTGGAGCTGCTCCACCAACTGCAGGCAGCTCTCCAGGGTGGTCCCTGCGGCCAGCGCCCGCTGGCCCGCCGCGGCGATGGTGGGCCCGTCCGCCAGCGGGTCGCCGTAGGGGATTCCCAGCTCCAGCAGATCGAGGCCCGCGGAGCCCACCGAGGCGATCACCTGCCGGCTGGTGCTGAGGTTGGGATCCCCACCCACCAGGTAGCCGATCAGCGCGGCCCGCCGCTGCTCGCGCGCCGCCCGGAAGATCGCCCCCAGGCGTTCCGCACCTGCGGGCTCAGCCAAAGCCGTCGCCGATGCCGCCATCTAGCCGCTCCAGCTCGAGGAGCTGGGCGATGTCCTTCTCGCCGCGGCCGCTGAGGTTGACCACCAGCAGCCCTTCTGGGCCGCTCAGCTCCGCGACCCGGCCCACCAGCGCCAGCGCGTGCGAGCTCTCCAGCGCCGGCACGATGCCCTCTCGCTCGGCGCAGCGGTGGAAGGCCCGGATCGCCTCGGCGTCGCCGACTGCGAGGTAGGTCGCCCTGCCGCTCTCCTTGAGCTGGGCGTGCTCGGGGCCAACCCCCGGGTAGTCCAGCCCGGCGCTGACCGAGTGGGTTCCCAGCACCTGGCCGTCCCCGGTCTGGAGCATGTAGGACCGGGACCCGTGCAGGATTCCCACCGAGCCTCTGGAGAGTGAGGCTGCGTGCTCCCCGGGACCCGAGCCTCGACCCGCGGCCTCCGCGCCCCAGAGCCGCACTGCGGGATCGTCCACGAATCCCGAGAAGATCCCGAGGGCGTTGCTACCCCCGCCAACGCAGGCGATCACGTCGGTGGGCAGTCGTCCCCAGTGTTCCAGGCATTGGGCTCGGGCCTCGGTGCCGATCACCTTCTGGAACTCTCGCACCATGTACGGGTAGGGGTGGGGGCCGACGACGCTGCCGATCAGGTAGAAGGTCTCGTCGGCCGCCTCGCTCCAGTCGCGGATGGCGGCGTTGATGGCATCCTTCAGAGTTCTGGTTCCACTGCCCACCGGGTGCACCGTGGCCCCCAGCAACCGCATGGTGGCCACGTTGCTGGCCTGCCGCTGGACGTCCAGCTCGCCCATGTAGATCTCCACCGGAAGTCCCAGCTTGGCCCCGACGGTGGCGGTCGCCACTCCGTGCTGACCAGCCCCGGTCTCCGCGATCAGGCGTCGCTTGCCGAGGCGCTGGGCCAGCAACCCCTGCCCAACCGCGTTGTTCACCTTGTGGGCCCCCGTGTGGTTGAGGTCCTCGCGCTTGAAGAGCACCGTGGTGGGGGAGCTGCCGAAGCGCTGGGCATGGTAGAGCGGCGAGGGGCGCCCCACGTAGGTGCGCAGCACCTGGTGGTACTCGTCCCAGAAGCCGGGATCACCGAGCGCCCCGTCGAGCGCCACCTCCAGCTCTCTGAGCGGCTGATAGAGCACCTCGGGGACGTATCGCCCTCCGAAGGGGCCGAAGTAGCCGCGGGGATCAGGGGGCTGCACTTTGCGCCTGGGCAGCCTCGACGAAGGCCGCGACCTTGCTTGGATCCTTGAGTCCCGCGGACTCGACTCCGGAGCGCACGTCCACCCCGTACGGGTGGAGCAAGCCGACGCAGTGGGCCACGTTGTCGGGGTTGAGCCCGCCGCTGATCAAGGTGGGCGCCCGGGCCACCAGGCGCACCACCCCCGACCACTCGAAGGTGCGCCCAGAGCCCCCCGGGCGACCCGACGAAGTCTCCAGGATGGGCAGGGCGTCTGGGTAGCGCTCCAGTTCCGCCCCCAGCGCGGCCTCCAACTCCGAGGGAGCCGCCTGCGGCACCCGCAGGACCTTGAGGTAGGGGCGGCCCAGATGCCGGCAGAGTTCCGGAGATTCCGAGCCGGAGAACTGGGGGAGCATCGCCGGCAGCGCTCGCGCAGCCGCCTCGAGCTGGCTTGGGGTGGGGTTGACGAAGACCCCGACCAACGTGGTCGTGGGGAGCGCCGCCCGGGCCGCCCGGGCGGCGCCGTCCAACGTGATTCGTCGTGGGCTGTCGGAGAAGATGAAGCCCACGGCGTCGGCGCCGCCGGCCACCGCGATGGCGACGTCCAGCTCCGAGGTGCAGCCGCAGATCTTCACCCTGGTGCGTTGGGTTCTCCGAGGCTCACCCAGTGAGGGCGGCGCCGTCTGCCAGGCAGTGGTCGGGCACCGTTCCAAGCCGGCCACGATCAGGCGGGAGCCCCGGTGGCGGCCTTGAGCTGGGCCACCAGGGCGGCGCGGTCGGTAGCGCGCATCAGCGCCTCGCCTACGAGAAAGGCGCCCACCCCGAGGCCATGCAGCCGCTCCAGCTGCTCCGGACGCGCAAACCCACTCTCGCTGACGACCCGCACCCCGGCCGGCACCAAAGGGATTAGGTCCTGCGTAACCGACTCGTCGATGCGCAGGCTGCGCAGGTCGCGGTTGTTGATCCCCACCAGGTCCGCCCCGAGCGCCAGGGCGCGGGCCAGCTCGGCCGCCGAGTGGACCTCCACCAGCACGTCCAGGCTCCACTTGCGAGCTTCGGCGAGCAGCCCGCCAAGGCGACGGTCGCCGAGTCCTGCGACGATCGCCAGGATGGCGTCGGCCCCGTAGGCGGCGGACTGGACCACCTGGTAGTCGGTGCTGAGGAAGTCCTTGCGCAAGATCGGTAGCTCCGATCGCACCCGCACCGCGGCCAGGTCGTCCAGCCGGCCCAGGAAGCGGTCCGGCTCGGTGAGCACGCTGATCGCGTCGGCCCCGGCCGCCTGGTAGGAGCTCGCGACCTCGCCGGGGTCGATCTCGGGGGCGATCTGGCCGGCGGAGGGCGAGGCGCGCTTGATCTCGGCGATCAGAGCGGGGGGGTTGGCCCTGGCCAAGGCCCGAGTCAGCGAGCGCCGCCCCGAGACGGTCCTACTGGCTCGGGCCTGGAGCTCGGGCAGTGGTTCTGCAGCGATCTCCGCGCGGAGGTGTCGGCGGCGGTCCCGATAGATCTCGGCCAGCAGGTCAGGCACGCAGCGCCACCTCGGCGGTGGGGCCGGTCCGCAGCGCCTCCAGGGCGCCCAGGGCCGCCCCCGAGGCCAGGCTGCCCCGGGCCAGCGCCAGCCCCTCCGCGACGTCCTCGGCCACTCCCGCCACCACCAGGGCCAGGGCGGCGTTGAGCGCGACCACGTCGGCGCGCGGTGAGCGCTCCCCGCGCAGGAGTGCCAGGATCAGCCGGGCGTTGGTCGCCGCATCACCGCCACGGAGGTCCTCCAGAGTGGCTCGGATCCCGTACTCCTCGGGGTCGAGAACCCAGGGCCGCCGTCCCGAACGCGAGAACTGGACCACCCAGGTGGGCCCGTCCCCGGCCACCTCGTCCATGCCACTCATGGAGTGCACCACCGCACCCTCCTCGGCGCCGAGTCCCTGGAGCGCCTCGGCGACTAGCTCCGCCTGGGGGCGGCCAAAGACCCCCACCAGCTGGCGCTGGGCTCCCGCTGGATTGCAGAGGGGCCCGAGGAGATTGAAGATGGTGCGCACCCCCAGCTGGCGGCGAACTCCCGCCGCCGCCTTCATCGCCGGGTGATACATGGGTGCGAAGAGGAAGGCTATCCGGGCGCTCCGCAGCAGCTCGGCGGCGGCCGTCGGCTCGCGGTCCAGAGGGACTCCCAGGGCCGCCAGGACGTCGGCACTGCCGCAGGCGCTGGAGGCCGCCCGGTTGCCGTGCTTGGCAACCGGCACCCCGGCCCCGGCAACCACCAGGGCCGCGGCGGTGGAGATGTTGATGCTGCGACTGCCGTCGCCGCCGGTGCCGACCACATCCAGCACCAGGGGCAGATGGTGCTCCAGGTGGAGCGCCCGCTGGCGCATCGCCAGCGCTGCTCCAATCACCTCGTCGATGGTCTCCCCGCGGGCCGCGAGGGCGACCAGCAGCCCCGCCGCCTGGGCACCGCTGAGGGTCCCGTCCACGATCGCCCCCAGGGCCGCGGCGCTCTCCGCCCGGGACATGGTCTCGCCGGCCAGCAGCCGGCGGAGCAGCTGGGCAAACTCCTCCATCAGGGGTTGCCCGCGTGGGGACAAGCCGGTCCAGCCGCGGCGCATGCCCGGGCGTGGCCAACCGCGACCTCGCGGCCGGCGGCCGGAGGGGTCGGGTGGAGCGGCATCTTGAAGGGGCCCCCATGAAATGAAAAAGCCCCGGGCGGTTGCCCAGGGCTCGGTGGTCGCTTGCGGTCGGTCTGACTAGGCGCGCGACGGTGCCGAACCCCAGGAGGGCCAGGTCCACCGCCAGCTGAAGAAGGATGCGCCGGTCACGACGCGGTGATTGTGAACCAAAGAGGACGCTTAGTCAAACCGCGGCGCTCCGCTGGGGCTTTCGACGAGCCGCTCGACGTCCACAGTCCGGGGTCAGCCGTGCGCCGGGCGGTGGCAGGTCACCCGCCGCGGTAGCTGGTTTCCGGCGCGTCCAGCCCAGGCTCGCTAGATGCGTCGGAGGCGGGGCCTGCAACTGAGATCAGACGACCGAGTGACTATTCGGTGCCGGCATGGGGAGATCTGACCTGGCGTCAAGCGGTTTGGTGACTTGAGGCTGTTGGAGGCAGGTCCTGGACCACCCCGATAGCCCACCTGGAGGCGCCGTCCTCGACCTGGGTTCTCGCGAAGGCCTCAGCAGTTCGCGGACCGAGTGAAGTGGTGCGCCAGCCTGTCGCTCCCGGCGGTCTTGAGGGGCTTGCCGCCCCCCTCCTCGACGAGGTCAACCGCGCCTCCGTCGGATACTGGGCTGATGGCGCGGCGGTCGGATCGATCGGTGGGATCGGCTCCTGCGGCGGTGGAGCCAAGCGCCCAGCCAGACGGCTTTCGCCTCCTCTGGTTTGGTCTCGGGTTCTTCTGGCTGCTCGACGCCGCCCTTCAACTGCAGCCAGCTATGTTCACCAGCGCCTTCAGCCAGGGGGTGCTCTGGAATTCCGCGTACATGTACCAGCCGCCCGGCCTGCGTGGTTTCCTCGCGACGGCCGCGGGGATCGAGTCGGCCCACCTGGTCGCCCTCAACGCCCTGATCGTGGCGGTGCAAGTCCTGACCGGCGCACTGCTCTTCTCCAGGAGGACCAGGACCGCGGGACTGCTCCTCGGCCTCGGCTGGGGGTTGGCGGTGTGGGTCTTCGGGGAGGGCCTGGGCTTCATGGCCACTGGCACCGCCCTCAGCGAGGGAGGGGCACCCGGATCGTCGCTCATGTACGCGGTGCTTTCGCTGATCGGCCTGGTCGCGCTGCGGCGGGGTGCCAGGGCCGGGCTCACCGCCGCCCGCCTCACCTGGAGCGGCTACTGGCTCCTGGGAGCCGCTCTGCACATCCCCATCCGCTACGGGGTCGGCGCGGTGCTCGCCTACAACCTCCAAACCGCGGCCCAGGACCTGCCCGGCCCCCTGTCCAAGCTCGACTACGCCGCGGCACATCAGGCCTACGTGCATTCGCTGGCGTCACTTCTGCTGGTGGTCGTGGTCGAGGTGGCAGTAGGGCTCGGGATCTGGTGGCGGCCGCTCCGCCGCCCCGCCCTGCTGGCGGGGGTGCTGGTCTCGGTTCCCTTCTGGGTGTTGGGCCAGGCCATGGGCAGCATCACCACCGGCATCGCCACCGACCCCGACACCGCTCCCCTGGTAGCGCTGCTGGGCATCCTGCTCTGGCGTCTCCGAGACGGCGGCGGCGCGCTGGCGCCCCGGGAGGCTGACCCGTACGTGGGGCACGAGGCGCCACGGGCGGGGGCCCGGGGCCTGCTGCCTCCGGGACTTGACGCGCGGCCCGCCGAGGCTCACAATGCCGGGCCTATGGCAGCAGTGACGGTCGCGGCAAGTTGGCGGAATTGGCCCACCGGGGGTGAAGTGTCCGCCCGCGCCTGACGTCGACCGCTAGCGCGAACACCAAGCCCCGGCAGCCCCGGGGCTTTTCTTTTTGTCCAAGCGAGGTATGGCGATGCTCACCCGAGACCCGGTTCGGTCGGCCCCGCCGCCGCGGCGGGATGCGGCGGCGGCGCTGGTGCCCCACTGGGTGGAATTCCCGATCGGGGAGTTGCGTCCGCTCGATGCCTTCCGCCGCCTGGCCGGTGACGGCCCTGGGGTGATCCTGGAGGAGCTGGCGCTGGACGGGCACTCGGTGGGCTACACGATCGTTGCCGGCGACCCCGCCGCGATGGTGCTGGTAGACCGCTCGGGGGTGAGGGTGGAGGGACTCCGGCGCCCGCTGCCGCTTGAGGAGGGGGAGGTGGAGGGGGATGGCGGTGGTCAGCTGGAGGGCCTCCGCCACCTGCTCGCTAAGCTCCGCGCTCCGGGGCTGCCCCAGCTGCCGACCATGACCGGTGGGCTGGCCGGGGTAGTCAGCTATGAGGCGGCCCAGCTGCTCCAGGGCCTGGCCCACCCCGGCGGCCGGGGTCGGCCGCCGCTGCCGCCGATGGTGTTCCTGGTGCTCGACCGGGTGCTGGTCTTCGACCACCACCGGGGCGTCGCCACCCTGGTCGCCCACGTTCCCCCCATGCTCGGGGCCGGGGCCGGGCGGGCCGCGCTGGAGGAGCTCCAGGTCCGGCTCCGCCGCCCAGCCCTGGGCGAGGCGCCCGGGGCGGCAGGCAGCCGGACCCTGGCCGTCGCGCCCAACATCCCTGCGGATCGCTTCCGCGCCGCGGTCGCCCGGGTCAAGCAGGACATAGCCCGCGGCGAGGTCTACCAGGCGGTGCTCTCCCGGCGGCTGGCGGCGCCCTGCGGGGAGGGCGGCCTTGAGGTCTACCAGCGACTGCGCCGGCTCAACCCGTCGCCGGCGATGGTCTTCCTGCGCGCCCATGGGGTGGAGTTGGCCGGCTCCTCGCCGGAGCCCTTGCTCAAGGTCCAGGGCCGGAGGGTGAGCACCCGGCCGATCGCCGGCACCCGCCGGCGCGGCCGCAACCAGCGGGAAGACCTGGAGCTGGAGGCAGAGTTGACCGGCGACGAGAAGGAGCTCGCTGAGCACGCCATGCTGGTCGACCTGGCCCGCAACGACCTGGGTCGGGTCTGCCTCCCGGGCAGCGTCCTGCCCACCGAGCTCAGGGCGGTGCAGCGACTGCCTCGAGTCATGCATCTGGTGAGCACCGTCGAGGGGGAGCTGGCTGAGGGCCAGGACGCCCTGGACGCCCTGCGGGCGGTCTTCCCCGCCGGCACCGTCACGGGCGCGCCCAAGCGGCGGGCGATGGAGATCATCGCCCGGGAGGAGTCGACCTACCGGGGTCCCTATGGGGGCGCCTGCGGCTACCTCACTTTCAGTGGTGATTTGGAGTTCTGCATCACCATCCGCACCGCGGTGGTCGCCGGGGGACAGGTTCAGGTCCAGGCGGGGGCGGGCATCGTCGCCGACTCCGACCCCGGTCGGGAACTGGCCGAGACCGAGGCCAAGGCCTCGGCGATCCTGGCGGCTATGAGGGGTTCGCGGTGATCCTTGTCGTCGACCACCAGGACTCGTTCGTCTACAACCTGGTGCAGACGGTCAGCGCTTCGGGCTTCGAAGTCCGGGTGGTCGGCTCTGAGGCGGCGACCGCAGAGGAGCTGCTGGCGCTGGTCCCGGAGGCGGTGATCCTCTCTCCCGGTCCCGGCCGGCCGGAGCAGGCGGGATGCTTCGAGGAGTTGGTGCGGATCCTCCCGCAGGAGACCCCGCTCCTCGGGGTATGCCTCGGCCACCAGGCGTTGGCCTCCGCGATGGGCGCCCGGGTGCTGCCCGCGCCCAGCCCGGTCCACGGCAAGATCTCCCAGATCTTTCACGACGGGGAGCTCCTCTATCGGGACCTCCCCTCGCCCCTGGAGGGGGGCCGTTATCACTCCCTGGTGGTGGAGCGGGCCAGCCTCCCGTCGGACCTGGTGGTGACGGCGGAGACCGCGGACGGCCTGGTGATGGGGCTACGCCACCGCGCACTCCCTCGCTTCGGAGTCCAGTTCCATCCCGAATCGATCCTCACCGCGACCGGGCCGCGGCTTACCGCCAACTTCCTCTCCCTGGTCAGGTCCTAGGCGGCAAGGGGAGCGGAGAGCTGTGCCGTGATCGTGATGCAGGCGGACGCCAGCCGTGACCAGGTTGGTCGGGTGGTCGACCGGGTGCGGGCCATGGGCCTAGAGGCGGAGCTGACCAGGGACGCCGACCGCGCCGTGGTCGGGCTTTCCGGGACCGGGACCGAGGAGGATCTCGCGGCGCTGGGCGAGCTGGAGGGTGTGGAGCGGGTGGTCCGGGTGCTCCAGGACTTGCCCCTCGCCAGCCGCGATTTCCACCCTGAGGACCGGGTGGTGGATCTGCCCGGCGGGGTGAGGCTGGGGGGCTCCCAGCTGGTGGTGATGGCGGGGCCCTGCGCTGTCGAGGGCCGTGGCCAGCTCTGGGACGCCGCCGAGGCGGTCGCGGCACAGGGAGTTCGGGTACTCCGGGGCGGTGCCTTCAAGCCCAGGACCTCGCCCTACTCCTTCCAGGGCCTGGGTGAGCCCGGACTGAAGCTCCTGCGCCAGGCGGCCGACGAGTTCGGCCTGGCGGTGGTCACCGAGGTGGTGGCGCCCGAGGACGTGGAACTGGTGGCGGGCTACGCCGACCTGCTCCAGGTGGGCTCACGCAACATGCAGAACTACCGCCTCCTGGAGGCCTGCGCCGGGGTCGAGCGACCGGTGCTCCTCAAGCGGGGGATGTCTTCCACCCTGATGGAGTGGCTCCAGGCCGCGGAGTACGTCCTCGCCGGCGGCAACCCCAAGGTGGTGCTCTGCGAGCGCGGGATTCGCGGCTTCGAGCCGATGGTCCGCTTCAGTCTCGATATCACCTCGGTCCCGGTCCTGAAGCGGCTCACCTCGCTGCCGGTGGTGGTCGACCCCAGCCACGCCGCCGGCCAGCGCGGCTACGTAAGGGCGATCGGCCTGGCGGCGGTGGCGGCCGGTGCCGACGGGCTCCTGGTCGAGGTGCACCCCCGGCCCAGCGAGGCCCTCTCCGATGGTGCCCAGTCCCTGGATCCGGAGGCGTTCGCCGAGATGATGGCGGCGGCGCGCAAGGTCGCCGAGGCAGTGGGTCGGGGACTCAGCTGATGGCGCAGGTCTTCTCGCGCGCCTCCGCCCACGGGGCCCGGCGGCGGGCGCCTCGGGGCAGCTACCTGGTGCCCGGGGACAAGGCGATCTCGCATCGAGCGCTGCTGCTGGCGGCCTGCGCCCAGGGAGACTCCCTGATCGAGGGCTTCTCTCCGGCCGGCGACTGTCAGGCCACCGCCAGGCTGGTCCGAGCCCTCGGCTGCCGGGTCGGCCGCCGAGGAGACGCGGTGACGGTGACCGGGCTCGCCTCCGGGACCGGCCGTCGCCGGCAGCTCCAGCAAGTGACCTGCGCCAGGTCGGGCACCACCATGCGGCTGGGGGCTGGGCTGCTGGCTGGCCTGCCCCTGAGTTGTCGCCTCACCGGGCACTCCCAGCTGTTGCGCCGACCGATGGGCCGGATCGTCGTGCCCCTGCGTCTGATGGGGGCCCGGGTGCAGGCCGCGCCCGGCGACCGGCCGCCCCTGGAACTGACTGGTGGCGGCCTGCGGGGGATCGAGTTCACCCCGCCACAGGCAAGCGCTCAGGTCAAGTCGGCGCTGCTCCTGGCGGGGCTGAGCGCCAGCTCGCCGACTCGCGTTCACGAGCCGATCCCGACCCGCGACCACACCGAGCGGTTGCTGGCGGCGATGGGCGCTCAGCTGACCATCTCGGAGACCGAGACGGGGAACTGGCTGGAGCTCCGTCCCGGGCCGCTCCAGCCGTTGCGGCTGCGGGTCCCCGGCGACCCCTCCACCGCCGCGGTGCTGGCGACCGCCGCGGCTCTGGTTCCAGGCTCCGACATACGTCTTCGCCAGGTGTCGCTGAACCCCACCCGGCTGGGCTTCTTCGCGGTGCTGCGCCGGATGGGGGCTGAGGTCGACCTCGAGGGAGACGTGTCGGGTCCCGAGCCCGCGGGGGACATCCGGGTCCGCCAGGCCCCCCTCGGGGCGTTCTCGATCGGGGCCGCCGAGGTGCCGCGGCTCATCGACGAACTGCCCCTCCTGGGGCTGCTGGCCACCGTCGCCGAGGGGGTCAGCGAGGTGCGCGGCGCGGCCGAGCTGAGGGTCAAGGAGAGTGACCGGATCGCCGGGCTGGTGCAGGGGTTGCGCGCGCTGGGAGCCGACATCCAGGAGCTGCCGGACGGTTTCTCGGTGCGCGGCCCCACGCGCCTGCGGAGCGGGCGCTGCGACGCTCGATCCGATCACCGCTTGGCGATGACCTTCACCCTGGCTGAGCTGGCCAGCTCGGGGCCCGTCCAGGTGGACTCGACAACGCTCGTCGGGGACTCCTTCCCTGGCTTCTTCCAGTTCTGGGAGGCGCTCCGGTGACCGTCCAGGTGGCGCTGGTCGGCGACCCCATTGGGCACAGTCTCTCCCCGGCCATCCACGGAGCCGCGTTCGCCGCCACCGGGTTGGACTGGGCCTACCACTTGGTCACGGTTCCGCGGGATGGCTTGGCCGCGGCCTGGCCGCAGCTCAGCACCAGCTTCCGGGGCATCAACGTGACCACCCCCCACAAGCGAGAGGCGGTCAAGCTGGTCGACTCGCTCAGTGAGGCGGCCCGGGACTGCGCCTCGGTCAACACGGTGACCTTCGAGGCTGGCGCCACCTGGGGCGACTCCACCGACGGCTCCGGCTTCCTGGCCGCGCTGCGGCGGCAGGTGGCGAGCCGGCCTCGGAAAGCGGTGGTGCTGGGGACCGGAGGCTCGGCCCGCTCGGTGGCGGCGGCGCTCGCCCGGGAGGGCACGAAGGTGCTGGTTCTGGGCCGCAACCGAGCGGCCGGCTGCGAGCTGGTCCAGGAGCTAGCCCGGGTCGGACCAGGGTCGGTAGGCTTCGGCGGGCAGGGTGACCGGGCACTGACTGAGGCACTGGCGGATGCCGATCTGCTGGTCAACAGCACGGTCATGGGCGGCCCTTTGAGCCCCCAGGAATCGCCGATCTCAGCGGCGGTGACCATGCCGCCGGAGCTGGTCGTTTTCGACCTCGTGTACTGGCCTCGCGACACTCCCCTGAGGCGACGCGCGGAAGGGGCCGGATGCCAGTTCGTGGATGGTCTGGAGATGCTGGTGGAGCAGGCCGCAGGGGCCTTCCAGTCCTGGACCGGGAGGGCCGCCCCGCTGGAGGTCATGCGCCGGGCGGCGCAACGGGCCGGAGCCGCCAGATGACTCTGCGCCTGCTCACGGCGGGGGAGTCACACGGGCCCGAGCTGATGGTGATCGTCGAGGGCCTTCCGGCGGGGGTGATGGTCGACCCTGGGGCCATCGACCGGGAGTTGGAGCGCCGCCAGGGCGGGCATGGACGTGGTGCCCGCTCCACCCGGATCGAGCAGGACCGAGCGGAGATCGTGAGCGGGATCTCGGGCTCGCGCACCACCGGGGCTCCGGTGGCGGTTCGGGTGGCCAACCGCGACTTTGCCAACCAGCCCTCGCGGCCCCGGCCCCTGACCACTCCGCGGCCCGGCCACGCAGATCTTGCGGGCGCGGTGAAACACGGTCATGCCGACTTCCGCCTGGTGCGCGAGCGGGCCAGCGCCCGGGAGACCGCTGCCCGGGTCGCCGCCGCCGCCCTGGTCCGACCCATGCTCAGTGCCTTCGGGATCTCTCTCGGATCGTTCGTCACCGAGGTGGCAGGGGTCGCCCTCACCATCGATCTGGGGACGGCCACCGCGGCCCGGCTATCGCGATTGGCCCGCGCCGCCGAGCCGGACCCGGTGCGCTGCCCCAGCCCGGCGCTCTCCCGCCAGATGGTCGCCGCCATCGACCGGGCGCGCAAGGATCGTGAGACCAGCGGAGGCACCTTCGTAGTCTTCGCCGTGGGGGTACCCGTGGGCCTAGGCTCCTACGTGCACTGGGACCTGCGCCTGGATGGACGCCTGGCCCAGGGCCTGTGCTCGATCCCGGCGGTGAAGGGGGTCGAGATCGGACCAGCATTCGAGGTCGCCGCCGCCCGCGGCAGCCAGGCCCAGGACGCGATCGTCGGGGCGCCGCGCCGCCTGCGCCGCGCCTCTAACTTCGCCGGCGGTCTGGAGGGCGGGGTCAGCAACGGGCAGCCGATCGTGCTCCGGGCCGCGATGAAGCCACTCTCATCGACCCGGGCGCCCGTACGTTCCGTCGACCTCGTGACCGGGCGAGACGCGAATCCCCCCTACGTGCGCTCAGACGTGTGTGCCGTCCCGGCCGCCGCCGTGGTGGGGGAGGCCATGGTGGCCCTGATCCTGGCCCAAGAGCTCGTCCAGCGATTCGGTGGGGACCGCCTGGACGCTTCTCTGGCTGCGGCCCACCAGGTGGACCTGGCGCCGTTCGGAGGGGGAAGTGACTGAGCTCCGCTTCCCTGTTCCGGCACTCCCACCAGGGACGTCCAACCTGGTTCTGACGGGGTTCAGCGGCACCGGCAAGAGCTCCGCCGGGCGGCTGGCCGCCGATCTGCTCGGCATGCCCTTCTTCGACCTCGACGAGATCGCTGAGCGCCGCCAGGGCCGTCCCCTGGCGGAGGTGTTCCTGAGCGGCGCGGAGGCGGGATTCCGAGAGCTTGAGGCAGAGCTCCTTGGCGCCGCCGCGCGTCTCTCAGGCGCGGTCATCGCCACCGGGGCTGGTGCCATCCGCCATTCCCAGTTCTGGTCGCTCGCCCAGCCGGCGGTAACCCTGACGCTGACCGCCCCGGTGGATGAGATAGCCAGGCGGCTGGGTGACGCCAAGGAACGCCCCCTGATGTCCCCCGATCCCCCCCGCCTCATTGCCCGGCTGCTGGCAGAGCGAGAGAGCGCGTACTCCAACGCCGGCCCTCCCTTGCCCACCTGCGGCCGGAGTCTGGCCCAGGTGGCCGCCGAGATCGCCGCTGCCTATCGGGGGCAGGCCAGGCCGGCAGCCCTCGAGGTCTCAGGACCTCAGGGCGCTTATCCCGTGCTGGTGGGCGAAGGCGCACTTGACCGGCTTGCCGACTTCCTCCTATCGCACCGGTCCCGGGAGGCCCGGGTGGTGGTGGCCTTCGACCCCGCGGTGCCCGCTGCCGCGGAAGTGGCCAGGACGCTAGAGGAGGCCGGTCGGGAGGCGTGGGCGGTGGCAGTGCCTTCGGGCGAGGCCGCCAAGCGGATCGAAGTGGTGATGCGTCTCTGGGACCGATTTCAGCTGATCGGGCTGGACCGGGGCGACGTGGTGGTGGCCATCGGGGGTGGGGCAGTACTCGACGCCGTGGGCTTCGCCTGCGCGACCTGGGGCCGCGGGATCCCATGGGTGACCGTGCCCACGACCCTGCTGGCCATGGTGGACGCGTCGCTGGGCGGCAAGGTCGCGATCGACCACCCCGACGCCAAGAACGCGATCGGGGCTTTCCACCACCCGCTGGGGGTCATCTGCGACTTGAGCCGGCTCGCCGGCCTGCTGCCGTCAGTGGCCCGGGACGGGCTCGCCGAGGTGGTCAAGTGTGGTGCCCTGGCGTCGCCGCTGCTGCTCGACCGGTTGCTGCTCGATGGCGCCGGCGCCGACTCCTCGCCGGCCAAGGTCGGCTGGCTGATCGAGCAGGCCGCCCGCATCAAGGCGGCCTATGTCGCCGCGGATCCCGAGGATCGCGGACCACGTCAATCGCTCAACCTGGGCCACACCTACGCACATGCCCTGGAGGTGGCCAGTGGCTACCGGATCAGTCATGGCCGGGCGGTGGCGGTGGGGCTGGTCGCCGCGGCCGGACTGGGACTGCAGCTGGGGCTGACCCCGCCCGGCCTGGGCGACACGCTGGAGGCGATCCTCATCGCGGAAGGCCTGCTCGGCCAGCTCCCGCGACTCGATCCCCAGCTGGTTCGGGGCGCCCTGCGCACCGACAAGAAGCGTCGCGGCGGCGAAGCGGCGTTCATTGTCCCGGTGGGCGATGGGGTGGCGCTGCTCCACGGACTGGAGTTGGAGGCGGCCCTCAGCCCGCTCTGGCCCCGACTCGCCGGCCCTGGCCCCGGCGGTGGGGGCTCCACTCCCCGCCAAGCTCTCCCAGCGACGGTCGTCCGATGAAGGTACTTCTGCTCCATGGTCCCAACCTCAACCTGATCGGCGGCCGCGAGCCCCGGATCTACGGTACGGCCACCCTGGCCGAGATCGATGCGGCGGCGGTCGCCCGTGGCCTCGAACTGGGGGTCGAGGTGAACTCCTTCCAGTCGAACTCCGAAGGGGCCATCATCGACGCCATCCAGATGGCCGGGCGACAGGGGGTGGACGGGATCGTGATCAACCCGGCAGGGTACTCCCACACCAGTGTGGCGATCCGGGACGCCCTGCTGGGTGTGGGGCTGCCGGCGTTCGAGGTTCATCTCTCCAACCCCGCCGCCCGGGAGGACTTCCGCCGCCTCGACTTCATCGCCGGTGCCTGCCTTGGGGTGGTCGCCGGGTTCGGTGGCCGCGGCTACCTTCTGGCCCTGGAGCAGCTGGCTACCCATCTGCGGGAGGAGACGCCCGGCTGACCTCCGCTCCCCAAGGGCCACTGGGACTGGTTCCCAAGGTGGCCACCGATCCAGCGCCGACAATGGGAGGGTGGAGATTGGCTTCGCGATCGACCCCGCGCAGCGCCTGAGCCACCGGGACGAGCTCAGCTGCGTCCGCTACGCCGCCGAGCTGGGCTATCACCACGCCTGGACCCCCGGCCGGGGTGACGCCTCCGCCTTCGACCGCTGCCGGGCCTGGTTCGAGGCCTCGGGAATGGCGACCGCGATCTTGGTGGTTCCCGCCTCAGACCAGCCTCCCCGCTTCTACGCGGAGCTTGCCCGGGGGATGTGGGAAGCGAGCGGGGGCCGCTTTGTGCTGGGGGTGGGCAGTGGCCGGCTCGCCCACCCCCGACGGCGCATGCCCGATTACATCGGCACCTTGCGCTCCATGCTCCCGTCCGACCTGCCGGTGTTCGTTGCCGCTCTCGGACCCTCGATGCTCCGGGTGGCGAGCGAGACCGGGGATGGGGTGGCGCTCAACTGGTGCTCCGCGGAGCAGCTAGCCTGGTCGCGGATCGAGGTGGAGCGGGCCGCGACGGGGGCCGGCCGGCCAATTCCGAAAGTGGTGGGCTACGTCAGGACCGCCGTCGACCCGCTGCCCCAGCGGGCGAAGCAGGCGGCGCTGCAGGCCATGCTCGGCTACGCCAACGTCTCGCCTGCCTATCGCGCCCACTTCCGCCGGATGGGCTTCGCCGAACAGTTGGCTGAGGGCGATCAGGGGGGCAACTCCGAGGTAATCGCCAAGGTCGCCGCCTCCGGTGCGCCGGGATCGGTACGACCCCAGTTCGGCGAGCTCAGCCGCGGCCTCGATGTCTCCATCGTTCGAGTCTTGGTCGCGGCGGAGGGCGACGCCAACTCCGCCCGCAGGGTGCTGGAGGAGTGTCGACCCCGGTGACCCCGGTCGGCCGGGCACCGGCGGACCCCACCGGCTGCCGGGTGCTGCGGGCGCTCCTAGTTGGACCGGCCTACCCCAGCGACCTGGCGCGCCGGATGCTTCTCACCCGGGCCAACGCCAGCAACCACCTCGCCTGCCTGCGAGGCTGCGGGCCGGTACTCGCCGAGCCCATGGGGCGCCAGGTCAACTCCCAGCTGGCCGACCGGACCCCCGTCGAGGTGTTCTGGGGGCTTACCGATGCGCTGCACACGGCGCTGCTCGCGGTAGCCACCGACGCCCTGGATTCTCGCGGCACGGGCGTCGCCCGGCGCAGCGGACGCTGATGGCACTCGATCGCGGGCAGCTGGGCCCGACTCCCGCAGGCGGGCAGCGGGCTCGGCTGAGCCTGGTGCTGGTGATCACCATCACCCTCCTCGCCCTCGAGATCGTGGGCGGGATCGTCGCGCATTCGCTGGTGCTGATTGCAGACGCCGGCCACATGGCCACCGACGCAGCCGGACTCGGCCTGTCGCTCTTGGCAGTGTGGGTTGCCAGGCGACCGGCCAGCGACAGCCGCACCTTCGGCTATCAGAGAGTCGAGATCCTCGCCGCAGTCACCAACGCGGTTCTCCTCTTTGGGGTGGGCGCATACATCCTGGTCGAGGCGGCCCGGCGCCTCGCCGATCCCCAGACGGCTTCACCAGGGCTGATCGTCGTGTTCGGGGTGCTGGCCCTGGTGGGCAACGGCGTCAGCCTCGGCCTGCTGCGGAGCGGCCAGGGGACGAGCTTGAATCTCCGCGGCGCCTTCCTCGAAGTCCTCTCCGACCTGCTCGGCGCCGCCGCGATTCTGGTCGCCGCCGCGGTGATCGCCACTACCGCCTTTCAGCGCGCCGATGCGATCGCTGCGGTCGGCATCGGGGTGCTGATCCTGGTTCGCACCGTCAAACTGCTGCGCGATGCCATCGATGTGCTTCTGGAGGCCACCCCCAAGAGCATCGATCTGACCGAGGTCCGAGGGCACATCTGCGATGTCCCTGGGGT
Organism: Candidatus Dormibacteria bacterium; assembly: GCA_050733915.1. GTDB lineage: Bacteria > Chloroflexota > Dormibacteria > Aeolococcales > Bog-877 > Bog-877. The sequence continues at coordinate 7,563 of JBOHUH010000190.1, read as the reverse complement.
GCTCGACCTCCACGACCTGCACGCCTGGACCATCACCAGCGGCATCCCGGTGCTCTCCGCCCACGTGGTGATCGCCGACGCTGTCCTCGCCAGCGGCGGAGGAGCTGCGGTTCTTGACCGCCTCGCCGAGTGTCTGGCAGGGCACTTCGACATCGAGCACTGCACCTTCCAGCTGGAGCCGGCGAGCCATCGCGACCACGAACACGCCACTCACAGCTGACCTCGCTCGATGCCCACTCGACCGCCAGCGTCCCTTCAGTCGAACCAGAGCGACCCCTTAGGCAGCGGCTCAATTTGAGTCGGGCTAATTCCCGGTCTGCCGCTGCAGCGCCCGGATGCCTGACCGTGCCAGCAAGTCACCCGATCTCAGGCCCACCGCCTTTGAGATCGTCCACCGGCCCAGAGACCCCAATCGCAGCCCCAACTCTGGTGAGCCCCGGCCGCCCAAGAGCCGGGCGACCCAACGGACGGATGGCCAGGGCGGCCAATCTCTCGCCAAAGGAACGCTAAGTGATCGCCAGGAAGGCCGCGTCAGCTGGGCGTGGAGGGGCCAGCGCCGTATCGCCGTGGTGGCACGGGTCTTATCCTTAGGAAGGCAGCGGAGCAGAGGATCACCCCCCGTCCCAGCCTTACCCAGGCGCTCGGACCTGGGCGCGTGGAGGCCGAAGGGTGGGAGCGGGCGGGTAGTTCGCCTTCGCGCAGGCCCGCCGGCGCACGGCGCTGGCGTTGCATGCGGCGTTCGATCAGCGACCCCAGACGGAAGTGGCTACGACTACCTCGCCCGGTAACAACCTCGGTAGCCGGGCAGCTCAGATGAGAGAGTGAAAGAGGAGAAGAATCGTCGTGTCTGATCGCGGAAGCGAAAGCGAAAACCCACTGATCCCTTCCCCGACCCCAGTTGTTACGCGGCCCAAGAGCAATCAGGACTGGTGGCCGAATCAAATGAACCTGGAGGTTCTTCACCAGCACTCCCGGTCCAATCCGATGGGCCAGGGCTACAGCTACGCGCGAGAGTTCCAGACGCTGGACCTCGATGCTCTGCAGCAGGACCTGGTCGCGCTGATGACCAGCTCACAGGAGTGGTGGCCGGCCGACTATGGCCACTACGGACCCCTCTTTATTCGGATGAGCTGGCACTCTGCGGGTACGTACCGAATCGCCGACGGGCGGGGCGGTGGCGGCCAGGGAGCTCAGCGTCTCGCACCCATCAATAGTTGGCCCGACAACGCCAGCCTCGACAAGGCGCGCCGGTTGCTCTGGCCAATCAAGCAAAAGTACGGTCGCAAGCTCTCCTGGGCGGATCTGATCATCTTCGCCGGCAACTGCGCGCTGGAGTCGATGGGCTTCAAGACATTCGGATTCGGCTTTGGGCGTGAGGACATCTGGGAGCCGGCGGAGATCTTCTGGGGCCCTGAAGACACTTGGCTCGGCGATGAGCGCTACAGCGGTGATCGGGAACTCGCCGGTCCGTTCGCCGCCGTCCAGATGGGCCTGATCTACGTGAACCCGGAGGGGCCTGGCGGCAAGCCAGACCCGCTGGCGGCCGCCAAGGACATTCGCGAGACGTTCCGGCGAATGGCCATGAACGACGAGGAGACACTTGCGCTGATCGCGGGCGGGCACACCTTCGGCAAGACTCACGGCGCGGCTCCCGCCGCAAACCTGGGGCCCGAGCCCGAAGCTGCTCCGCTGGAGCAGCAGGGTCTCGGCTGGAAGAACGCGTACGCTACCGGCAAGGGTGCGGACGCTGTCACCAGCGGCCCCGAGGTGGTGTGGACGCCGACCCCGACCAAGTGGGACAACAGCTTCTTCGAGATCCTGTTCGGCTACGAATGGGAACTGACCAAAAGCCCGGCCGGCGCGTGGCAGTGGCAGGCCAAGAACGGCGCCGGTGCCGGCACCGTCCCCGGGCCTCAGGATCCGGCGGACGCCCGTGCCCCGGCGATGCTCACCACCGACATCGCGCTGCGGACGGACCCCATCTACGAACCGATCGCGCGCCGATTCCTGGATCATCCAAATGACTTCGCCGACGCCTTCGCCAAGGCCTGGTACAAACTCCTGCACCGGGACATGGGACCGGTCTCGCGCTACCTCGGCCCCTGGGTTGCGGATCCGCAGCTGTGGCAGGACCCTGTCCCTGCGGTCGACCACGAACTGATCGCAGACCCGGACATCGCAGCCCTCAAGGACAGGCTCCTAAATTCCGGGCTGTCCGTACCTCAGCTGGTCGCCACCGCCTGGGCGGCGGCGGCTAGCTTCCGTGGCACCGACAAGCGGGGCGGGGCGAATGGGGCGCGACTTCGACTAGAGCCGCAACGGAACTGGGAGGTGAACCGCCCAGCCGAACTGGCCAAGGTGCTGGAGACCCTGGAGCAGATCCAGCAGGACTTCAACAGCGCCCAGTCCGGCGGTAAGAAGGTCTCGCTGGCCGACCTGATCGTCCTGGGCGGTTGCGCCGCAGTCGAGCAGGCGGCGCGGGCCGCTGGCCACGACGTCGCAGTCCGGTTCGCGCCGGGACGCACCGACGCCTCGCAGGAGGAGACGGACGTCGAGTCGTTCGAAGTCCTGGAACCGAGGGCGGACGGGTTCCGCCAGTACCTCCGCGCCGGTGAGAAGCTATCGCCCCAGACCCTGCTGCTGGACCGGGCCAACCTGTTGACGCTGAGCGTCGCCGAGATGACCGTGCTCATCGGCGGCATGCGGTCGTTGAACGCCAACCTGGGGCAGTCCCAGCACGGTGTCCTCAGCCACCGACCTGGGACGCTGAGCAACGACTTCTTCGTGAACCTGCTCGATATGGGCACGGAGTGGAGGGAATCCGGGACTGATGAGGGCGTGTATGAGGGCCGAGATCGCGCGACCGGCGAGCTCAAGTGGACCGCCACTGCGGTCGACCTGGTCTTCGGTGCGAACTCTGAGCTGCGTGGCATCTCGGAGTTGTACGCGTGCGACGACGCCTCGGAGCGGTTCGTGCGTGACTTCGCCGATGCCTGGGACAAGGTCATGAGCCTCGACCGGTTCGACCTCACCTGATACCCATGTTCCGGTCGACCGGTGGTGAGCAGGCTGTCTCTGAACTGGTCCCGTGGGCGCGGCTGGCGCCTAACGCCAATCTCGGACCCCCCTTGCGAGGGTCGGGCTGACCTCTCTTGCGAGAAGAGGCGCTAATGAAACCGCGGGTGCCCCGCCCGCGCCGCCGCGATTGGTCGAGTGAAAGCAATCCCAGAAGCGAACCAGTCCATCCTCACCGTCGACTTGGAACATCTTCGCCGCGAGCCGGAGCCACCGGTACTGAAACCAGACGTAGTTCAACGGGTTCATCGAATCGTCAGACCCCGTGTAGTGGGCCTGCAGCTCCTCGAGCTTGCTGTACCCCTCGGCGCGCATTCGAGCCGCAAGCTTCCGACTTCCCCTTCCCACGGTTGGTAGCACCTCGAGCGTTGCGAGTTTCGCTGGTAGCTGGGTTGCGACGAACGCGTGCAGGGCCAGGTTGACGAAGATCTCGCTGAGCCAGAAGGTCGGGAGCCGCAGATCCCCCAGCACCTCGAAGGCGTGGCCGAGCTCATGGATGGTGATGAGGTCGAAGAACGGCTGCAAGTCCAAGCCACCTACGCCGTCCGGATACGCGGCGAGCAACTTCGCATACCCGCTGGGGGATGCGTCGCGGAGGTCCTGCGCAATCTCGATCCAGAAGTCTCCGCCTCCGGCCGGCATCACCACGATGCCGGGACGGATCTCGGCGACGTCATCTCTGAAGAACGGCAGCCCGTACGGGCCGTTACCCGGCCAGTCCGCTTCGTCGGCCACGATGACCGCGATGTCCGGCTGAACTGCTGTGAACAGGCGACTGAAGTAGACGTATGCCTCCGCGGCGACATCGGCCGTGGCCTGCGCTCGCACCAGCGTTCCGTCGCTGTAGCGCACCTCAAATGGATAACCAGATAGCTTCGGGAGCTCTGACCCAACCGCCACCCGACGAGTGTAGCTGTGCTTCCGGATTCAAGAAGCCGCGGAACACTCGAACGGATCGCGCACGACGTGGTGGGCTCGCAGTGCACTGATGCCACTGTCGGGCATCTGGTTCGAGCCGCGAATCCTTGTGAGATACCCCCCGCGTGCCCACCTACAACGCGGCCCGACCCCATGGCAGGTTCCAAACCCCCATCCGCGATGAGTCGCCACCGAGGCCCCAGCCAGGGCAGCGACCCTCCCGCGGGGGAGGCGGGCAGCCCACGGACGGGTCACGGGGGACCAACGGGCTGGGGGCGGCAGAACTGGTAGGGACCTCCGAGGACGTGGTAGGGGGACCGGCCGGGGACCAGGAGCTGGGACCAGGAATCGGGGAGGGCAGGGACGGGGTAGGGGCCGGGAGTCGAGGGCGCCAGGGAGAGGGGAGCCGCGGCCGTGGGCCGCGTCGGTTGCAGGCGCGGGGGTAGTTGGGGGACTCGGCCACGGAGGGAGGCGATCCGTCGACCAGGCACGCGGGGTCGGCCAAGGCCAGGGCTGTGTCGCAGGGGAGCGGGTCCTCCCGGATCCGCACGGTGGATCAAGACACGAGACGTCACCCTCGGCGGGTTAAGTCGGGTCACTCAGTGTTATCCCCTGCGCCTGGGACCGGTGCGCGATTCCTTGGCTACCCGCACGGAGCCCCGGTGATCGGTGCTGAGCTTCGTGTCGCCTGCTCGACTGCGGGCCGCCGAGCTACAGGGACGTCCTCAGTGAAGGAGCCAAGGGCCCTCACCTCCCGAGCAGGGCCAGCCCCCCACCCCAGACTACGACTGCGTTCGCGAATAGCCGTTGTCAACCAGGAAGGAGTCTGACCCTTGTGCGACCGTTCCGTCGGCAAGGAATCTGACGGCGGGTGTAGCGGCCGAGCTCTTGGATCGGGGATCCACGGGGCGCCTCCTCGTGGAGCTTCTCGAGCGCCGCCCGGTGGTGGCAGGGAAGAAGTCGCAGCGTGTTCGGCTAGGGCGCCCGGTTCAGGTACCCGCACCACTGCGCACGGTGGCCGCCGCTGGTATCCCAGTTCCGTGTGTGCGGTGTCACAGCAGGAGTGGGTCTCCCGTGGCTGTGGACGTCATCTTCGCGACGTGACCGACCTCTTCACCAACTTGGCGATCTTCGCCTCGTCGGCGGTAGTTAATGACTTGAGCGCGTAGTAAGTCGGCCACATCTCACCATCGTCGAGGTTGGCCTTATCAGTGAACCCGAGGGTAGCGTAGCGTGCCTTGAATTTTTCGGCGCTTTGGAAGAAACAGACGACCTTGCCGTCTTGAGCGTATGCGGGCATGCCGTACCAGGTCTTAGGCTCAAGCTGGGGCGCAGTCGCAACGATGAGCTGGTGGAGCCGTTCGGCCATCTTGCGGTCGGGTGGCGGCATCTCGGTGATCTTGGCCCGGCAGTCAGCTTCGCCCTCGGCCTTGTTCCCACTTGCCTTTCGTTCCCTGATCAGTTCCTTCATCGCCGCTTTCTCTTCGGCTGTGAATACCTTGGAGGCGGCGCTGCGGGTGGGCCTCTTTGTTGCGGGCATTGGCACTTCTCCTTCAGGAGTGCTGATCGTGGCGCGGCCATCCTACCATGTGGACATCAGACGGCAAGACATGGCAGCGCGGCCGGTTTCCCAGAAGCAGCCGCCACGTTCCCGTTGTCCAGTTTTGGGGCGTCGAGTTCTGGCATGCTCCGAGTCCTCCGCGTTGTGTTATGGCATTTGCGAAATAGCTTTACCACGCGATACCTTGGCTAGGATCGCGTCGACTGATGCCGTCCACTTGAACGTCTTGGCGTTCTCGTGTTGGGCATCGAGACATTCACGGATGGCCTCTATCAACGCCGAAACATTGTGAACCACGCTAGGCCCAATTCGCTTCGGCGTGATTTTGCCGAACCACCGTTCAACGCGTTGCGGGCGGGAGTGAGCCGCCCCGGGTTTGCAGAGACTCGGGTTAGTGAGAACTGGCCTGCAGAGGTTGAGGTGCCTGCATGGTCGTGGGCATCCTCGAATTCGGCCCGCAGGACCGCGCCCGGCTCGGTGTGGAGACGGCGTCGGTTGAACCAGTGCACGTAGTCGAGGGTGGCGTGCTCCCCGTCCTCGAGACCGTGCCAGGGGCCCGTTTTTGCGGGTCAGTTCGGTCTTGTAGAGACCGTTGAAGGATTCGGCCAGGGCGTTGTCGTAACTGTCGCCCTTGGAGCCAACAGAGCCCACCAGACCGGCCTCGGCAAGCCGCTCGGTGTAGCGCACGGCTAGAGATTGGACCCCACGGTCGGAATGGTGGACCAGTCCCTGGAGTTGCTCGCCGCGGCGGGCCCAGATGGCCATCTCCAGGGCATCCAAGGCGAGGTTGGTGCGCAGGGACCGGGAGGCCGCCAGCCCACCACGAAGCGCGAGAAGAAGTCCACGATGAAGGCGACGTAGACCCAGCCCAGGTGGGTCTTCACATAGGTCAGGTCGGCCACCCACAAGCGGTTGGGAGCCGCCGCCACGAAGTGCCGCCCCACCAGGTCCGCCGGCCGGTCCACCCCCTCGGCGCCCATGGTGGTACGCGGCGTCTTGCCCCGCACCACCCCACGGAGCCCCAGATCCCGCATCAGCCGCTCCACCGTGCAGCGAGCCACGCGGATCCCCACTCGGCTCAGCTGGGCCCAGATCTTGTCCGCCCCGTAGACCCGGAAGTTCTCCTCCCAGAGCCGGCGGATCTGGGGCTTCAGCTCTTGGTCCCGGACCGCCCTGGCCGAGGACGGTCCGGCCGTGGCCGCGTAGTAGGTGGCCGGAGCGAACTGCAGCACCCGGCAGATCGGCTCCACTCCCCAGCGCTCCCGGTTCTCCGCAATGAACCTCACGGCCTTGGCCCTCTCGGGTCCAGCTCCCGAGCGAAAAAAACGGAGGCCGCTCTCAAGATCTCATTGGCCCGGCGCAGCTCCCGGTTCTCCCGCTCCAGTTCCCGGATCCGCTCCCGCTCCAAGGTGGTCACCCCGGACCGCAGCCCACCGTCCACCTGCGCTCGCCGCACCCACCGCCGCAGCGCCTCCCGGCTGATCCCCAGCTTGCCCGAGATCGAGCCCAGCGCCGCCCACTCCGAGGGGTACTCACCCCCGTGCTCCAACACCATCCGCACCGCCCGCTCCCGCAGCTCCTGCGGGTACCTGCCTCGGTTTGCCATCACTCCATCCTCTCAACGAATGGAGTCTCCAACTTTCCCGGGGCGGTTCAGCAGTCGGCGTGGGTGGACTATGGGACCTGACCTATACTTAACGGGACTTGAAGGTGAGTTCGCAGTTGGACCCTGAGCTAGCCTCGGACGCTGGCGCCCCGACCGCCACGCCCACACTCACAACCCGCGGTCTCACTCTGATCTGCCCTGTGCGTGGGCTCCTCAAGGTGAGCGGTCGCACCGCTGATGGACTTTCCCCCAGTGAAGAAGCCCGCCGTGTAGAAGCTATTGCCTATCTTCTGAGCAGAGGATACGACAAGGAGCACATCCTCACCGAGCCCATCGTCCGGACGCTAGGACACGGCGGTCGCAACAGTCTGCGGGCAGATTTGGCGGTCACGACGATCCCGGC
>JBOHUH010000189.1:0-13849 GCA_050733915.1 Candidatus Dormibacteria bacterium | reverse complement strand
GCTGGGTTTAGGCGCGGATCGAAGCGATCCCGGCCGACCAGGGCGGGGTTTTGGTGAAGGTCGCCTGGTACGCCTGCGGGGCGATCGTGTTCGGATCCTGGAAGGACACGTCCAACGACACGTACGTCGAGCCGCTCGACGAGTGGGACCAGCCCAGCGTCGTGCCGCTGCCGGCCGTGAAGGTCGCGACCGGGCTGCCTTCCGACGTGGAAAGCTCGGGAGTCTGGATCCAGCCGATCTGGACGTCAGTGGCCGCACTTGGCGTCACCGAGTCGGAGGCCGCGGTGGCGCTGGACCCTGAGGGAGCGCTCGCGGCGGCGACCACGGGCGGGCTGCTCTGATCGTCACCCGAGACGACCAGGAGATCCGCAGCCGCCAGGACCGACGTGCTGAAGTTGATGGTGACGATCCCACCTGGAGCGATGGCCGCGCTGTTGGCCACTTCCCAGTACTCCGACCGGTTGGTCACACCGGAGGTGAACGCCACCTCCCGGTTGACCCAGGCGTTGGCGGAGGTGTCGGTAATGCTCGAAACCTTCCCGGTGGCGCCCACGCGCATGGCAACGACCACAGCCAGCCGATCACCCGCCTTGGTCCCAGCGGGTACGGCGATCCGCAGGCTGGTCGCGGCCGCAGTCTCAGTACCCCCATAGCTGGCAACGGTCCAGCTTCCCGGGGGTGGAGTCGGCGTGGACGTGGGCGTCGCCGTGGGCGTTGGCGTTGGTGTCCCAGTCGGAGTCGGCGTGGGCGTGGGTGTTGGTGTCCCAGTCGGGGTCGGCGTGGGTGTTGGTGTCCCAGTCGGAGTCGGCGTGGGAGTGGGAGTTGGTGTGGAACTCGGCGTCGCCGTCGGGGTCGCGGTGGGGGTCGGCGTCGGGCTCCCGCCAGCTGCCATCTTGATGGTGGCGATCCCCGCCGACCAGGGTGGCGTCCCACTGAAGGTCGCCTGATAGGACTGGCCGCTGGTGGTGTTGGGTGACTGGAACGACGCGTCGAGCGAGAGGGACGTGGAACCGCTCGACGAACCACTCCAGCCGAGGGCGGTTCCGCTCCCAGCCGTGAAGGCAGCGGCCGGGCTGCCCTCCGCGGTCGACTTGTTGGGGGTTTGGATCCAGCCGATCTGCAGGTCGCCGGCATCGGCAGGCGTCACCGGCCCCGAGTTGGCCGTCTTGTTCGCCCCCGACGCGGCGCTCGTGGCGGAGATGAGCGCGGGCGTGCTCCCATCGTCGCCGGAGATGACCAGCAGGTCGGCGGCCGCGATCTCAGAACTACTGAAGGTGACCGTCACCAACCCGCCTGGCGCCAGCGCCTGGGAGTCGAGCGACTCCCAGTACTCGGATCGGTTGGTCACGCCCGCGGTGTAGGTGACATCACGGTTGGTCCAGACGTTGCCTGCGGAGTCGGTGATGCTGGTGATCCGTCCGGTCGCTCCCGTGCGCAATCCGGCAACCACCACCAGGCGGTCACCGGCCGCCGTGCCGGCGGGGTCGGCGATGCGCAGGCTAGTGGCCGAGGTTGTCTCGGTCCCGCCGTAGGTTTGGACTGACCAACCCGGAGGTGGCGTGACGGTCGGCGTCGGGGTCGGGGTGCCTGTCGGCGTCGGGGTCGGGGTGCCTGTCGGCGTGGGTGTTGGAGTGGGCGTCGGGGTCCCCGACGGAGTCGGAGTTGGCGTCGGCGTCGGCCCGCCACCGATGGTGTAGGTCTGCTGGTCGAAGACCTGTCCGGTGGCGTTGATCGGGGTCACGGTCACCTGGTCGCCGACCACGGTGACCTTGAGGAAGTTGTAGACCTGGGCAGCCGACTGCGGGGTGGGAGCACCGCAGGCAGTGCCCTGAGAGCTGCTGGGACTCCAGCCCAGGGCGTAGACGCTGGCGCTGGCCATCAGCGAGCTGCAGACCCCGCCCCCGGTCACCGGCTCCAGCACCCCGCCGCCTCCCCCGGTCAGGTAGCTCAGCAGCTGCCCCGGCGCGTCCGGGGCGATCCGCTGGTAGGTGTGGGCGTGGGCGTCGATGGCCATGGCCACCCCGTTGGCCGAGAGGAGCGCCTCCAGGCCCTCCGCCGCCTGGGGATTGGCGGGACTGTTCTGCAGGTAGACATCGGACGTCTCGTCGGGGTTGTCCGACCGCAGGGGGAAGTGGAAGATCGCGAACTTGACGCCGCCGGGGTGGCTGGCCAGGTCCTGCTCCAACCACTGGTACTCCGGCGAGGTCTGAGTCCAGTGGGCGGCGGCGTCCACCTGGTACATGGCGCAATCCGTCGCCGGGCCGGCGCCCTGCACCGGGCACTCCGCGCCGGTCGCGCTGCCGACGTTGCCGTCGGCCCAGGCGGCGTCGAGCACGTAGATCCGGACGTTACCGTCCGAGAAGGCGTACCAGCCTTGCGGGTAGGTGGCAGCCGTGGTGCCGTCGATGCTGGGATAGGAGAGGTCGGCGTAGACCCCGTTGGAGGCGGCGGCGGTCGCGCTCTCGGACCAGTTGTGCAGGGCGGTGGCGTTCTGGCCGTGGTTGCCGTCGGCGTAGAAGAGGGGGATGCCCCCGGTCTGGGACCAGTAGGACGGCCCAAAGATGTTGCTCACCTCGCTGCCGGTCTGCTGCAGATCGCCAAAGTTGTCCTGGGTACCGCCGGAGTAGGCCATGTCCCCAGCCACCACCGCGAATTGAGCGCCCGAGGTGCCGATCAGATTGTCGATCGCCGCCTCGTCGGGGTTGAGGTAGTTGGGGAAGGGCACCCCGGTACCGGAGTTGGTCTCACCGGTGTCTCCCAGGACGTCGAAGGTCACCGGGGTGGTCGAGGAGCTGCTCACCGGCGCCAGAGTGGTGAAGCTGGGCGAGCCGTTGGTGCCCAGGAGGTCGATCGGTTGGGAGCCGCCGCTGTACACGCGGTAGCAGTAAGTGCTCTCCGGCGCCAGCCCGGTGAGCTCCACCGAGTTCTGGTACTCGTGCACCCCCTCCACCGAGAACTCCCGCCCGGTGACGCTGGACGGGGTTCCCGCCGCGGGATAGGAGAGGGGCAGCGTCGAAGGCGCCTGGATGGTGTTGGCGGTGCAACTCCCCAGCGGGCCCCAGGAGACGCTGCCCACCGGGGACAGGTTCATCGCCCAGTTGACCTCGACCGAGGTCTGGGTGAGGTCGGTCAGGTAGGGCGCTCGGGTCAGGGCGGCGTTGAAGCCCTGGTAGGGGGTCACGGGGACGGGATTGAGAGACACCGCGGCGAGGGTGGAGACCAGCCCCACGGCACCGAGGGTAAGCGCCCCGATGGCGAGCGCCAGGATCGCGGCCCCGGAGCGCCGGCGGAGCCGGTGCCCTGAGCGCAGCAACCGACTGACTGAGCGAGTCCCCATCATCCCCTCCCGCATTGCCAAAGCATCAGTCTTATACCACACATTTATGCCCTAAACACGAACTTCGCGGTAGGGGTTTGGCGCCAAGCCCGACCTGCCCTCCCCGGCGCCGCGACGACCATCCCGAGAGACGTCGGATTCACTCCATCAGCCGCCCAGGATGAGCTGGTGAAGCTCGTCCAGATAAGTAGACCCGTAGGCTTGGCTGGGCTCCAGGTAAGTGTTTTCCACGAACTCGTTCCAGCTGATCCCAAACCAGGCGTCGGGGTGACTGGCGGCGTTCAACTGCCACACCGACCGCAGGGTTTGCAGTCCGTTTCGGGGGACGCAGTTGCCGCCTACCAGCTGGTCGTCGTAGCCGGGGATGAAGGGCGCGAACCAGAGCTTTCCGGCGGCATGCACCTCCTGGGCGAGCTGGCGAACGTCGCCGCCAGCGGCCCGGTTGGTGACCGGGTTCTCGGAAGACCAGTAGTAGGAGGTGGCGTCCAGATAGGGGGCGTCCCGCGGCCACGACGCCGCAGTCTCGTCGCCAACCAGGTAGGCGCGCGTGTGCTGGCTCGCCCACACCCTCGCCACCGTGGCCTGCGGGAACTTGCGGCTGTCCATGAGGATCACGATCGGCTTGCGGCTGTACTGGTTCTGGAAGGCGGGGTCCCGCCCGTAGGTGGTCGTGAAGTAGGAGAGGTCGGACACGATCTGGCTGGCGGGCCGGCTGTAGTCTCCGAAGGCCGACAGCGCCAGGCCCAGGTGGAAGGGCTGGGTGGGGTGCTGGCGGTTGTACTGGTCGACCGCCCGGACCAGCAGGCGCAGCCGCTGGTCGTAGCCGGAGGAGGTGGCGGACTGGGTCGCCGTCCCGGTCCCCTGCCAGCTGACCAGGAAGCCGGTGACGCCGGCCGCCTCGGCGGCGGCGATCTGAGGCCTGAAGGTGGACGGGTCGCTCTGGTTGTACAGGCCCTGAGATGGGAGGTCGACGACGGTCGCGTCCGGGAAGGTGGCGACCGGGTCGCAGCCCGCCGCATTGGTGCGGCCAGGCAGAGGCGGCGGACTCGCTCCCAGCGGGTAAGCCGGGCCCAGCTTGGCCCGCCAGTGGCCAGCGGTCCACCAGAGATAGTAGTAGAGGTACACCGTGGCCCGCGTCTTGGACCCCTTGCCTTCCCCGGCTCCCGGTGCAGGCTCAGCCGAGGCGGTGCTGTGCGCCGGTGGCCGGCCCATCTGGTACGGGTAGGAGCCCGGGGATCCGCTCCGGATCAGGATTATCCCCACCAGGGCTCCGATGATCACGGCCAGAGAGACCACCCCCGCGAGGACCCTTCCTGCCATCAGCGCCATCTCCGCGGGGCGTGGGTGGTGCCTCCCGAGGCTGATCTGGGGCGCTGGAAAGGCACACCCCGCAGTTCAAGTCCGGCCCTCCCCCCCGGCACAGGAGTGCGGCCTAGATTGGATGCCCGCGCAAGACCGACCGCGTCCGAGGTGCGGGATGGGTCCGGTCCGGCCGCCGCTCGCGGGCGCTGCTGCCCGGGGCCAGCCCCAGCTCGCTCGAGATGGAGCAGGCCAGGCAGACCGGTCCCTGCGAGGAGGCCATGCCGCCGTCGGGAGCGGTCGAGTGGCAGACCGCGCAGCACTGGGGCGCTCGCTTCCAGAGCGCCAACCACGGCGCCCTCATGCGCTCGGAGCCCCGACCAAGTCCGCCATGAGCTCAGCCTAGCCGAAGCGCACTTCGGCCGCTCTGCTTCGGCGAGAACGTGCCCGGACCGTCGCATCTCTGTCATCGCAAGTTCTCGAAGTGGCGGCGCAAGGCTTCGCGCCAGACGGGGAGCCGGGCGAGGATCGAGTTCCGCCAGCGGCTGGCTGCGAGCAGCCCCAGAGCCGCCGCCAGCAGCACCAGCAGCGCGAAGGCGGCATCCAGAATCGTGAATACCTTGACCGGAGCCGACTCGACCCGGGACACCCTGACTCTGACGGTGGGCGCCAAGCCGAGTCCGCGAAACTTAACCTCGTAGAGTCCGGCGGGGAGGACCATGGTCGAGCCCTTCCGATCGCCCAGAGTCACTCGGCGGCTCCATCCCGCGGGTCCGGAAACCAGCACCCTCGCCCCCACCGAGCGGCCGAAGACTATGTCCACGGCGTAAAGAGTGAGGGGGTACACGTCCAGCCGGATGGCCCAGACCTTCACCTCGCCGGGGACCACGCGGTCCTGACCTCGCTTGGCGACGGCGACCCCCTGGTATGCGGCGGTGCGGATCGAGTAGAAGTCTGGTCCCACCGCCAGCGCCCCACTCGCGGTGCTGTGGGGCGTCGGGGTGGTCAGCCAGACCGCTCCCCCACTGACCGGGAGCACCGCGCCGTTGGGACCGTCGAGGGACAGGTTGCTCACCTTGGCCCGGCTCAGTGACTGGCCCTCCGAGTCCTCAAAGCGGACCCGCGTCAGGTAGGAGACCTGGATCGCCACCTGGGTGTACACGTCGTGCTCCACGCGGAGCACCCTCGTGGCCGAGGTTTGGTGGTTGGACCAGTCGACGAAGTGCACCCTGACGCCGGGCCGGGGGTCGTGCACGCTGATGGTGAGGGTGGACAGTCCCCCGACCGTGAGGTTGGCCCGGATGTACCCCTCCGCATCGGCGCTGAGGGCTGGGCCGCCGTCGACGCTGAGGGTGACCGCCCCCTTCACCGCGGGGACGACATGGACGGTCAGGGCGGAGATCAGGACCGTGAGCGGGGCCGTAGCTTGGGCCGCTTGGAAGTCCGTGCTCCCCGCGAACGTCGCCTCGACCGTGTGGGTCCCCGCGGGGATCTGCTTGCGGATGGTGGTGGTCGCCTGTCCGTCCGCGGCGGTGTCCGCGGCTGCCATCTCCGTTCCGTCGATTGAGAATCGCACCAGCCGGCCTGGGACCGGCACCCCGTCCGAAGTGAGCGACGCCGACACCGGGACCGGCTCTCCGGCGCTGACGGTGGCTGGCGCCTCGAGGCTGAGGTTGACCGGTGCGGCGCCGCTGGCGGCCCACACCCGCGCAGTCAGCGGGGCGAAGTCCAGCAGTCCCAAGGACACCCCCAAAAGGCACAACGCCAGCGCCCAGCGGTGCGCTCTGGCTCCCGGCCGACCTCCCCGCCCGGGCACCCTCAAGGCCGGAACCGGGCCCGGAGCCGCCGCCAGCCAGGTCGCCACCAGGGCTGGGCGGCGAACCCAAGCAGCCCCGCCACCAGGAGCGCCATCACCCCGTAGGCCGCGAAGATGACTGGGAGTGAGCCCTGAGTCACTGTGCCGGATGGCAAGGCGCCCAGGGCGACCGGGGCCGCAGCCCGCCCGGGGCGATCGAAGTTGAAGGCTCCCATCAAATTGTAGGCGCTCCCATCCCGAACGGAGAGCGGAGCCAGATCGTAGACGGTTTCGATGAACTTCAGGATCGAGGTGAAATCGGCCACGTTGTGAAGCACCACCCCCCGTCGGGCATAGGGGGAGATTATTAGGGCAGGCACCCGAAACCCGTAGCTGGTGCCGTCGACTTGGGGAGGGGCCACCCCGTCGTACCAACCTCCCCAGTCCGACCAGGTGAGCAAGATCGCGCTGGAACTCCAATAGCGACTGCGCATGATGGCGTTGAGCAGGCCCACGGTCGCGGTCTCCCCCGCCAGAACGCTCTCAGGGGCATGCTCGGACTGCCCCGGCTGCACCACATAGCTGACCGCCGGAAGCCCGCCTCGGGCCAGGCGACGGTAGAGCACCGAGAGGTCCTGGATCCCGGCCGAGCGCGACGCCTGGCGCGGGTGGCTGGCGCCGACCGGCAGGTCCAGGAGCGGGATCTGCGCCCTCAGGGCGGCGGTCCTGCCGGCCTTGCGGTCCAGGTTGTAGCGGGCGGCGAAGTAACCCCAGGACTTTCCGGCACCGCTCAGCCGACTGAAGATCGTCTGCGTCCCCGGGGGGGGGCCGCCGGCAGCAGAGTCCGGCCAGGACTGGGCAGCCACCGCGTACTCGTAGTTGGAGACCGCTCCGCCCAGGCTCGAAGAGAAGAAGTGATCGGCCAGGACATAGGAGCGAGCCAGCTGCCAGTAGTAGGGGATCCCAGTCGCGTCATAGTGGCCCATGGCCAGACTGCCGTTGCCGGTGGCGGCGTTCTGGGCCGCCACGAAGCCATCCATCCGACTCCCGTCGCTCGCCGCCCGCGCGACGTCGACGGAATCGTCGAGACGGGCGGTGCGAGGTGCGGTCAGGGTGTGGGGCGTCACCCGCTGGGCCTGCGGCGCGGCGAGGCTGGTGGGCAGCGCGGTGTTGGGGGCGAGGCCCAAGGCTCCGGGGTAGGTGCCAAAGTAGTTGTCGAACGATCTCCCCTCCTGGATGATCACGAAGACATGCTTGATCTTGGCCTGAGCCTCTTTTGCGACCGCCTGCGCCCGCGGCGCCGGGGCGGCCCGCACGGGACCGGCGCCCACGGCTGCCAGCGCCTCCAAGGCGGCTGCTGCTGCCACCCCCAGGACGACGTACCGCGACTTCCGCGCCATCACGGGCGCACCTGGTAGACCAGCACTAGGCTGGGCTGGCGAGCCCGACCGTGCGGCGCGGCCACGTAGCGGTAGACCAAGATGCCGTCAAAGCGGTGTGCCAACTGCAGCAGCCGGGTGGCAAAGTGCGAGGTCCGGGCGGCCGAATAAGCGTCGTAGACCAGGTACTGCACCGCCCCACTGCGGATCAGTTGATCGGCGTTGACGACCGGCGCGTAGGCGGGGTTTCGGTGCAGCGGATTGGGGCTGACGCTGAGGGCCAGGGCACGGCGCAGACTGTAAAACTCCAGGATGTTGGCGAACGAGGGTCCGATGGTGAGGAAGACTGAATCCGGCAGGGTCCTCCTCCGCGCCCATTCGGCGGTCGGCCGACCCGCCAGCAGCCCGCCGGAGCCCGCCAAGGCACTGACGCGCGCGGGGGTCACCTGACCGCTGTCGGTGCCGATGATCACCGCGCCGGGTGCCGAGTCTGCCGCCAGGGTCGGGCCGGCGGTTCCCACCAACAGTCCCACCACCACGACCACCAGTGCGGCGGTAGCCCGGGGAGCCGTCACCCAGCGCGCCAGGCGGGCAAGGTGACCAAGGTGCCTGGAGGCCTCGGTGCCGCAGTAGGTGACACCGGAGATCGCCAGGACGACCAAGGGTGGCACAAGGGGCATCAGATACTCGTAGCCCTTGGTGGGCCACAACTCGAAGAACACCAAGAGAACGCCGGTCAGCGTCAGTAGCGCCACGTCGGTCGCGGTCCGGCGGCGGATCGCCACCCACGCTCCCACGACAGCGAAGGCGACCAGCGGCCAGCCGATGGCGCCGAGCACCTCGAAGTAGAACAGCAGGGTGTGGTTGGGCGGTCGAAGTAACTGCCAAATAATGTAGTCGGTGCCGGTGCCCCCTCTTCCCGCCCCCAGCTCAGCCAGCGGGTAGATCACCACCGCCACCAGATAGATCAGTCCGGCGACCAGGAGGTCCCGTCGGCGCAGGGGCACCTTGGGAGTGAGCATCAAGGAGATCAGGAACGCGGGAGCCAGCAGGATGGCGGTCTCCTTGGAGAGGAACGCCAACCCGGCCGCGAGCGCCGCGGACCACAGCCAGATAGCCCGCATCCGCTGCAGGTACAGGATGAGGAATACCAGGTAGACCCCCACGAAGCAGGCTTCTGGGCCGTCGAGCAGGACCTGCCGCGAGATGGCCACCGCGTAGGGCGAGAGGGCGACGAAGAGCATCGCTATGAGCGCCGCCCAGCGGCCGGAGATCACACCGGCCGCGAGTCCGGTGGCCAGCACCAGGCCGACTCCAAAGACCACGCATACGTCGCGGGCCAGCAGCCCGTGGACTCCCGCGGCGCGGAAGACCACCGAGATGACCAGCTGAACGAGCAGGGGATGCGCTCGGAAAATCCCGAACAGATGAGCGAATTGGGTGAATCCGGCGAGCCCCGCCGCCTGCCCGGCGTAGACCGCCTCGTCGGAATTGAGGCCAAATTGGTTGAGGCCGTAGAGTCTCACCAAAAGCGCCCCCAGCAAGATCGCCGCCGCTGGGGCCGCCCAGAGGGCGAAGCTTCGGCTCCACCAGTGAGGCGGGTGGGAGCGCAGGACTCTTGACCCCTCCCGACCCCTCGGGGCGACTTCTACCGCGCTCTGTCCAAGGGCATCATCGGGGGGCGCTCGGCGGCCGACCGCGCTTGAGCGGCGGATCTCGGTCGACGGCTGATGCGCCTCGTCGGCCGGCCCCGGGCGGCGGCGAGATGACCCTCGGGGCGAGGCACCTGGACGAGTCGACGCCGAGGGCCTCGAGCGCTTCGACCTCCGAGTTGACGGGTCCTTTGGGTTACCGCTCTTCTTGGACACTCAACCGACCGGCTGAAACGACCGCTGGCTCGGCTGTCCCCCAGCCTCCCGCCATCGCTTCAGCGCTCGCGCTCGCAAGGTCGCCCGCCAGGGAGTCCTTGACGAGTTCGGGCCAGCTAAAGTCCGAAACCCTCAGTCTGACTATCTCCAAATGAGCGAGAGCGCTCTGCAGCACCCCCCTCTCCGCCGCTTGAACTTCGGCGAAGTCGAGTCCGGCAATCCGCAGCTGGGGCGCCATGCTACTGAAGGGCGGAAACTCGTATGCGTCAGCGGTATTGAGCAGCAGTTGCTCCAGCGCCTCCGATTGGGGAACCGCGGCCTTGAGCGGTGGCGACCCTCGCTCGATCAGGAAGAGTTTACGCACAGTGCACCGGCGGTCGAGGCGGCACGGCACCAGCTGGTCGACCCGGAACTTGGGTGGTGGGATCAGGGCCTGTACGGCGCTGTTGAGGGCCATGATCGGGAGCGGGCGCTCTCCCAGCCACTTGCCAACCCCGCGGCCACTGCGAGAATGTAGCCGACTCTGAAACGGAAGCGCCGCCCGCTCTCCGAGGCTCAGCCGGTTGTGAGGCACCGCCCCCAGGGTGTGAGCGCTGATGGTCAGCGGCTTGGCGTACCGACTGGCCTCCGCGTTCGGAGAGAGGATGGTCATGTCGTCCGACAGAAAGGAGCCTCCGTGGGCCCGCAGCAGACGCAGGATCGTCGCGGTCTTGCCGGTGTCAGTGCGGGCTGAGAGCATCACTCCCTGGCCACCCAGCACGATGCATCCGGCGTGCACCAGCATCCGCCCTCTACTGGCGATGATGAAGCGCAGCAACGGCTCCACCACGTTGGTGTACAGAACATGTCGTGATATCGCCAGCAGAGGTGCCGCGCGCACCACCGCCGGCGGTCCCATGAGGATGTCGAAGTTAGCGGTGCTGGTCCCCATCCGCTCACGATAACGATAGGCCGCGCCAGATGCGGGCGCAGGAATGCCTCGGACCCGTGCCCCCACCTCGATGATCAGATCGGGCTCCCGGACGACCTCCGTGCGGAAGCACTCCAGCTCGGGCAGCCGCACTCGCGACTCGACCATGACCAAGCCATCGATATCGTAGTGGATCTTCCGCGAGAAAAGAGCAGTCATCAATGACCTCGTGCGAGTGCAACGGCGGTGGCCGTGGACGGGGCGCGCCAGATCCACAGATCGGAGATGAGGAACCTGACGAGCATGAATACGCTAATGGCGACCAGATTGCTGAGCAGATAGTTGACGTGCGCGAGACTGGTGAGTGCGAAGAGCAGCGGCAGTCGCAGCAGCAGCGACGCCACGTTCAGCGAGTCGAAGGCCAGAAGTCTTCGGACCCAGTGAACCCGTTGGCCCACTTCCTGCCTCCCCTTGAACACCCACAGCTCACTGGCCACGTAAGTGACCAGCGTTGAGCCCTGACTGGCCACGACGGCCGCCAGCAGATATGACATGCCGGCGAAGGTCACCATGGTCCATAGCAGGCCTTGGTTGACCGCTAGTCCGACCAGGCCGACGACGGCGAACCGGCTGCCCCGGGCCCAGCTCCTCCGCCCCCACCGGCTCCCAGCCAGCAGCCCCGTTCGCACCGCGTGCTCGGCGCTCTCGGCGGCGATCACGGCTGGTGCCCGGCTGCGCCCAGGGCCGGCACCAGCACCGCTCCGAGGCGCGGGGCTGGGGTCGGGTGACCGCTGAGCCAGGCCAGTGCGGTATGTAGGTCACGAGTGGCGAAGCCATCGCGGCTGGTCCGCACCAGCACCGCGATCTTGGCCACGCGCTGATCTGAGGCCAGCTCAGGTATCAACATCAGGCTGTAGGCGTCAACATTCATCCGAGCCTGAGGGCGATGTGAGGGAAGTTCGACGATCAGGAGGGGCTGGCGGGTCACCACCACGTGGCGCACCATTGACGGTGAGGGTCCCGGCTCGGAGGATGTGGAGGGGTGGGCAGCGCGAGGGTCGAACCACCACGCCCTCTCGGCGCCAAGCCGGCGCGCCAGCCCTTGCAAGCCGCGCTCGTCTGCCGCCTCGCCGTCGCGGGGCACCGAGCCAGATCGGGTGCGGGAATAGCGGGGCAACCCGTAACCGATCACAACGGCCGCGAGTTGCGCCAGAATCGCCAGGACTACCGTCGCCAGGTGAGCCCGGGCCATCAGCACCAGGAAGCAAGCGACCCCACCGACGATGCTGGCGAGTCCGAGAGTCCACTCCAAGCGGTGTCCAGCCATGCCGCGGCGCCACAATGCGGTCCTGAACGTCAGCAGGTGGTAAACGAAGGTGCCTGCGACAAGACTGAGAATTGAGGCAATGAGCCAAGGCTCGGGGTCCCCCAAGCCCAGGGCTTGGCAGAGCCCGAGCCCCAGCGCGAAGACGGCTATCCCAGTGCCCGCCGCAATGGCGATCTTGCCGACCAGCGCTGTCAGGGGAACGTTCAGGAACAGCGACAGCATGTGTTTGCCGAAGAGCAGTCCCTGGTGCAGCGTCGCGTTGCTGGTCCCGGAATACCTCTCCGCGAAGGAGTAGGGCACATCGACCACCGCCGCCCGGGGGAGGCAGACCAGCAGCTCCAAGAGGATCTTGAACCCGACCGGCCGCAACTCGACTCCGACCGCCTCTTCTGTTCGGAGGCAGAAGAAGCCGCTCAAGGGGTCTGAGGTTCGGCGCGCCTCGGAAAAGAAGGACCGGGCCACCCAGGACACCGACCGGCTGACCCACTTGCGTCGGGTGCTGCCCAGCCCGGCGGCGCTGCCTCCGCTCGCATATCGCGACGCTACGGCGATGTCCGCGCCGTTCTCGACGGCAGCCACCAGGCTGGGGATGGTCGAGGGAGGATGCTGCAGGTCGCCGTCCATGACGCAGACGACGCTCCCCGTCGCGAGCCGGATCCCGGTCGCGACGGCGGTGGCCAACCCGGTCTGCTGGCCCGGCGCCCGCTCGACGATCCGCCAGTTAGGGTCGGCTCCCGCAATCTCCCGGAGCCAGGGTCGGGTCACCGCATCGGTGCTGTCGTCGACGACGATGACTTCGGAGCTGAGCCCCCGAAGCGCCAGATTGAGTTTGCGTCTCAGCTCGGGCAGGTTCGGGCCTTCGTTGCGCGTGGGAATCACCACGCTGACCTTGCAGCGGCGTCGCATGCTGCGCGCTCCTTGTCCCAAGCGGGCCCGTGCCCTCACTCCAACGGCGTTTGCTACTGACGGGGTCGAGCAGAGTCGTGTGCGCTGTAGTGAGAGGATTAGGGCTCGGACGCGCGCTCCTCTGGGTCAAGCTCGCGCCCTGATGTAGACATCACTGCTGAGACACCGGCTACCCGCCTAGCGGAACAATGGTAACCGCGCGTAACTGGACTGTCAACCGGAATTGACATGGCTGGGGCGCTGGGCTGGGCCGCCCCCCGGATTGGGCCGGAGTCGGATCCCGACCGGCTCCCCCCAGACACGACAGAATCCGCCGTCCAACTCGGCGATGTGAACTCGAATTCAAGGACTTCCACCATCGGACCCAGCTCCTTGGGGCGGACCGCCACGGCCCCTCGCCAAGGTTCCGAAGGCAAGGTGGTGAAGGAAGCCGTTCCCGGGGTTGACGAAACGGCACAGGGTCCGGACCGCGCGACCGAGGCCCTCGGAGCGGGTTCCGACCCCCTGACCTTGAGCGGAACGCCGGGAGTAAGCCGATGTGCCCCCGGCTCGACGCGGCTTGCGGGGTTCCTTCTTGGCCGCTGGCAGAACCCTTGTGCGACGGTCAAAGCCGCAACCCCAGGCGGGCTACTTGGATGGGGCACGATCATCCCAAGGAGGACTGGAGGTCCACCGGTCCCTCGCCACGGAGGGGACAGCGGATGTCATGGCCCATTCCGTCAGCCCCCCGCCCCGACAGGCCCGGTGGGGCCGCTAGACGTCCGAGTAGAGCATGAACTCGTACGGGTGCGGTCGCAGCCGCACCGGGTCCACCTCACGCTCCCGCTTCAGCGCGACCCAGGTGTCGATCAGGTCCTCGGTGAACACCCCGCCCTCGAAGAGGAACTGGTGGTCCTCCTCAAGGGCCAGGAGCACCTCGTCGAGGCTGCCCGGAAGGCTGCGCACCGCGTCCGCACGTGCGCCTTCCAGCTCGTAGAGGTCGACCTCCAGCGGGTTGGGGGGCTCGATCTGGTTGCGGATCCCATCCA
>JBOHUH010000188.1:0-24413 GCA_050733915.1 Candidatus Dormibacteria bacterium | reverse complement strand
CCGCCGGCTGGTGGAGCCAGATCCAGGGGTTGTGGGAGTCACAGCGAGGCCGGCAGCGGTTGATCGCGCTCTGCAGCGCTGGGGTGATCGTGGTGCTGATCCTGATCTTCTTCCTGCTGCCTTCGGCGACCGTCACCCTGGGGGTCCGCGCTCATCCCCTGGTGGACACCGTGACCGTCCAGGGCAACGACGGCCAGACCGGGTCGACCCTGGATGAGGTCACCACCCAGGGGCTGCAGAGCCAGACCTTCACCGGCACCTTCACGATCACCCCGAGCGGCACCCAGTCGCTGCCCCCCGTGCCCGCGACGGGGGATTTGGAGTTTTGCTGGTCGACAGGAACTAGTGGTCTGCAGCTGTCTTTTCAGGGCAACGCGCCTGAGTTCCAAGATACGAGTGCGAGTGGGGTCGGATTCACCACCACAACCGGCGGGGAGTCGGCGTCGGTTGCGGTGCCGAACTGTCCCTCGTACTCGCAGGGGGTGCCGGTGCAGGGCGACGCAAATACGGTTGGGACTGCGGGGAACGTGGGGTCATCGCAATCGTGGAACTGGAGCAACTACGGTGCCAGCGGGTGCGTTTCTCCCAATGACGATCCAACTGGGTGCATACCTGGGGCGGCTTCACGCTTGCAGATAACCAACGGCTCGGCGATGACGGGTGGCAAGAACGCTACTACCCAGTCGGTCTTCTCCACGACCGACGCCACCGCCGCGCAGCAGAAACAGCAATCCCTGGACAACAAGCTCACCCAGAAGGCCAACAGGCAGCTCAAACGACTGGCTGGCAAGTCGGTCCTGGCGGTGGACTCCAAGGGCAAGGGCATAGTGGTCACGCTCACCAATCCCACCTTGCCCAGCGGTTGCAACACCTCTGCCTCGGCACCCTGCCCGGCGGCCACCGCGCAGACCCTCACGGTCACGCTGAGCGCGGCCGCGACCGCCTACAGCCCGGCAGCGGTGAAGGCGGCGGTGCTCAAGGACCTCAAGTCCAAAGTCCCCAAGCACGCCGAGCTGCTGGACAACCCCGACTTGGGCACGCCCAAGGTGGTGGCGGCCGGGGCCGCTGGGGCGGTCACCTTCAGCTCAAGGGCCAAAGGGTACTGGGCACCCAAGCTGGACCTCGCGCCGCTCCGGGGCAAGCTCGCGTCGATGGGCACAGGTTCGGCCAAGTCCTACCTCCTGGCACGCCTGCCCAAGGACAGCACGGTGACCATCTCCCAGTCTCCGATCGGGTGGCCGTGGCTGCCCATCCTCTCCAGCCACATTCACTTGGTCAGAGAGTCCCTCGCCCAGGGGCACACCACTGGCTGAGGGCTTGGGGATGACGCTCCCCGGTCGTATCCTCGCCCTCGACCCAGGTCGGGCCCGGGTCGGGGTGGCCGTCAGCGACGAGACCAGGACCATTGCCCAGCCCCACTCCACGGTGCGGCGCCGGGCGGACCGTCGCGACCTGGCGGAGATCGTCCGGCTGGTCCGTGAGCTGGCGGTGACCGAGATCGTGGTCGGTCTGCCCCTGCGCATGGACGGATCGGAGGGAGACTCGGCGGGGGAGGCCCGCAGCTTTGGGGAGCTGGTGGCCGCTGCTACCGGCGTAGCGGTGACCTACCTGGACGAGCGCCTCACCACCAGGCAGGCGGAGCGGCACCTGATCGCGGCCGGCCAGACCCGAGCTCAGCGCCGCCGGGTGGGTGACCAGGTGGCGGCGACCCTGATCCTGCAGCAGCGGCTGGCGCTGGCCGCGCGGAGGGGCTGATGAGAGCGCATCCGGTCGCCTCCGCGCTGCTCACGATCTTGGTGCTGCTGGTGGGCGCGGGCGCGGGGCTGGCGCTGCTGGCCCGCAACGATCTCCAGCCGGTGAGCTCGCAGCAGACCCAGAAAGTGCTCTTTAGCATCGCCAAGGGCGAGACCCTGGCCCAGGTGGCGGACGGCCTGAAGCGGCAGAAGCTGGTTCGCAGCGATCTGGTGTTCAAGCTCTACGCCGAGAGCCAGCACCTGCAGCGCCGACTCCAGCCAGGGCGCTTCCCGCTGGATCCCGGGATGTCCGCCTCCGAGATCGTGCAGGTGCTCAAGGGACCACCGCTGAGCCAAGCCTTCAACGTGACGATCCCAGATGGGCTGCGGGCTTCCCAGGAGGCCCGGTTGCTGCAGGCGGATGGTCTCTTTGCGGCGTCCAGCTACCTCGCGCTGGTCGACCATCCCACCGCCTTCGCGGGGATCGCGCCGCTGTCGGGGACACCCCAGGGTGCGGGTTGGGAGGGTCTCGCCTTCGGCGACACCTACCAGGTGCTGCCCAAGACCACCCCCTACCAGATGCTGCGGCGGCAACTTCAGGACTTCCAGTCGCGGGCGGCGGGGAAGATCGACGCCGGGGCCGCCAAGGTGGGTCTCAGTCCCTTCCAGGTGCTGGTGCTGGCCTCGATAGTCTCAGCCGAGGCGGCCACCCCCAGCGACCGGGGCCTGGTGGCGGGAGTCTTCTTCAACCGACTCCATTCGGGGATGGCGCTGCAGAGCGATGTCACCGTGCTCTACGCCCAATCCCTCTCGGGCGACGACGGCGCCCAGGTGAACACCCAGTTCGCTTCTCCCTACAACACCTATCTGCACACCGGGCTGCCCCCGGGTCCGATCGACAGCCCCGGGCTCACCGCGATCGACGCCGTGCTCCATCCCACCGCCACCGCCTACCTCTACTTCCTGGCCCTCCCGAACGGTAAGGTTGAGTACAGCGTCACTCTGGCCCAACACAACGCCCAGATCCAGGAGGCCGGTCTCGGATGACTCAGCTCGAGGGGCTCGTCGGCGGAGGTGACCCTCCCCGGTGACCCCCCTGGAGTCGCTGGGGTGGGCCGCCCTCGGACTGATCGGCGGCTTCCTGATCGGCCAGCTGTCTCTGCTCCTGGAGCAGCCGCTCAAGGACGAGGACCCGCCCTCCCGGGTCGGACCGGGGCCGCTGGAGTTGGTGGCGCTGCCGCTGCTGGGATTCATCGGCTTTGGCGCCTTCGCGCTGCGCCAGGGCATGGGACCGGGGCTGCTACTGCACAGCCTCTGGATCCTGGTCCTGCTGCAGATCCTGGGGTTCGACCTCAAGCACCGCCTGGTACTCGACGTGATCACCCTGCCGGCGATCCTGCTCGCCTTGGCGCTCTCCAACCTCAGCCCTGACCTGTCGGTGATCCAGTCCCTGTTTGGGATCCTGGTGGGCGCAGTGCTGCTGGGTCCGTTCGCTCTCGTCAGCGAGGTCTTCCACAACGGCGAAGGGTTTGGCTGGGGCGATGTCAAGCTGGGGATGCTGATCGGGGCGATCACCGGGATGAGCCTCAATTACGGGGCCCTGTACGCACTCTGGGCGTTGATCGCCGGCACCGTGATCGGGGGGGTGGTCACCATCGTGCTGCTGGTGACCCGCCGGGTCAGCCTGCGCGACGCCCTTCCCTACGGTCCCTACCTGGTGGCGGGCTGCGGGCTGATCCTCTACTTCATGTAGGTGGGGCCAGGCCTGGCGGGGGGTCCTCGCCCTCGTCCGCCAGCTTCTGGGCCACCATCTGGTCCAGGGCCTCGATCGGCTCGCTGCCGAGCCGGGTGCCCTGGTCCTTCTTGAGCACCGCGATCGCCTCCTCGGCGTCCATGCCCCGGCGGTAGGGCCGGTGGGCGGTGAGCGCCTCGTAGACGTCCGCGACCGCCAGGATGTCCGCCCCATGGGGCATCTCGGGGCCCCGCAGGTGGCGGTGGTAGCCGCTGCCGTCGAGGCGCTCATGGTGGGACGCCGCCATCTCGGCCACGTCGTCGAGGGGCCAGAGCGGAGCGAGGAGCTCATGGGTGATCGCGGTGTGCCGCTGCATCTCCTCCATCTCGGCGGGGACCAGAGGACCGGCCTTGTCCAGGATGGCGTTGCTGACCGAGAGCTTGCCCAGGTCGTGGAGCAGGCCCGCCAGCCCCACCCGGTCCTGCTCCATGGGGGTGAAGCTCAGGTATTCGGCCATGAGCCGGGCGATGGCCGCGGTCCTGGTGGAGTGGTTGGTCGTCCAGGGAGACTTGGCGTCGACCACCGCGGCGAACACCTCGCCGATTCGGATCATGTCGTCCATGGTCTCGGCGGGGATCATCCGGGGCTCGGGGTCGAGGTGGCCGATGTGCTCGGGCTCGGTGATCTCGCCCAGCTGCCGCCAGACCTTGGCATTGCCGGCGTGGGCCAGGACTATGTCCACCAGGACCGGGTCGAACCACTTGCCCCGGCGCTGCCGCAGGATGGTCTCGGCGGCGCGGCCGCCTCCCCGGCGCCAGAAGATCTCCACGGTCTGGCAGAGCAGGGCGATCCGGGAAAGCATGGGGATCTCCTCACCCTTGAGCCCCCGGGGCCGCCCCGAGCCGTTCCAATGCTCGTCGAGGCTGAGCACCGCGCTGGCCGCAGCTTCGGCCCAGCCCAGCTGGCGTACCATCTGGGCGCCCTTAGTGCAGCGCACCTCCACCAGCTCGTTGGCGAGGCTGGCGCCGCGGCTGCCGATGGAGACCAGCTGGGCCATCCGCCGGGTGATCGGAGCCGAGGGTGCGGTCTGGCGGATGGCGAAGAGCATCGAGCGCCATTGGCTGCTCCAGTCGGTGATCTTGAGCTCGGCCTTGGTGGAAATGTCGTCGGCCTGGAACCAGTGGGTCACGCTGTAGGCGTTGGCCGAGCATCCGGCGTCCTTGAGCAGCAGGGAGTAGTACAGGTCTTGACGCTCCGCCGGGCGCAGCTCCAGCCACTTGGCGATCTGCATACCCAGCCAGCAGCTGCGGATGGCGTGGCCCATCGGCTCGCCTTCGGCGAGATCCAGAGCCCTCGAGAGGGAGGCGATCACGACCGAGCTGGCGAGCTGGCCCGGCGGCGCCGGGGCCCGGCGGGTGGGCATCAGCCTGGCGGCCATGCATGGAACCTAGATCCCTCCGATCTCAGGGCCAGTCGCGTTCCGGCAGCAACTTCTGACGGCCCCGTCGCGAGCCAGGCCCCATCGGGCCCCCGAAGTCAGCTGATGACGGCTTGTGGGGAGACCCGGGCTCCGCCCCGAGCCAGCTTCTGCGACCGCGGTGGGTGCCCAGCGCCTAAAGCTGGCATCATCAGTTCCGCCCGGGCTGCCGGGAGCTGACTGCCAGAGGAGCCACTCGATGATCAACGCCGGTGAGCTGCGGTCGGGAACCACGGTGGAGCGCAACGGCCAGCTCTTGGAGGTGCTCAGCTTCGAGCACGTCAAGTTGGGCCGGGGCACCGCGGTGGTGCGCACCCGGCTGCGCAACCTCAACACCGGGGCGCTCACCGAGGAGACCTTCAGGCCGGAGGAGCGCTTCCCCAGGGCCCGCATCGAGAAGGTGGACGTGCAGTTCCTCTACCGCGACGGGGAGCACTTCGTGGTGATGGATAGCGGCACCTTCGACCAGTACCCTCTCGACCCCGACCAGTTCACCGAGGCGGCGCACTACATCCGGGAATCGGACCACCTGTTCGTGCTCCAGTACGAGGGCAAGGTGATCGGCGTCGAGCTCCCCATCACCGTCGAGCTGGAGGTGGCCCAGACCGATCCCGG
The DNA here is from genome assembly GCA_050733915.1 of Candidatus Dormibacteria bacterium. Taxonomy (GTDB): domain Bacteria; phylum Chloroflexota; class Dormibacteria; order Aeolococcales; family Bog-877; genus Bog-877. The sequence continues at coordinate 18,856 of JBOHUH010000188.1, read as the reverse complement.
GTTCAAGGGCGACACCGCGACCGGGGCCAGCAAGCCGGCCACCCTCAGCACCGGCCTGGTGGTCGACGTGCCGCTGTTTGTGGGGGTTGGCGACCGGCTCAAGGTGGACACCAGGACCGGGAAGTACGTGGAGCGAGTGCAGTGAGCACCTCGGTGCTGAACCAGCCCGGCGAGCTCCCCTCGGGTCGGGTACGGGTGGCCAGTGAGGTGGTCGCCTCGATCGCCGCCCTGGCGGCCCAGGAGGTCCCGGGGATCGCCGCCATGTGCGAGCCCACCGGGGTCAATGTGACCCTACCCCTGCACCGCCAGCACGGCCATCGCGGGGTCAAGTTCCAGATGGTTGGTGAAACCGGGATCAAGTTGGACCTCTACCTGGCGATCACCGCCCAGGCCGCGATTGCCGAGGTCGCCGAGGCTCTCCAGCTCAAGGTGGCCGAGGCGATCCACGCCATGCTCGGGCTGGACGCCGTGGAGATCAACCTGCACATTGCCGAGATCGAGGGGGACTGAGCAGTGCGTCCCCGTCACCTGGCCCGCGAACTAGCGGTCCGGGTGCTCTTCCAACTGGAGCTCCGCCCTGGACCCTGGCGCCCGCCCCTGGAATACCAGCTGGGCCAGGAGCCCGACGTTGGGGCGGCCAGGCAGTTTGCCGCCGAGCTGGTGGAGGGCACGGTCCTGCACCTGGCCGAGATCGACGCCGCCATTGCGGCCTGCTCCACCCACTGGGCCCTGGACCAGATGGGGGCGCTGGAGCGGGCGGTTCTCAGAGTTGCCGCCGAGGAGCTGTGCTGGCGCCGCCAGGAGCCGGTGGCGGTGGTGATCGATGAAGCGGTCAGGCTCGCCAAGCAGATGGCCGGCGAGGACGCGTCCCGGTTCGTGAACGGAGTTCTGGGCAACCTGGCCAGGACCGCACAGGTGGCCCCGGAGGGGGCGGGTGCTAGTTCTCCAGGTCGGTGAGCTCGCCTCGCTGATCCGGGCCACCCTGGCCGCCGATCCGCGGCTTCAGGACGCCTATGTCGAGGCCGAGCTCGGCGACTGTCACCTGTCGGCGGCGGGGCACTGGTATTTCAACCTCAAGGACTGCCGCCCGGGGGGCACCGACCGCTCGGTGCTCAAGGCGGCGATGTTCCGCCGGGAGGCCCAGAGCCTTCGTTTCGAGCCCCGGACCGGGATGCGGGTGCTGGCCCACGGGTCGGTCTCGGTGTACGCGGCGGCCGGCTCGCTGCAGCTGTACCTGGACCGGCTCGAGCCCCAGGGGGTGGGGGCGCTGGCGCTGGCCTATCAGCAACTGGTGGCCCGCCTGGAGCAGGAGGGCCTCTTCGCCGCTGAGCGCAAGCGGCCGCTGCCCTTCCTGCCCCAGCGGCTGGCGGTGGTCACCTCGCGGCAGGGGGCGGCGCTACGGGACGTGATCCACGTGGTGCAGCGGCGCTGCCCGATCGTGGAGGTGCTGGTGGCGCCCACCCTGGTCCAAGGGGAGGCCGCGGTCCGGGAGATCCTGGCGGCTCTGGAGCTCGCCGGGCGCGCCGGCGTGGAGGTGGTGCTGCTGGTACGCGGCGGGGGTTCCCTGGAGGACCTCCAGGCGTTCAACTCCGAGGCGGTGGCTCGGGCGGTGGCTGCCTGCCCGCTGCCGGTGGTGGTGGGGGTGGGCCACGAGACCGATACCTCGGTGGCGGACTTCGTGGCGGACCGCCGTGCGCCAACTCCGTCGGTCGCCGCCGAGCTTGCGGTGCCCGACCTGGCCCAGTTGCGCTTCGACGTCTCCCGGCTCAGGCTGCGGCTGCGGCGTGCTGGGGAGGCCGCCCTCCTTGAGGAGCGGCGCCGGGTCGAGGTCCTGGAGCGACGACTGGCCCGCATGGAGCCGGCCCAGCGCCTGGCCACGGGGCGGATCGACCTCGATCTGCGGCAGCAGCGCCTGGGCGCCGCCTGGCGCCGGCTGCTGCTGGGGGAGCGGCGAGCGCTGCAGGCGCGCGCCGGCCTGCTCAGAGCCCGGGGACCGGAGCGCCGGCTGCTCCAGGCCAGGGAGGAGTTCGCGGGCCGGGTTGGTAGGCTGGAGGCGCTCAGCCCCCTGGGCGTGCTGAGCCGGGGGTACTCGATAACCCTGGACGAGCAGAGTGGCGCGGTGCTGCGCCGGGCGGACCAGGTGGCGGTTGGGGCGAACATCCGCACCCACCTGCTGCGCGGTGGCCTGGTGAGCCAGGTGCGCGAGGTGCGAGCCGCACCCGAGGGAGGTTTGGATGGAGCTTGAGCCAGCAGCTGGCGGGGCGGCCAACGCCGCCGAACCCGAGACCCTGGACTACGAGGCCGCCCTGGCCGCCCTGGAGGCGGTTCTGGCCCGGCTGGAGGACGGGCAGGTCCCCCTCGAGGAGGCCATGGCCCTCTACGAGCGGGGGGTGCGGCTGGTGCGGCGCTGCTCCGGCCTGCTGGACGGGGCGGAGCGCCGGGTGACCGAGCTGACCCTGGGGCCGGACGGCCTGCCCCAGGAGAGCCCCCTGGTGCTGGAGGCGGAGGAGGAGGCGGGAGCCGAAGACGGCTGACCGGTCCCGGTGAAAGGGATACTCACCAACCAGTTCCTCTGGGTTCCGATTCTGGCCTGGGCGATCGGGCAGGCCCTCAAGGTGGCCACCGACTCCTGGCGCCAGCGCCGGCTCAGCCTGCGCTCCTTGGGGATGTCCGGCGGGATGCCCAGCTCCCACACCGCCCTGACCGTCTGCCTGACGGTGGTGGTGGGACGCCATTTGGGGCTCGGCTCACCACTCTTCGCGGCGGTGGTGATCATCACCATGGTGGTGGTCTACGACGCCACCGGGGTGCGCCGGGCCGCCGGCCAGCAGGGGATCATCCTGAACCAGGTGCTGGACGACCTGCGCAGCCACCTGGGGTTCCGCTATGAGCGGCTGCGCGAATTCGTGGGCCACACCCCCTTCGAGGTTCTGGCCGGGGTGGTGCTGGGGATCGCGGTGGGGATGGTGTTCTGAGCGAGGCGGCAGTTTGTGAGCCTCGGCGAGGACATAACATCCTAGGCGCGATGTCGCCCAGCACCCGGCGGGGACAACCTTGAAGGCACCGGATCACGGCGCCTCGATCGGCTTCCTCCTTCACTTCCGCGAGTCCTTGGAGTCGGCCACCCTGGCCAAGGCCCGGGAGATCGCCGAGGCGGCGCAGCTGCGCACCTGGGTGGCTCAGGCCGAGGCGGAGTCGGTTTTGGCCCGGGAGCTGCGCTCAGCCCGGCTCCTGGTGGCCATCGGCGGGGACGGGACCCTGCTCTACGCGGCCAAGCGCGCGGCTCCGAGAGGGGTGCCACTCCTTGGGGTGAATCGGGGCCAGCTGGGATTCCTCACCACCGTGGAGATGGCCCAGCTGCCGGAGGCGATCGAGTCCTTCGTCAAGGACAGGGTCCAGCTAGAGCACCGCCGCACCCTCCGGGGCGAGGTCCGCGAGCGGGTCGCGGGAGGGGTGAGGGCGGGCGTCGAGGTGGCGGTCAACGAGATCGTGGTCAAGAGCGAGGCGGTAAACCTGGTCCGGCTCGAGGTGACCTGTGACGACCAGCTGGTAGGCGTCTTCGACTCCGACGGGATGGTGGTCGCCACCAGCGTGGGCTCGACCGCCTACTCGCTCTCGGCGGGCGGGCCGCCGGTGGACTCCCGGGTGCCAGCCACCGTGCTGACGCCGCTCAACCCCCACGCCCTGATCAGCCGCTCCCTGGTGATACCGGACACTCTGGACGTGCGAATCGTGGTGCGGCGAGGTCGAGCCCTGGCGGCCGCAGACGGCGAGGTCTGGGGGCAGCTGGAGACGGGAGCGGAGCTGACCGTCAAACGGGGGCCGGACCTGAGCCTGGCCCGGCCCCCGGGCAACCCCGGGTTCTTCCACCGGCTGCGCTCCAAGACCGGGTTCGGGGTGGTCCTGAAGCTGGCCCCGGAGGAGGGTGAGACCGCCGCCCTGGCCCCGGATGCGTCGCACCCCTGATCGGTGCTGCTGGAGCTGCGGGTGGAGGACCTGGCGGTGATCGAGAGCTCGTGTGCGCGCTTCGGGCCCCGCTTCAACTCGGTCACCGGGGAGACCGGCGCCGGCAAGTCGGTGCTGCTGGCAGCGCTGGGCCTCACCCTGGGCGGACGCGCAGATCCGGACCTGGTGCGGCGGGGGGCGGAGCGGGCCCGCTGCAGCGCCGTGTTTGAGGAGCTTCCAGTTGCGGCGGTGGAGCTCTGCGCCGGGCTGGGGCTGGAGGCCGGGGAAGGGCTGGTGCTGGTGCGGGAGCTGGCGGCATCGGGCCGCAGCGGGGCTCGGGCCAACGGGGCGGCGCTGCCCGCCAGCGCCCTCCGCGAGTTGGGGGGCGGGCTGGTTGACGTCCAGGGCCAGGGCGCGTCGACCATTTGGCTCCGCGAGGCCGACCAGCGCGCCGCCCTGGACAGCCTGGGTGGGGCTCCCGCCGCCGCCAGGTTGGCGCGGATCGCCGAGCTGTTCACGCAGCGGGAGACGGCCTCCGCCAGAATCGCCGAACTGCGCTCGCTGCGCAGCCGGAGAGATGAGGAACTGGAGCGGGCCCGCCAGGACCTGGCCGAGCTCACCGCAGCTGAACTGGTTTCGGGGGAGGACGTCCGGCTCCGCCACGATCGCGACCGCCTGGCCCACTCCGCCCGGCTGCGCGAGGCAGCCTCCGCGCTGCGGGCCGCGGTGGCCGGGGGAGGTGCGGAGGTCGGGGCCGCCGATCGAGTCGCAGAGGCCCTGCACCGGTCCCGCGGGGCGCGGGAGGTGGACGCCCAGCTGGACACCCTGCTGGACCAGGTCGAGGCCGCGGTGGGCACCCTGCGGGAGCTGCAGCTCGCCTTCAGCTCCTACGTCAGCCAGCTCCCTGATGACCGGCGCCAGCTGGCCGAGATCGAGGAACGCCTGGAACTGTTGGGTCGGCTGGCCCGACGCCACGGCGGCTCCCTGGAGGCGGCGGTGCAGCGCCGCCTCCAGGCCTCTGCGCTGCTCTTGGCGGTAGACCAGGGCGAGGGCGAACTGGAGCGGCTGGTGGGTGAGCAGTCGGTGCGGGAGCGAGAGCTCGCCGGTGAGGCAGCAAGACTCTCCGAGCTGCGCGGCAGGGCGGCGCGGGACCTGGCCCGGTCGGTGACCGCCGACCTGCGCCGGATGCTGATGCCCAAGGCGGAGTTTCGAGTGGTCATCTGGCAGCTGGAGGATCCCTCCGGGGTGGCCGCCGGGGAGGGACCCCGCCTGGGCATCTCCCCCAGCGGCTGGGACCGGGTCTGCTTCGAGCTCGCCGCCAATCCCGGTGACCTGCTTCGACCACTGACCGAGGTCGCGTCTGGCGGCGAGCTCTCCCGGGTGGCCCTGGCGCTGCTCTCCCACCTGACCCGGGAGTCCGGGGTGGGGACGGTGGTCTTCGACGAAATCGACCAGGGCTTGGGTGGAGAGGCCGCCAACCGTGTCGGGGAGCTGATGCGTGAGGTGGCCGAGCACCACCAGGTGATCTGCATCACCCACCTGGCCCCGATCGCGGCGCGCGCCGACACCCACCTCTTGGTCGCCAAGTCGGAGCGCGCGGGCCGTCCTCACAGCGAGGTGGCCCAGATCGAAGGACCGGAGCGGGTCCGGGAGCTGGCGCGGCTGCTCGCGGGCGAGGCCACCCCGGGGGCGGCCCAGAAACACGCGGTGGAGCTGCTGGCGGCGGTCGGGAATGCGCGAGAGCCGGGCTGAGCGGTGGCCACCCCGGAGCAGACCGCGGAGTTGGAGCGGTTGAGCTCGCTCCTGGCTGGGGCGCAGCGCGGCGAGCTTGACCTTGGGGAGGTGGAGCTGGCCGAGCTCGGCCGCCGCCTCCGGTCCGAGGTGACCGAGACCGACGGCGAGCTGGACCTGCTCTGGGCCGCCGAGTCCCTCCAAACTCTGGCCCGGCTGCTGGAGATCAAGATGGGTCGCCACCTCGAGGACGCCAGCGACGCCGCCCTGGTCCGGGAGCCTGCCCTAGCCCCGGAGGAAGAGGATCCCGGGGCGCGCCTCGCCGAGTACCGGCTCTTCAAGGCGGCGGCGGGGGTTCTCCTGGCGGACTCCAGCGCCGGGCCCAAGGCCTTCCTGCGGGTGCTGGGACTGCCGGTGGAACCGCAGGCGCGGCTGCAGCTCCGCCCGGAGGCGCTGGCGCTGGCGTTGGGAGAGCTGCTGGCCCGGCTGCCCGAGCCCACCGAGATGGAGTTCGCCCTGCCCCGCTACTCGGTGAAGGAGAAGATGGAGGAGCTGCGTCGGCTCCTGGCGGGCCAGGCATCGCTGCGCTTTGACCAGGTATTCGCCGCCTCGCGCGACCGGCTCGAGGCGGTCGCGTTCTTCATGGCGCTCCTGGAGCTGATCTGGTCTGGTGAGGTCGACTGCACCCAGGCGGAGCCCCACAGCCCAATCCTGGTGGAGCCCCTCCGTGGCCGCTGAGTGGCGTGAGTCGGAGGCGGGTCTGGTGGAGGCGGTGATAGCCGTGCTCTTCGTCCGCGCCGAGCCCATCTCGGTGATCGAGTTGGCCCGAACCCTGGAGCTCAGCGGCGATGCCGTGGAGCAGGCCGCCGCAGCCGCCGCGGCCCTGCTGGAGAGCAGCGGGCTGATGCTCCAGAGGCACCGCGACGAACTCCAGTTGGTGACCCACCCCAGTGCCGCCTGGGCGGTGGAGCGGGCGCTGCGCCCCGAGGTCCAGGGCCGACTCTCCAAGCCCGCTCTGGAGACCCTGGCGATCATCGCCTACCGCCAGCCGATCACCCGGGTCGGAATCGAGGCCATCCGGGGGGTTAATTGCGAGGCGGTGCTAGACAGCCTCAGCCGCCACGGGGTGGTAACGGAGTTGGGCCGGGAGGAGGGTCCGGGCCGACCCCGGCGCTTCGGGACCACCCTGCGCTTTCTCCAGGTGGTGGGGATCTCACGGATCGAGGATCTCCCGCCGCTCGAGGCCGCCGACCCCGGCTCCTGGTTGGGGGGTGGGGCGGGGGCTGGAGGGCCAGATGCCGAGTGAGCGGCTGGGGCGCTGGCTGGCGCGCTCCGGGGTCGCCTCGCGGCGCCAGGCGGACCTGCTGGTGGCCAGCGGCCGCGTCACCGTCGACGGTGAGCGGCCACCTCCCCAGGGACGCCTCATCGACCCCGAGCGTGAGGACGTGCGGATCGACGGCAGACCGCTGGAGCGGCGCCGGCTGCAGCGCCGGTACCTGGCGCTCAACAAGCCGGCCGGGGTGGTGTCGACCGCCCGAGACCCGGGTGGGCGCCCGACGGTGCTGGAGTTGGTCCAGGACGGGGAGGGGCTTTTCCCGGTGGGGCGCCTGGACCTCGACTCCACCGGGCTGATCCTGCTCACCGATGACGGCGATCTGGCGCTGCGCCTGACTCATCCCCGCTACCGGCTGGCCAAGACCTACTCGGTCCTCGTCCGGGGCGAGGTGAGCCCGGCCCAGCTGGCGTCGCTCCGGGCCGGTCCGACCCTGGTGGACGGGCCCACCCATCCCCTGGAGGTGAGGCGGTTGAGGGCGAGCGCCCGGCGCACCCTGCTGCTGTTCCGGTTGGCCGAGGGTCGGCAGCGCCAGGTGCGGCGGATGTGCGCCGCGGTGGGGGCCAAGGTCGAGGCGCTGGAGCGAACCGCCATTGGCGGGCTCAAGCTGGGGACGCTCGCCGAGGGTCGCGCCCGAGAGCTCAGTCCCGGGGAGGTGAGGCGCCTGCGGGCCGAGGTGGGGCTGCAGTGACCGCCGCCGCCCCGCTGGTGACCATCGACGGGCCCGCCGGAGTGGGCAAGTCGACCGTTGGTCGAAGGGTGGCGCTGGCATTGGGGCTGCCCTTCATCGACACCGGGGTGTTCTACCGCGCGGTGGCGGTGGCCGCCCGCAGGGAAGGCCTTCTCGAGACCGACGACCCGGGCCTGGCTGACCTGGCGGGCCGGGTCCGACTGCAGATCAACTCGGCGGCGCAGCCAGCGCCCGGCGCCTGGCAGGCGAGGTTGGACGGCCTGGAGTTGGGCGAGGAGCTCTGGGATCCCGGGCTGGCATCATTGCTGGCCTCCGTGGCCCGCCTACCCGGGGTCCGGCGCGCCCTGCTGCAGCAGCAGCGGGCGCCCGGGGCGAGCGGCGCGGTGGCGGTGGGACGCGACACCGGGACCGTGGTCTTCCCTGGAGCGGCCTGCAAGATCTACCTGGACGCGCCCACCGAGATCCGGATGCGCCGGCGTCGCCAGGAGCTGGAGGCGCGGGGGCAGGACGCCTCAGAGGCGGTTCTGAGGGCCGACGTGCTGACCCGGGACGAGACCGACCGCAGCCGGGCTCACGCCCCGCTGGCAGTGCCTCCGGGCGCCCTGGCCATCGACACCGCCGCACTCAGCGCAGAGGAGGTCGTGGACCTGGTGCTGCGGGAGTGTCGGAGCAGGGGTCTGGCCGCCAGCGCCGCGCCCTGACCCCTCGGCCGCCCCGGCCGGGCCCGGCTAAGGTGGGGGTGCATGATGAGCCACCGGTCCAGCGAGAGCGGCGCCGAGGCCCTGGTCTGCTTCGACCTGGAGACCACCGGCCTCAGCCCCCGAGCCGACCGGATCATCGAGATCGGGGCCGTCAAGTTCGACGACTCCGGAGTGATCGACACCTACTCCACCCTGGCCGATCCGCAGATGCCGCTTCCGCTGGTGATCCAGCGCCTCTGCGGTTTGCGGGACCAGGATCTCAAGGGCCAGCTCAGCCCGGCCGAGGCGGTCGCCGGGCTGGCGCTCTTCTGCGAAGGGTGCCTGCTGGTCGGGCATGGGGTGGCCTTCGACCTCGCCTTCTGCGCCGAGATCCTGCCCGCGGCGTTCCAGGGGCGCTCTGCCCTGGACACCTCGGAGCTGGCGCGGGTGTTGCTGCCGGCCGCGCCCAGCCACAGCCTGGAGGAGCTGGGGCGCTCCCTCGACCTGCCGCACGACCATCCGCACCGGGCCCTCTCCGACGCCCAGGCCACCCGTCTGCTGCTGCAGAGCCTGCTGGAGACCGCCGCGGCGCTGCCCGGCACCCTGCGCCGACATGTCATCGAGCTCTGTGAAGAGAGCCGCTGGCCCAGCGGGGAGTACCTGGCCCGCCACCTGCGGTCGCTGTCGGAGGTGGTAGCCCAACCGGAGCCGCCGACCTCCCCGGCTCCTTGGGTGTCGCCCCACCTTGCCCCGCCGGCGGTCGTTGCCCCGGAGCCAGGAGCCATCGACGAGGCCGGGATCCGGGCCACCTTCAGCCCTGAGGGAGCGCTGGCCGAGGTCGAGCCCGACTTCGAGCTGCGCGAGGAACAGCAGCAGATGGCCCTGGCGGTGTCCCAGGCCTTCAATCGTGGCCAGACCCTCCTGGTGGAGGCGGGAACGGGGGTGGGCAAGTCGCTGGCCTACCTGATCCCGGCCCGGGAGTGGTCGGCACGGGGCGGCGGCAGGGTGCTGGTCTCCACCTACACCATCACCCTCCAGGAACAGCTGGCCCAGCACGACGTCCCCCTGGCGGAGCGGGCCCAGCCCCTGCCTCTGCGCACCGCGGTGCTCAAGGGCAGGGGCAACTATCTCAGCCTGCGACGGCTGGAGCGCTGGCTGGCGGCGGGTCCCAGCGGACGGCGTCGGGATCCTGATGAGGTGCGTTTCAAGGTCAGAGCCCTGATCTGGGCACACCAGAGCCAGGCGGGCGATCGAGCCGAGCTACGCCTGGCCGGCCGGGACTCCGAGTTCTGGGAGAAGGTGGGCTCGACGGTGGACGACTGCCTCGGCCCCGCCTGCCACAACTGGAGGGATGGCCGCTGCTTCATGGTCAAGGCCAGGGTGGCGGCCCGGGAGGCGGACACGGTGATCGTCAACCATGCCCTGCTGCTGGCCGACGCCGACAGCGGTGGGGCAGTGCTGCCGGAGTTCCAGCACCTGGTGGTGGACGAGGCCCATCACCTGGAGGAGGCGGCCACCCAGGCCCAGAGCGAGCGACTTTCCCTGGGCGCGGTGCTGGCGGTCACCGACCGGATCCCCGAGTTCGGAGATATCGAGCTGACCAAGGCGCTCAAGACGGCACGCCAGGCCGCAGGCGACGCCTTCGCCGCCATCCGTCAGCTGCTGGGCGGCCGCTCTGGCACCCGGACCGGGCGCGGCCCCGGTGCCGTCACCCTCGACTCTCGGCTGGCGGAGTCCGAGGAGTGGCCGCGCGTGGGTCGAGCGCTGGATCGCTTGGAGCGGGCGCTGCGCCGGGCTGGTTCAGCCCTTCAGGCCGCGGCTGAGCAGGGACAGCTCCAGGGCTCGCTCTGGCCGCAGCCCGACAACGGCGCCCGCGAGTGCCAGGTGGCCGCCGACGCCCTCCTCGGAATGGCCCGGGTGGTGACCGCGGGCCGGGCCAACCTGGCGCCCCCTCCTGGAGTCGCCTCGGCGGAGGGCGTAGCGGGACAGGTGGCCTGGATCGAGGTCGAGCGTGGCGACCGGGCGGTGCTGCGGACCGCACCCGCGGAGGTCGCCGGCATGCTCCAGGAGCACCTCTTCAAGCGCTGTGAGACCACCGTGCTCACCTCAGCGACCCTGGCGGTAGCGGGGTCGTTCAGCTACATCCGCGATCGCCTCGGGCTGGAGGACACCCAGGAGCTGGTGCTGGACTCGCCCTTCGACTACCTGCGCCAGTCGCTCTGCTGCCTGCCCAGGGGCATTCCCGGACACGGTGACCCCCTGCACCCCCGGGTGGTGGCCGAGCTGGTGGCCGCGATCGCGGTGGAGCTGGGGGGCAGGACCCTGGTGCTCTTCACCGGATACCAGGCACTCCGCGAGGTCCACGGACTGCTGCGGCGGCAGCTCCAGGGCGAGGGTATCGCGGTGCTGGGACAGGGCTTGGACGGGACCCGCAACCAGGTCCTGCGCAACTTCCGCCGGGAGCCTCGGACGGTGCTGCTGGGCACCAACAGCTTCTGGGAGGGCATCGACCTCCCGGGAGATGCGCTGCAGTGCGTGGTGATCGATAAGTTGCCCTTCCCAGTGCCCAGTGACCCCATCTTCCAGGCCAGGGCCCGGGGCCGCGCCGACTCCTTCGCCCAGCTTTCGCTACCCGAGGCGGTGCTGCGCCTCAAGCAGGGCTTCGGGAGGCTGGTGCGTCGCCACGGCGACCGCGGGGCGGTGGTGATCTGCGACCCCAGGATCCTGGAGCGCCGCTACGGCGAGGAGTTTGTGCGAGCCCTGCCCAAGGCGTCGTTCCTCTACGAGCCCGCGGATGGCTTGGCCCCCCTGGTCGGGGCCTTCCTGCGCGGCGAGCGACCGCCGGCGCTGGTGGGCTGAGGTGGCCGATCCCGGCGGGCTGCGGTTGGCCCTGGTGCAGCACCAGCCGGTGCTGGGCGACCTCGAGGCCAATCTGGAATGGAGCTGCCAGACCATCACCGAGGAGCTGGCCCAAGGGAGCGACCTGGTGCTGTTCCCGGAGCTCAGCCTCACCGGCTACTTCCTCAAGGACCTCACCCCGGAGGCTGCGGTGCGGCTGGAGGGTCCGGAGCTGGAGCGCCTGAGGCGGGCGGTGGGTCGGGGTGCCGCCCTGGTGGGGCTGGTCCTGGAGTCCGAGGAGTTCAGCTTCTACAATGCCGCGGTCCTGATCTCCCAGGGGGAGGTCCGCCAGATTCACCGCAAGGTCTATTTGCCCACCTATGGGATCTTCGACGAGCAGCGTTACCTGGCTGCGGGAGACCGCTTCCAGGTGGTCGATCTGCCCCTGCGAGGCGGCGTGAATTGGCGGGTCGGCACCCTCATCTGCGAGGATCTCTGGCACCCCAGCTCGGCCTACCTCATGAGCCGGGCGGGCGCCGACCTGCTCCTCTGCCCCTCGTCTAGTCCCGGCCGCGGGGTGGCCGGGGGGGACGAGCTGGGGAGCGCCGCCTCCTACGGGGCGATGCTGCGCACCTACGCCGAGCTCTTCACCGTCTTCGTCGCTTACTGCAACCGGGTTGGCTTCGAGGACGGCTTCCACTTCTGGGGCGGGAGCCGGGTGCTGGGGCCCAGCGGCAGTCCGCTGGCGGGCCCGCTGGGGGACGCCGCAGAGGTGCTCCACGCCGAACTCAGCCGAGGCGACGTGCGCCGGGCGCGAATCGCCTACCCGCTGCTCCGGGACGAGCGGATGGACGTGGTCCGGGGCCAGCTGGGGCTGGGCGACGATGAGTGAGCTGGAGGTCAACGCCGAGCTGGCGGCCGCGATCCTCACCGACTTTGTCAGGGACGAGGTGCTCAAGGTGGGCGCCCGAGGGGTGGTGGTGGGAGTTTCGGGTGGCGTCGACTCCGCGTTGGCTGCCCGACTGGCGGTCGACGCGCTGGGCGCTGGGGCGGTCACCGGGGTGTCCCTGCCCTACCGGGAGAGCAGCCCGCAGAGTCGGGAGGACGCGAGGACGGTGGCCCGGGAGCTGCAGATCGAGCTGCTGCAGATCGACATCAGCCCCCAGATCGACGCCTACTTCCTGGGCTGCCCCGACGCCGACCGCACCCGGCGGGGCAACAAGATGGCCCGAGAGCGCATGAGCATCCTCTATGACGTCTCGGCCACCAGGGCGGCCCTGGTGCTGGGCACCAGTAACAAGTCCGAGATCCTGCTCGGGTACAGCACCCTCTGGGGGGATGGGGCCCACGCCCTCAACCCGCTCGGCGACCTCTACAAGACCCAGGTCTACCAGCTCGCCCACCATCTCCACCTGCCTCACCCGGTCCTGGCCAAGCCGCCATCGGCGGACCTCTTCGAGGGCCAGTCAGACGAGGCTGATCTGGGCTTCAGCTACGCCGACGCCGACCGCATCCTCTACGGATTGGTCGACGAGCGGCGCCGGCCCGGGGAGATGGTCGCCCGGGGCTGGGACCAGGAGCTGGTCAACCGCCTCTGGGAGAGGGTCAGGTCCAGCCAGTTCAAGCGGCGCCCACCACTCATCGCCAAGCTCTCGCTGCGGAGCGTTGGCCAGGACTTTCGCTACCCGCGCGATTGGGGGCACTGAAGCCGGTGCCGGGCGTCCTCTACGTGGTCGCCACCCCGATCGGCAACCGCGGCGATCTCTCCCCTAGGGCGGCGGAGATCCTGGGTCGGGTGAGGGCGGTGGTGGCCGAGGACACCCGTCGCAGCGGCCTCCTGCTCCAGGGGGTGACGCCGCGCCCCAAGCTGATCTCGTTGCCCGCAGAGCGAGAGCACGCCCGGATCCCCCTGGTCCTGGAGCAGCTGGGCTACGGCGACGTGGCCCTGGTCAGCGATGCCGGTACCCCCGCCATCAGCGACCCCGGGAGGCGTCTGGTGGCCGCTGCTCGGAGCGCGGGCCACGAGGTGCTGGCGGTCCCCGGGCCGTCGGCGCTGGTGGCCGCGGTGGCCGCCAGCGGGCTGCGCGCGGATCGCTTCCTTTTCCTCGGCTTTATGCCCCGGAGCAAGACCCGCAGCCAGCGCCTGCTCCGGGCCGCCGACTCCTGGGCCCTGGTCTTCCACGAGTCGCCCCACCGCCTGGCCGGCACTTTGGAGTGGACTGCCGAGCTGGTGGGTGAGCGTCAGGTGGCGGTGGCCCGGGAGATCTCCAAGCTCCACGAGAGCTGGTATCTGGGCAGCGCCGCAGAACTGGCCGCAGGCTTCCGCCAGGCGCCGCCGCGGGGGGAGTGCACGGTGGTGGTCGAGGCGCCCCAGGGCAGGGGAGGGCGCGGTGATGGTTGATCGCGAGGTGCTGCTGGTGGACTCCCACTGCCACCTGGGAGAGCTGGAGCGCCGGGGACTCCCCGCGCCGCAGGTGCTCCAGGGTGCCCGGGATGCGGGGGTCCGAACCGTCGTTACCAGCGCCGACAACCTGATCGAGAGCCGGGCCGGGCGTGACCTGGCGGAGGCCTTCCCCGAGGTTTACTTCACCGTTGGCTGGCACCCGGTGAACCGCCAGCCACCGGGGCGTGCTGAGCTCGACGAGATGCGTCGCCTCCTGGCCCATCCCAAGGCGGTGGCGCTGGGCGAGGTGGGGCTCGACTACTACTTTCGTGAGGGCTACCAGGAGACCCCGGCGGAGCTGCAGCAGGAGATCTTCTTGGGCATGCTGGAGTTGGCCGCCGAGCTGGCCCTTCCGGTTGTCATTCACCAGCGCCAGGCCGAGGCCGACCTGCTCCGGGTGCTCGACGCCGCACCGGCGGTGAGCGGCATCCTGCACTGCTTCAGCGGCGGGGTCACCCTGGCCGCGGAAGCCGCGGCCAGGGGACTCTACTGCTCCTTTGCCGGGAATGTCACCTTCAAGTCCGCGCGGGGGCTGCAGGAGGCCGCCAAGCTGGTCCCCAGCGAGCTGCTCCTGGTCGAGACCGACGCCCCCTTCCTGGCCCCGGAGCCGCACCGGGGCCAGGTCTGCGTGCCGGCGATGGTACGGGCCACCGCCCAGTGGCTGGCGGTGCTCCGGGGCGAGTGCCTTGAGTCGATCGCCGAGGCGACCTCCCGCAACGCCCGCCAGGCCCTGGGGCTGGCCCAGGCTTGAGCGTTCCCGACCTCTGCGCCCGGGCCACCGCCCGAGCGGTCGCCCGCCGGTTCGCCATCGCTCCGCGGCGGGAGATGGGACAGAATTTCCTGGTGGACCGCGGGGCTCGGGACGCCATCGTGGCCACCCTGGCCGGCGTCCAGGAGGTGCTGGAGATCGGGCCCGGGCTGGGGGCTCTCACCCAGGGCCTCCTCGAGCAGGGATTGCGGGTGGTCGCGGTGGAGCTGGATCCTCGCTGCGTCGCCGCTCTGGGGCTGCTGCGGAGCGCCCATCCCGGACTCCGCGTGGTGCAGGGGGACATCCTCCGGGTGGTCCCCGCCCAGCTTCGGCTGAGCTCGCCCACGGTGGTGGGCAACCTGCCCTACCGGATCACCGGGGCTCTGTTGCCCTGGCTGTTCGGCTGGGAGCCCGCACCGAGGAGCTGCCACCTCTTGGTGCAGCGGGAGGTGGCCCGCCGGCTCAGCGCCGCCCCGGGGGACTGGTCGCTGGCCACCCTGGTGCTCCGGGCCGTCGCCGAAGTCGAGGTGGAGTTCGACGTGGGCCCCGCCAGCTTCTGGCCCTCGCCCCGGGTCCAGAGCAGCCTGGTCACGATCCGCCCCCGCCTGGGAGCCTCCCCTCGGCTCAGCGCCGCCCTGGCGGCGCTGGCCCGCCCCATGTTCCAGGCGCGCCGCAAGCAGCTGCACCACGGACTGGCCCGCTCCCTGGGCACGACCCCGGCCCAGGCTGCGGCGCTGCTCCGCGGAATCGGCATCGATCCGGTCCGCCGCCCTGGCAGCCTGGACCTGGAGGAGTGGCGGCGCCTGGTGGTGGCTGCCAGGGGCGGGGGGGCCGCGATCGGATGATATATTCGCGGCAATGCCGGTCGAGGCACCGCCCGGACCGCCCCCCCAAGTAGTGGAGGACTCGGGGAGCACCGGCTTCCGCGCCGCTCTGCGGGGGCGTGACTTCCGGTTGCTCTGGGCGGCCCAGGTCTGCGCCCAGCTGGGCGACAAGTTCTTCGCCTTCTCGCTGCTGCTCTCGATCTACTCGCTGACCCACCTATACCTGAGCGACGCCGCCCTGCTCCTCGCGTACACCATCCCGGCGGTGTTCCTCTCCATCCCGGCGGGGATCTTTGCCGACCGCTACGACAAGAAGACGCTGATGATCTGGACCAACCTTTCCCGGGGGGTGATGGTCCTGGGGGTGCCGGCGCTGGAGATCACCGGGGTGGCCCAGCACCAGGTGCTCCCCCTCTACGTGATCACCTTCATCTTCGCCGGGGTGGGCCAGCTCTTCGCCCCCGCCGAGGCGGCGAGCATCCCCAAGCTGGTGAAGCGAGGTGACCTAGCGGCCGCCACCTCGCTCTTCACCGTGACCATCATTGTCACCATCGTTCTCTCGGTTCCACTCGCCTCGGCGGCCCAGGGGGTGCTGGGCCTTGAGGGCCCCTACTACTTCGGCGCCGGGCTGTTCGCGGTGGCGGCGGGGGCGATCTGGCTGATCCGTCCCCGCCTGGCCAGCGCCGAGGCCGCCGCCGGGCAGACCATCCGCGCCCCCTGGCGGAGCACCTGGACCGAGATCCAGGGAACCTGGGATGTGGTCCGGACCAGCCGGGTGCTGCGCTTCGCCTTTGGGATGCTGACCCTGGCGCTCTCGGTGGTCTTCACCATCTTTGCCCTCTCTGCCGGCTACATGCAGCACGTCCTCCTGCGCAGTCCGCACGACAGCTACATCCTGCTCATCCCGGCCACCGGCGGCATCATGGTGGCGGGGATGGCGGTGAGCCGGAGCACCTTAGGCAGCACCCCGAGACCGCTCACGGTGGCACGGGGCCTGGGGTTGGCGGGGGTAGCCATGCTGGTGCTCGGGGTACTACCCCCGATCCTGGACCGGCTCCGGGTCGACGCGGCCCTGGTGCCGATGGCGATCTGCCTCGCCATCATCTTCGGGATCGGTCTAGGGGCGGTGTTGATTCCCTGCCTGGTGCTGATCCAGGAGCACACCGAGGAGTCCACCAGGGGCAAGATCTTCGGCGGCGCCTTTCTGGCCATCAACCTGGCCATCGCCATCCCCCTGCTGGTGGCTGGCGCGGTCGCCGACGTGGTGGGGTCCAGCGATGTGGTGGGGGTGATGGGGTTGGCGCTGATGCTCACCGGGCTGGTGGCCTGGAGGAGGTCGTGGGGGAGGGAAGGGCGGGTCCCCGGCTAGCCAACCGTGACGGCGCCGTCGCGAGATGTCGAAAGCTGCTGGCGGCGGGGTCGGATTGCCGCCCCGGGCGGCTAAATGGCCTCATGCGCGCCGTCGTCACCTGCGAGAACTGCGGCCTTCGCCAGGAGGTGGCTCGCGCCATCCCCGAACCCACCCAGTTCCACATCATCTGCCACCGCTGCGAGCTCAGCCTGCTGGTTACGGTGACCGATGCCGACATCCGCAGTGCCGCGGCGGCGGTGGAGGCGGGATCGGCGAGGCGCTAGACCCGCCTCAGTCAGACCGCCCAGCGCGAGAGACCCAAGGGGACCTCCTCGCGGCCGCGCTCCAGCAGGGCCAAGCCCATCTCCTCGCCCTGAAAGTCCAGCCTCAACTGATGGGCCAGGGGGAGCACCCGCCCAGAGCGAGCTCGCTCCCGGAGCCGGGCCCGGCGGTCGGGGTCGAGGCTGGAGCATTGGACGCTGCAGTATTTGGCCGTCCGCTTCTTCACCGGGGCCGTGCAGCCCTCCCGGGCGCAGAGTCGGCGGGGGGCGGAAGGAGGTCCCGAAAAGTAGGCCACGGAGGGATATTAGAGACCGCCCAAGCGTCCCTGTCAATGGTCACGAGCACTATAAAAATTGGCAGTTTTGTGGCCCCATCTGCGGGCTCCGAGTTGTGCCCACAATCCCCATCTGGGCTGTGGACAACCTCGCCCTCCGGGGTCTCGTGGGGCGCCGCTCCCGACCCTCCAGGGCCTCGAGCCGCCTGCCCCAGCTAGCCCCAGCGAGCCAGGGCGGTCGGAGTCAGTCCGGTTCCTGGTAGAGGCCGAGCAGGTTGCCGGAGGGGTCCAGGAAGCGAGCGGTGATCTCGGGGGCGTCGCCGCCCAGTGGCTGGGCCACCGTACCTCCGTGAGCCTCCACCTTGGCGAGGGACTCTGCGACGCTGTCGACCATGATGTAGACCAGAAGGCCGGCCGCGCCGGTCGGCGGGCGATCGAGCACCCAGGTGCCGCTGACCGCCCCGCCGCGGTCGTCGAAGGCTAGCCGGCCATCGCCGCGGCGCCGCGTCGGCCAGCCAAAGACTTCGCCGTAGAACGCCGCCGAGACCGTGACATCGGTGGCGGGAATCTCCAGGTAACAGATCTTGCCGTTGGTGGCTGAGGGTGGCATCGCTGGAACCTCCTGGCTTCGCACTGGTGAGGTGAGATCACACCTTAGCCGCGCGGGATCGCCAACGCTGGCGCCAGGTGGCGGACTCGCGGCCAACCGGTCGCGTGGTCGTTGGGAGATCGGCCCCCCGACGATCCCGGTCGGGGCACCCACCGCCACCTCGCACCTCGCACAGCGCCTTCGTCGGTCGCTAGCAATACCGGGGATACTGGGTGTGTGGCCAAAGTGATGGTGTCACTGCCCGACGAATTGCTCCGCGCGGTCGATGTCGAGGCGGACCGCCGCAGGTCGACCGAAGCGGGCTGTTCAGGGAGCTGGCGGAGCAGGCGCTGCAGCTAAGAAGCGTTCAACGCGCCAAGCGTCTTGCCCAGATCGATCGCCGTGGTGGACCCATCGGGGGCCATGGGGGGCGGGCCGCGGAGTTGGTCAAGGCCAGCCAGCCCCAGCATTGACCCTTTGGTTCCTGGACGCCAGTGTCCTGCTTGCGATTTAGTATCCCGACGACGACAACCATCGAGACGCCCGCCGGGTGCTCGGCGGCGGGGATCCAGTCGCGACCCTGGATCCTGCCTACTACGAGGCTACCAGCGTAGCGCTGCGCGCTTGGGGCTACGCCTCGGCCGCCGGTCGCCTGGTGGAGCGTGTGGCGTCCCTGGTCGCCGAGCGGGGGACTGGTTCGCGTCGACCCACGGCTGATCGCCGCGGCAGCGGACTTGGCGGCTGAGCCCGGCACCTCGGTATATGACGCCGCGTATGTGGCGGCGGCTCGGGCCGCAGGTGCTGAGCTGGTGAGCTGCGATCTCCGTGATCTGGTTTCGCGGCGACTGGCGCACCTCCCGGCCTGAGCTCTCGGAAGGTGACGCCTTCTTCGGCTGCTCCGTGACAAGAGAGTGGGCGCACCAGGAGTCGAACCTGGGGCCTCTACCGTGTCAGGGTAGCGCTCTAACCACCTGAGCTATGCGCCCCTCCGGGGCTTGGGTGACCGGATTAGAGCTGCGGTCGCTCGCCCTCCAGAACGCGGGCGGGCGCTCTCCTACAATCTGGCGGCAAGCATGGCTGAGCCCCGAGTCGACCTGGAAAGCCTGCGCCACAGCACCGCCCACCTG
>JBOHUH010000187.1:0-9159 GCA_050733915.1 Candidatus Dormibacteria bacterium | reverse complement strand
CCGGGCTGCTCTCGGATCGGATCGGGAGCCGTCCTTTGATGGTGGGCGGGCTGGCGCTGCAGGCGGTGGCCCTGGGCTGGATCGGGGCGGTGGTCGGCGTTGGCACCCCCTACACCTCCTTCATCGCCCCCTTCGCCCTGGCCGGGATCGGGATGGCCTTGGTCTTCGCCCCGGCCGCCAACGCCGTGCTCGCCGCGGTCCGGCCCCACGAGGCGGGCCAGGCCTCGGGCGCGATGAACGCAATCCGCGAGATCGGCGGGGTAATGGGAGTTGCCGTTCTGGCGACAGTCTTCAGCGCCCACGGTGGATACGGGGCGTCCCAACTCTTCGTCCGGGGGCTGGTCCCGGCGGTCTTCGTGGGCGCCGTGGTGCTGGCCGCCGGTGCCATCTGCGCACTGGCGGTACCACGCCTTCGCAAGGTGCGGGAGCCGGAGTCGGATGGGTTGGCCCTGGCCGCATGACAGCCCTGGGGCGAGCGGCGCGCACGCTCCCGGGTCGGGGCGAGCCCGGTCTTCTGGTTCGACCCGGGGCCAGGGCCAAGCGGGGTTGCTAGCCCCAAAACTTCAGCAACGACCCGGGGACCCCACTCAACCAGGACGGCACTTCCGCAACTGGGACACCCACCTGTTCAGGTCGCCGCTGAAGCCCTGAGTCTAGCTTGTGCCTTCCTGCGGTGCATCGCAGCTCGCAGACAGTTCCTCAGAGGCTGCTACGGCAGCCTCCGCCTCTGGCCCATCGATCGGGTGATGGGAGTAGCGCGCCAGGCTGTATAGCTCTGCCAGTCTACGGGCGGCGAAACTGCTGCCCCACGCATACGGCATAGCTCTCGTCAGGTAGATCTCAGGAGCTTCCCAGGGCTTGCGGGTGAGTCCAAGTCCGGCCAGCCGATCCTCCAAGTCCGCGAACGCGGCCAGGACGGTCTCTCGTGTGCTGGTGGGTCGTCGGCGCGTCTTCAGCGGTGGCGGCAGCGCCCCCTCGGGGACAACGGTTGGCTCCTCGGGGTTGTGTCCACGACGCGCCATCCATAGGGAAAACACCGTGCCAACCGCCAGCACTATCGCGGCAGCAATCTCCGCTGGCAGCAGCACCGTGCCTTGACCACGCGATCCTCCTCCCCCCGGCCGAGAGCAATGAGTGCCGAGATAAGCGCACGTGCAGGCATCGGCGGGCTCGCTTGCGCATGGGACGCCGCCGGTCAGTCTGCGGCTGAAGGTGTGCGGCGAATAGTGAATTTCCCCAGATCGCGCATTGCTCATGCTGACGACGACGGCGACGAGTGCAAGGGCGACGACAGTCAGCGACACTAGCCGGAGACCTGGAGCGCGAATCCGCCCCATCACGTCAGACATTTGCTCCGCGCTCCAGCTCCGCCACGATTGACCCAAGGCGAGCGAGAGACGGAGACGGGGCAGTCCTGTATGCAGCGCTCGTGACCGAGGTGCCTGCCAACCCACAGCCTATGGACACCAGAAAGTCGTCAAGGTCCGCGCTGGACTGTCCCGACTTCCAGGCGCGTTGGCACATCATGCGAATCGTTTCGAGGTCGTCTAGTGTGCTGGCCTCGGGTGCATCATCGGGCAGCCGAACGGTGGCCAACCCCAACGGGCCGATGAAAGAACGGAGGTAAAGTACCAGCCAGCCCAGAATGATCGCTGCCGCTCCGATCAGTCCGAGCGCGATTCCGGGGGCGGCATTGAACGACCTGGTATCCCCAACCGCTGTCAGAGTAAACCACGCATCGATGAGGAACAGAATGACGGCCGTGAGGGTTTGCGCCCTAACCGAGTGCCGCGAGCGCCACCCTGGGTGGCTATCGGCCGGGCGTACCAGGCGACCTAGAGGCCCAAGTAACCGCCGGTGAGTAGTCCGCGAATGTGTCCTATCGCGGTTGAGCTGCGGCTGGATCCGGAACGACGACTCCAGGGAAGCCCCACCGAAAGCCCGGGCCTGCCAAGACGTAGTCCCCAAATAGAGGGCAATTACCGCGATGGCGGCGAGAAGGCCGATAGCCACGAAAACGAGGCCGCTTCCGGGGTGTAGCCGGCTCGCCTGCCAGATCAGTTCAGCGCTCACCGCGGCTCCGAGTGAACTAGCAGCGATCACGCCTGCCCGATTCCAGAGCGCCGCCCTGGGCTCATGGGCAGGTGTTCTGAGCTCGGCGCCCCACCAGGCCAACTGGGCACTCAAAAATGTGCCGCCCGCGACGACCGGCGCTGCGGCGGAAGCCAGCGAAGAGGCCGAGCGGCCGACCAGCACCAGAAAGTAGATGATCAAAAGCGCCACCTCAGCCCACGTCACTACCCGGGGGCGCCTCAGCCCTACCGCAACCGCGATGAGGACGGTCGCGATAGCAGCGGCTCCGATGGAGGCCGTCGCCAGGACTGGCTGTAGGACTAGCAGCTGAAACGCGACCAAGCCGGTTAGGCACACCGCGAGGCTGGCAACTGCCAGCATTGGAATCAGGCCCGGACGCGCCACTGTCCACGCCTCATTTCGTTTAGTTGAACAAGTACCGAGTCGAGGGGTTCGGACGTATCCCACCCGATCAGAGGGATGCCTGCTCGCCACAGCTCGTGGCGTCGCGCCGATCGCGAGAGGCGCCAGATGCGCCAACTCATCGCCTCGCTTGAGTCCTGCTCTCGAGTGGTGAACCGTTCGGGATCCACTTCGACAACGGCAAGGTCGGACCCACGGCCATGAAGATCCATCAGTGCGTCGGTCATACGCTGGTCCACCAGTGGTGTGAAGGCGATCACCAGCGCCCGCGGAGGAAGGGATCGCGGTGGCAATAGGCTCAACGTGGGCCGAGCGTAGCTAGGTACGACCTTGGTGTCGATCAGAGTGTCGAGGATCCTGTAGAGGTGGTTGGTGCCCGCGCCGGGAGGCAGTAAGTGCAGCACGCCCCCATAGGAGAGCAGACCGACGCGATCTCGACGCGCCAGATGGAGCTGTGCCAACCCCGCCACCGCCCGGCCCTGCCAAGCCAGGGTACCGTCCACTCCCGAATGGCAATCAGTCAAACTATCGATCATTAGGATGATGTCCACGTTGCGCTCGGGGTGTTGCAGGCTCACGTAGGGCTCACCTTGGCGTGCGGTCACTCGCCAGTTGATTCGCCTGGTCAGATCCCCGGGCTGGAACTTGCGAATGTCCGCAAACTCGAATCCCTCACCCCGCTCTCGAGCCGTCTCTTCACCCACAAAGGCTTGGGTCATCGCGGGCTTCACCCCCACCCGCAATTTCGGTGCTGCCGGATAGACCCGCAGCTCGAGGACATTCAGGGTGGCGCCGCGCGCTTGGAATACTCCGAACCCGTTGCGAGCGACAACCTCGGAGGGTCCGATCCGGTGAACTCCCCACCTCTCGCACCGGATTGAGAGAGTAGCCAAGCCACGTCCGTACGCATCCGGAGATACCGCCACCCGACTTGGAGGAGGGTCAGCGATTAGGCCTGCCGGAAGCCTGACGCTGCAGAGCACCCGCCGGAATGAGCTGGCAGCTCTCACAAGCACGGTTGCCTCGACCGTCTCGCCTTCAACCACACGGTCCCTGTCCAGAGTGAGGGTGACTTCGCAGGTTCCGTGTCGTTGGGCAACGAACCCCCAAAGGAGCCAGATTCCCATAGGGGCCACCGCCGCAGCCAGTGCGGGCATTCCAAGCGCCAGAGCGGCCAGGCACCCACCCGCAAAGAGGAAGATCATGCTGGCCATTTGCTCGGTCGGTTCGGCCACGAGCGTGTTGTCGCTTACTGGTGGAGTCAGGTTGCTCTGCGCTGAGTTCGTCGAGCCTGACCGCTCCGTTGGAGGTGCCAGGGTGACGTTCATTGCTGTCCGGGAGACTCGCCAGCCTCCGCCGCTGGAGAGAGCGACGTCATCATGTCGGCCGGAAGCGTGGGTGGCACTGGGACCGAAGTAAGGCACTCACGGACCACATCGTCAGGTCGGATGCGCTGGGCCCAGAGTTCAGGCCGAAGAGTCAGCCGATGGGCCAGAGCCGGCACCGCCAGCGCTTGAACGTCGTCAGGAACTACGAAGTCGCGCCCCAAGAGCGCGGCACGGGCACGCGACACCTTGAGCAGCGCGAGACTGCCGCGTGGGCTTGCACCAACCACCACGCGTTGGCTCTGTCGCGTGGCTCGGACGAGCTCAACTATGTAGTGGAAGATGTCGTCCGTAACCAGCACAGTCTCGACCGCTGCCTGACAGGCCAGCACAGTGGCACCGTCGACGACGGGATTCAGACGCACGTCATCGCGCTGACGCGTATGCCGGTCGCGCAACATCCGTTCCTCTTCGGCCGCCTCGGGGTAGCCGATGCTTGCGCGCAGCAGGAAGCGATCAAGCTGAGCTTCTGGCAACGGGTATGTCCCTTCATACTCAATCGGGTTCTGAGTGGCCAAGACCAAGAAGGGGCGCGGTAACTCTGCTGTCCTGCCCTCGATGGTGACCTGCCGCTCCTGCATTCCCTCCAGAAGAGCGGCTTGAGTCTTCGGTGGGGAGCGATTGATCTCATCACCCAAGAGAAGGTTGGTGAAGATCGGTCCGGGTCGCATTTGAAATTCGCGGGTTTGCTGGTTGTAGATCGAAGAACCCGTGATGTCGGACGGCATCAGATCGGGAGTGAATTGGACGCGAGCAAATCCCAGCTTCATCGATTGAGCAAAGGAGCGCGCGATCAGGGTCTTGGCCAGGCCGGGATAGTCCTCCAAGAGTATGTGGCCGTCTGCCAGGATTCCGCTGAGGATCAACTCCAGAACGGCACGCTTGCCGACGATTACCCGCTCCACCTCCTGGAGCACACGGTCGGCGTGGGCTCGAACTTGGATAACTTCCATAGCCTCAGCATCCCACGCTGGAACCACTTCCGCAATTGGCCCGGGATACGAGGCATGCGACCGGAGTTTTGGCACTAGAACTGGAGAGCTGGTGGGAGGGAGGATCGGCTGCGGAGGCCTGCCCGTACCTGGCCCGGGCACCCTTCCGCTTTAGGACCCGCAGGGTGGTCAGGCGGTGTGTTCCAGTCGGTATCAGCGGGGGCCCTGGGCGCTGGGGGGCCGCCCAGGGTCACCTCCATCGCCTCGCCGAACGCCGCACTCGGAGACGCTTCTGGACGCGAGGCTGGCCCGCCACGGTCCCAAGGTGTTCCCGTTGGGACAAGGCGGGCGGCGGGATCACGGAGCGCTCCTGCTCCGACCCGTTGCAGAGCGCCGTTCATTGATCCCTGTGTCCTCCTAAAATGGTGCGAGGTCGTCCGGTAACCCACGGCAGGGCCTGAGCAAGGACCGCGTCGCCAGCGATGTTCAGGTGTCGCACCACCAGTTCGCGAGTGCATCGAGGCTGCTCGTGAGCGTCCCGACCATCATTGCGAGCCCCTGCTCGCTGTTGCGGTCTCCCGCCCGCAGTGCGCTACAGCTCCCATCGAGCCACCTCTCCAAGGGGCTGCGGTGTGCCCCGGAGCGGCCACTGCAACTGGGGGGTAATGGCACTTGCGCGACCGCACTACCCCCGGACCACACGGGGATCCCAGTCACGCCAACTCTGGCTGGGACTCGGTCGGGTGGTACCCACTAAGATCTAGCGTCTGATGCCAGTGAGGTCGGTGCTAACCCCCCAGTCGGAGGACTTTCCCCGCTGGTACCAAGACGTGGTGGTCCAGGCGGAGCTTGCCGACAACGGCCCCGTCCGGGGCACCATGGTGATCCGGCCCTATGGCTATGCAATCTGGGAGCGAATCCAAGCGGAGCTGGATGAGCGGATCAAGGCGGCGGGAGTCGACAATGCCTACTTCCCTCTCTTCATCCCGGAGTCCTACCTCCATCGGGAGGCGGCCCACGTCGCGGGCTTCAGCCCGGAGTTGGCGGTGGTCACCCACGCCGGAGGCAAGCAGCTCGACGAACCTCTCGTGGTCCGGCCCACCAGCGAGACCATCATCAACGCGTACTTCTCCAAGTGGATCCAGAGCTATCGGGACCTGCCACTTCTGATCAACCAGTGGTCGAACGTGGTCCGCTGGGAGCTCAGGCCGCGGCTCTTCCTGCGGACCACGGAGTTCCTCTGGCAGGAGGGACACACGGCCCACGCCAGCGAGGACGAGGCGCGCAGGTTCGCCTTGCAGATCCTCACCGACGTGTACCAGCGGACGATGGAGGACGTGCTCGCGATTCCGGTGCTGAACGGACGAAAGACGGAGCGGGAGAGGTTTGCCGGTGCCACCGCGACCTGGACCTGTGAAGCCATGATGCGTGACGGCAAGGCGCTGCAGATGGGAACGAGCCACGAGCTGGGCCAGAACTTCTCTCGGGTTTTCAACACCACCTTCGTCGATTCCACCGGCGGCAGCCATCACGTCTGGCAGACGTCCTGGGGTGCGTCGACCCGCCTGATGGGGGCCGTGATCATGGCCCACGGCGACGAGGCGGGGCTGAGGTTGCCGCCCAAACTGGCACCGACCCAAGTGGTGGTGCTGCTGGTGCGGGGGGAGGGCGGGGCGGGGGAGGCGGCGGACCAGCTGGTCGCCAACCTGACGGCGGGCGGCATTCGGGTCCGCCTCGACGCCCGCACCGACAACCCGTTCGGGCGACGCGCCGTGGAGTGGGAACTCAAGGGAGTGCCAGTGCGACTGGAGCTGGGGCCGCGAGATCTGGCCGAGGGGGCGGTCACCTTGGTCCGCCGCTTCGACGCGACCAAGTCGATCGTCCCACTTCCTGGAGCAGCTGATCGGGTCGCCGAGGCGCTGCGCGAAGACCAGACCCGGCTCCTGGAGGACGCCCGTCAGTTTCGGGAGCGGCGCACCGCCACCGTGACCACCGTCGAAGATGCGGAGGCGGCCTCCCGGACCGGATTCGCGGAGCTGGCGCTGGCGGCGATCGGCGAGCGGGGTGAGGACCGCCTCAACGCCGCGGGAGTCAGAATCCGCACCATCAGCGGACCGGGTGGCACTCTGCCCGTCGACCTCGACGGGCCGGGCCTGGTTGCGTTGGCCGGTCGAGCCTACTGAAGTCCTGCACCTCTGCCCGCGCTGCTCGACACCCTGAGCTACCACGCGGGCGGGTGATCGGACTCCTACGATTGACCCGGATGTCGAGCTTCTCACGGGAGACTCCCGCTGCGAGCGTGGCCGCCGAGTGCCGCCGAAGAGGGACCAGGGCGGTGGTCAGCGGCTGCATCGACATCCTCGAGCGTGGCGAGTTCGACGACGCCCTGGCGATGGCGCTGTCGACGGGCGCTGCCCGCCAGGTGCTGGCCGGCCGAGAGGGTGGCAGGGGTGGCTACTGGCCCAGAGTCTGGGCGATCCGGGCTCTGCTCTACGCGTGGGAGGACGACGCCCTCCCGGTCCTGCTCAGCGCGGCATCGGACGACTCCTGGCGGGTCCGCGAGATGGTCGCCAAGGTGCTCACCAAGCGGCACCTGGAGGAGGGCTTCAGCACCCTGTTGCGGTTGCAGGAGGACCCGGTGCCGAGGGTGCGCGCCGCGGCGGAGCGCGCCATCCGAACCATCGCTACACAGAACGGCTGAGAGCCGAGCGGGAACCCTGGGAGAGCTCACCCGCCGGCACCGGTTCGGCCGCGGCGGAGGATGGGCCTAGCCGACCGAGTCGCCCCCAAGTTGGCTCAGCCGGCGGCCGCCGTCCAGTTCGTGTCGTCCGTGGTCCGCCAGAGCCACCCCCCGGAGCCAGCAACCGTCCGTCGGATGGACCCGAGAAGAAGAGGGCGGGGGCACCGGCGGATGGGTTCACGCGTGGCACCAACGACCATGGCGCTCCGCCACCCTTGCTGCCCGCCAGCGTTCGGGGCTCCCTGCGTCGGACCAAATTAAGGTGGCGCCTAGCGGCAGATGGGCATGGCCCTGTAGCAGCTGGGTCGGCTCGACGAGGTTCTCAACGCTCCGGCCGTTGACCCACTGCCGTTGCTGGCAGTGACCGAGCCTCTCGTCCCGTCGCCTGAATCGGCGCATCCCCTCAGGGTCGTCCGGGTCTTACGCCTCAGTTGGGCCTGGGCCGCCGAGCCCGGCTCGGGGCCACCCGCTTCGGCTCGCCAGCCTGCTTGGCGAAGTGTGGGGGCCAGGGCGCGTCACCGCGCCCCGCCGCCGCGTCTCGCTTGGCGAGCTCCAGTAGTCCCTCGAGACCGCCCCTTCGCTCGTCGAGCGCCTGGGTGGGATCACCCCGCCTTCGGAAGCGCTCCGGAACCGTGGCCATGGTGAAGTCCAAGGGCTCCGCGTCGGGGACCTCCTCCCAGTCCAGGGGACAGGAGACTGGCGCCTCCGGCTTGGGTCGGACCGAGTAGGCGGAGGCGATGGTGCGGTCACGGGCGTTCTGGTTGTAGTCCACCAGAACCCGCTGGCCGCGCTCTTCCTTCCACCAGGCGGAGGTCGCCAGGTGGGGCAGTCTTCGCTCCAGCTCTCGGGCCAGGGCCAGCGCGGCGCGGCGCACCTGGTCGAACTCCCACTTCGGCTGGATCGGCACGTTGATGTGGAGCCCCCGGGACCCCGAGGTCTTGGGGAAGCCCACCAGCTGGTGCTCCTCGAGCACCTGGCGGGCCTCGAGGGCCACCTCCCGGACCGCCTGGAACGGCACCCCCGGCTGGGGGTCGAGGTCGACCCGGAGCTCGTCGGGATGGTCGACGTCTCCGCGCCGCACCGGCCAGGGGTGCAGCTCGAGGCAGCCGAGGTTGATCGCCCAGATCACGTGGGCCAGGTCGATCGGGCAGAGCTCCTCGGCGCTGCGGCCGCTGGGGAACCTGATGGTGACTGTCTGGAGCCACTCGGGCCGGCTTGACGGAACCCGTTTTTGGAAGAAGAAGGCGCCGGCGGCGCCGTTGGGGAAGCGCTTCAGCACCGTCGGTCGCTCCCGGACTCCCCTGAGGGCTCCGGACCCCACCGCCAGGTAGTACTGCACCAGGTCCAGCTTGGTCTCGCCCCGGGCGGTGAAGAACACCTTGTCGGGGTGGGAGATCTCCAGATGCCGGCCAGCGACCTCGATCAGCGCGGGCGAGCTCTCCGCGGGCATGGGTTGATGGTGCCAGAAGTCGGCGGCCGGGATCTTCCCGGCCCGCACCAGACGCGCCTGAGTGGGCCCGGGTCCCGCCGCTGAGAAGCGCCGCGGGCCGCCCCACCGCGGTTCAGGTGGCCACACTTAGCCGATGCTTCTCAGCGAGCTGGCGGA
>JBOHUH010000186.1:0-5367 GCA_050733915.1 Candidatus Dormibacteria bacterium | reverse complement strand
GCGGTGGCCGCTGGGGGAGGGCAAACCGCTTAGCCCATCTCGACTTCGAGACCAAAGTTGACATACGAACATGCGTTCCGTATAGTACGAACCGATGTTCGCAAGAGGTCTCCGGCAGCAGCGGGCGGCGATCGCGGGCCGGCGAAGGGCGGTCCAGCGCTCCAGACACTCGCTGGCGCTGTTGCTAAAGGCGGTGGTGGTCACCCTGTTGGTCGGGGCGGTCATGACCCAGGTGGTGCTGGGAACCGCGGGGAGCAAGGGGCCGTCCGTAGTGGTGCGGCCGGGGCAGACTCTGTGGGGAATCGTCAGCAGCCACTATCCACAGACCGACCCCCGCGACGCCATCCAGGCGGTGGAGTCCGCCAATCATCTGCGCGGGGCCGCCCTCAGCCCCGGGGAGCGCCTGCTGCTGCCTCCCGCCTGAGGCCTAGCTCGGACCCTAGACTTTTGAGCCGTGGGGCTCGCAGAGGGTGTGCGCGACCAGGTGACCGCTCGTACGCTTGCCGCCCAGGCGGCGCATCGCCTGCCCAGTTTGGTCGTGGCGATCTCCGAAGCTGGCGAGATCTTGCACCAAGTGGCGGTGGGACGAGCCGATGTGGCGCGTTCCAAACCAGCCGCCACTGATGTGCAGTACCGGATTGGATCGATCACGAAGACCTTCACCGCCCTCGCCATCCTCCAACTGGTGGCTGAGGGCAGACTGGACCTCCAGGGCCCTCTGAGCCAGGGTTGGCCGGGCGCCCCCGACCGGAGCGTCACTCTCGCGGACCTGCTCTGCCACGGCTCGGGGATGCAACGTGAGCCGGACGGGGGGGTGTGGGAGGTACTCGAGTTCCCCCGAGCGGACCAGCTGGCAGAGGTCACCGAGCGCGGCCGGGCGCTCTACCCGGCCGGCAGCTGGTTCCACTACTCAAACCTCGCCTACGCCCTGCTCGGGGAGCTGGTGGCGCAGGTCACCAAGAGTCCCTGGGAGGACTACGTCCGGGCCCGGATTCTGGGGCCCTTAGGGATGTCCCGGACAACCATGGCTCCCGACGCCCCGCCCGCCCAGGGCTACTCGGTCGCTCCCTACACCGACGAGGTTCTACTGGAGGCTCCGATCCACTGCCAGGGTCTGAGTCCTGCGGCCCAGCTCTGGAGCACCGCCGAGGACCTGTGCCGCTGGAGCGGGGCCCTCGGAGGCTCCCGGCCTGAGGTTGTTCCCGACGAGATCCTGACCCAGATGAGTAGCCCACGGGTGGTTGCCGACCTGGTGAGTTGGCGCAGGGCGTTCGGTCTCGGTTTGATGCTGCTGCGGGATGGCGACGTCATCTATCAGGGGCATCTGGGGTCGATGCCGGGGTTCTTGGCCGCGGTCCTCTGCCACCCCAAGAGCCGGCTCGGAGTCGTCGTCCTGACCAACACCACGGCGGGGCTGGATCTGGGGGCGCTGGCTGTCGAACTACTGAGCCTGGTGCGGTCGGCGTCGAGGCCGACGGAGTGGGTGCCCGGTGAGGCCGCTCCGGACCGGATTGTGCCTCTGCTGGGGCGCTGGTGGTCTGAGTGGAGCGAGTGGTTGTTCCGTTGGACGGACGGACACCTCGAGGCCACAGTCGCAGGTGGCGCGAGCGACAGCGCGACTCGGTTCGCCGAGCTGGCGCCCGATGAGTTCATCGCCGTTAGCGGGCAGGAGCGTGGCGAGAAGCTGGTGGTGGTGCGAGAGCCTGGCCGGGCGGGAGGAGCGGTCGAGAAGTTGTACTGGGCGACATATCCCTTCACTCGAGAGCCTCAGCCGTTTGGGCCAGCCCGGCGACCCTAGTCCTCGCAGGAGCTGTTTGGGCGGCGCCCCCGAACCCGACAGTTCGGGTAACGCCCTAACTGACTCCCGGGCCTCCGGGCGGGGCGCTCAACAACCGAGCTATCCCCTCCAGCGGGATGGAGACCCAGTCGGGGCGGCTGCGCATCTCATAGTCCACCTCGTAGAGCGCCTGGCTGGCCTGGAGGCAGGTCAGCAGTAGCTGCACGGTCTCCGGCTCACTGGGTAGGAGGTCGGTGTTGGCGATGGTGCTCAGATAGCGGCCAAGGAAGGCGTCCCGGGCGACGCCCGACCAGGCCCGTCCGTAGGGCTCGAGGCTGGCGGCGCTGGCGTCGGTGGCGTGGACCTGCTGGCGCAGGGCAACGGTGGCGGCGTAATCAAAGGAGCGCAACATCCCGGCGAGGTCCTGCAGTGGGGTCGCCTTGCGCCGCCGCACTGCGACCGGCAGGGCTGGGCGGCCTTCGAAGTCGAGCGCGTGCCAGCCGGCATCGGTCCGGAGCAACTGGCCCAGGTGGTAGTCCCCGTGGATCCGGATCGCCCTCCCGGTGGGGGTCAGCCCGACCACCCGCTGGGCGAGTTCGTGGAGTGCGCTGGCGTGGACGGCGAGCGGCTCGAGTCGAGGGTCGTCCAGCCCGACCAGCCGTTCGACGAACGAGTCGAGGTCGTCGGCGATGATCTGGAGGTCGTCTCGGCTGAGCTGGCGGGCCTCGAGCTCCGGGGTGTCGTTGAGCCCGGCCAGGGCGAGGTGCATCTGCCCAGTGAGAGCCCCGATCTGCGCCGCGGCCCCGGCGAACGACGATCCCTGGCGCTGCACCGCCTTGACGCAGTTCTCGGGCAGCGGGACGGCTCCGTCGGCGTCGAGGAGGCGGTCGCCGTAGAGGTCGCGCAGCGAGGTGAGGGCGAGGGAGAAGCCGTCGGTGCCATTGCGCAGATAGCTCTGGGCCACGGCGAGCGAGACCACGTCGCCATCGGCGCGAGCTTCGATAACTCCAAGGGGCCGGGCGATCCCCGCGAACCCGGCCCGATCGAGAGCCTCCAGGATCTCCACTTCGGGGCTGGTCCCGGGCCAGACCCGGCGCAGGACCTTGACCAGGATGTCGTCGCCAAAGAGCACGCTGGACTGGCTCTGGTCCTTGGGCGCCATCTGGCTGGGCTGGAGTGAAGCCAGGGGGGGGAGGGGAGGGTGAAGCAGGCGGCAGCGGAGTTCGCCCGAGCCGTCCCCCTTGATGGAGCTGCCCTGCGACAGGATGGCGAGGAGTTCGGCCG
Source organism: Candidatus Dormibacteria bacterium (assembly GCA_050733915.1). GTDB lineage: Bacteria > Chloroflexota > Dormibacteria > Aeolococcales > Bog-877 > Bog-877. The sequence continues at coordinate 2,306 of JBOHUH010000186.1, read as the reverse complement.
CCAGGAGGGGGTCCGCCAGTCCGTCGTAAACCGCCCAGGTGGGGCCCGGGTGCGTCCCCTCGGCGTCGTCTCCGGCTCCCACTCGGCGCGAGATGGAGCGCAGTGTCGCGGAGAGGTGGCGGTCCCAGGGGCGTAGCCCCACCAGCATCTGGTAGGTGGCCGCCAGACCGTCCGCGAAGGTCACCTCGACCAGCACGATCACCAGTGCCGGGGTCTCCTGCTGCACCGAGTACACCTGCGTCAGCCGCAGCGCCTCGATGGTGCGGTGCTTGTCGGCGAACCAGCGCTCCTGAGTCAGGCTGCCGGCCAGGACCTCCTCGATGCCGCTCAAGTTCGCGAGCTTGGGAGCCGTGGTCATGCGGCCGCCTCCAACCGGAGCCAGTAGAAGGCATGCGGTCCCAGGGTGAGCGGGTAGGGGCGAGCCTCGATTTTGGGAAAGGGCACCCGCCCCAGTAACTCGACAGGATGGGTGCCCTGGAACTGGCGCAGGTCGAGCTCCACCGGCTGGGCGAAGCGGGAGAGGTTGCTCACACAGAGGATCGTCTCCGTCTCAGAAGAGCGCAGGAACCCTAGGATCGAGGGGTTGCTCGCCTCCACCACCTCGAAGCTGCCCCGCCCGAAGACCGGGTGAGCCTGGCGGAGCAGGATGAAGCGGCGCAGCCACTGCAAGAGCGAGCTCTCAGTGCGCTGCTGCTGCTCGACGTTGCAGGCGGGGTAGCCGTAGAGAGGGTCCATCAGTGGGGGCAGGTAGAGCTGGGCGAAGTCGGCCTTGGAGAAGCCGCCGTTGCGATCCCCGTTCCACTGCATAGGCGTCCTCACCCCGTCACGGTCCCCGACATAGACGTTGTCGCCCATGCCGATCTCGTCGCCGTAGTAGAGGATCGGGGTTCCTGGGAAAGAGAGCAAGAGGCCATAGAGCAGCTCCATCTGGCGGCGGCCGTTCCCCAGCAGGGGGGCTAGGCGGCGGCGAATGCCGATGTTGAGCTTCATTCGGGGGTCTCTCGCGTACTCGGCGTACATGTAATCGCGCTCGGCGTCGGTGACCATCTCCAGGGTCAGCTCGTCGTGGTTGCGCAGGAATATCCCCCACTGGCAGTGGGCGGGGATGGTCGGGGTCTGGGCCAGAATCTCGGTGATCGGATAGCGCTGCTCCTGGCGCAGGGCCATGAACATCCGCGGCATCAGGGGGAAGTGGAAGCACATCTGGCACTCGTCGCCATCACCGAAGTAGTCGCGCACCTCGGTGGGCCACTGGTTGGCCTCCGCCAGCAGGACTCGGTTGGGAAACTGGGACTCGACCTCGCGCCGCACCCGCTTCAAGAACTTGTGGGTCTGGGGCAGGCTTTCACAGTTGGTCCCCTCCTGCTCGAAGAGGTAGGGGACGGCGTCGAGGCGGAGGCCGTCTAGTCCCAGCTCCAGCCAGAAGTGGATCACGTCGAGCATGGCGTCCTGGACCTCGTGGTTCTCGTAGTTGAGGTCGGGCTGGTGGCTGAAGAAGCGGTGCCAGTAGTACTGGCCCGTGGGCGGATCCAGAGTCCAGTTGGAGGCCTCAGTGTCAACGAAGATCACCCTGGCTTCGGCGTACTCGCTGCCGGTGTCGCTCCAGACGTACCAGTCGCGCTTCGAGGACCCACGGCTGGAGCGGGCGTCCTGGAACCAGGGGTGCTGGTCGGAGGTGTGGTTGACCACCAAGTCGGTGATCACCCGGATGCCTCGGGAGTGTGCCTCGGAGATCAGGCGGCGCATGTCTTCCACAGTTCCGTACTCGGGCTGGATGGAGTAGAAGTCGGAGATGTCGTAGCCGCCGTCGCGTTGGGGCGAGGCGAAGATCGGCAGCAGCCACAGGCAGTTGACCCCCAGCCAGTGCAGGTAGTCGAGCTGGGAGATGAGCCCGGCCAGGTCCCCGATGCCGTCCCCGTTGGCGTCGAAGAATCCGCGCACGAAGACCTCGTAGATGACCGCGTCGCGGTACCACTCGGGGTCGGGAGCGACGTTCATCGGACCCAGTAGATCAGAGCCGGAGCGTGGGTGGGATCTAGGGTCACCGAGGGGTCCGGGCGGCTCCAGGTGGACCGTCCGCCACCCAGCAGCTCCTCCAGCTCCAGGTGCGCTTTGGGACGTCGGCTGAGCTGCCGCCACGAGAGCCGCAGCCGCGCTCGTTGAGTGGCCTTGGGGTCGAGGTTGACGATCACCAAAACCACGTCGGAGCGATCGGCGGTGTGTTTGGAGTAGGCCAATACCTTGGGGTTGTCGGTGCCGTGGAACCGGAGCCGGCGCAGCTGCTGCAGTGCCGGATGCTGGCGACG
>JBOHUH010000185.1:0-4057 GCA_050733915.1 Candidatus Dormibacteria bacterium | reverse complement strand
GGGACAGCCACACCTCGAGGTTGAGGGCTACGGCAACTTCCGCGACCTGCGCCAGCCTGTCAACGTCGCGCCCTACCAAGCGGACGGCATTGCAGTGCAGGTCGTCGCGGGCGATCTGCAACTCGCGCTCTGCGGTGGCGAGGTCGAGCTTCGGGCGCGTCGGGACATTCCACCCTGGACCCGAGAACACCGCCCCAGTGTCGTAGGTCACGCCGCGGCGGTTCACGGGTTCAAGTGCTCCACGCCGCGGGGGCCGGTCGAATCCGGAACGTGACTCACTCGGGGATTCTCGCATCTCCCCACGGCAACCTGGGCGCCGAGGCTCGGTAATATAGGAAAGGCTTGTCCCGCTTCGCCTCACAAGCCAGGGTTTGTGAGCGTCGGGAACCCGGACGTTCCTCCGGTGGCGAGCTGACCCAAGCGAGGATCCTCGCAATCCGCTATCGCTTTCATCCGACCGGCTGCGACGTCTACGGTTGGTCAGTCGAGACTGAGCCGACCTCGGGTGCGCGACGCTCGGGCGGGGATACGCCTGCGTCCCGACGGGGCTTGCGGGTTTCGGCTCGCCTACGCCAAAGGCGCTAAGGATCGCTGTAGCCTAGAAGGCGCGGTTGCGCCGACTGTCGGCGACCTGTCGAGGGAGGCCCGCTTCGACGAGGCGCATGACAGCTTGGTTGCGTTGGACACAGCTATGCGCAGTCGGTTCAGCGGCACTATTCACTGCGCCCGTGGGCACGCCGACCAGTACGCCAAGAAGAAGAACAGCGACGGACCGAGCGCCCCGTTCCTCAGCAGTCGGTCAGTTCGTTGATGTATTCGGGGTGTGGAGGGACGAATGCGGCGGGGCAGAGGTTGTAGTCGCTACCCCCAATGCAGTCCTGAACGTCTCGGCCCGGTCCTCGGTGATCCGCGAGACGTGATCCAGCGAGCAGCCGGCGATGGCATCGATCGGGGGTTAGTGGTGAGTGAGGTACCCCAGGGATGCTCTCGATGAGAAACACCATTGCATCGATGGGCCGCATCCGTGACGGGACCTTGGCCACCCAGCGCGCAGTGGGTTCGCTGGTGGTCTTAGGGGTGCAACCTGGTGGAGAGCAGGTGGATCCGGTGGCCGTTGCTGGTGAAGGGTCGGACCTCGGCCTACTCCCCTACCAGGGTGCTGCCGTGGCGCTCCGCCTGCCCATTCAGCTGAGGGCGCTTCGAGGCTGAGACCTCCGGGAGCCGGGACCGCGGCCCTCGTATCCTCGCTAACGTGAGCTCAGCGGCCCCTCTCCATTGCCTGGTGGTCGGGGGAGGCGTGGTGGGGCTGGCGGTGGCCGCCGACCTGGCCCAGCGCGGGGCTCGCGTCACCGTCGTAGAGCGTGGTCGAAGGTGCGGCGAGCAGGCCTCAGCGGCGGCCGCCGGAATGCTCGCCGAGGGGGCGGAGGCCACCGAGCAAGGGCCGTTCCAGGATCTCTGCCGCCGCAGCCGGGAGCTCTGGCCGGACTGGGCCGAGGAGCTCCATCGGCGGAGCGGGATCGACTGCGAGCTGGACCGCGTCGGACTGGTTCGGGTGACCACCACGGAGTCGGGCCGGGCGCAGCTGGAGCGGCAGTCGGCGTTGCAGCGGAGCCAGGGCATCGAGGTATCCGACCTGCTCCAGTTGGACCAGCTCCGACAGTTGGTCCCCGCGCTGGGTCCCCTGGTCCTGGCGGGACTGCACTATCCGGGCGACTGGCATGTCCACAGCCACCGGGTGGTGGAGGCTCTGGTCGCGACCTGCCGGGCCCTGGGGGTCGTCCTGGAGACCGAGGTCGAGGTCAGCTCGGTCGAAGGGGGCAGTACCGGGGCCGGCCTTGAGCTCGCCGGCGGCGCGCACCGGGACGCCGACTACGTGGTGGTCTGCGCCGGCAGCTGGAGCGGCTCGCTCTGGGCCCCGCGCGGCTCCGCGGTACTCGAGGTGGAGCCCATCCGGGGTCAGATCGTCGCCGTCGACCCGGGCCGGTTTCTGCTACCCAAGATCGTCTTCGGAGACGGCGGGTACCTGCTCCAGAAGCGTTCCGGCCTGGTCTTGCTGGGGACCACCCAGGAGCGCGCCGGATACCAGCCCTGGCCCACCCTGGAGGGGGTTCTGAGCGTGTCCGCCTCCGCCCAGGAGCTGATCCCCGAGGTCGCCCAGGCCCGGTTGGCCCACGTCTGGGCCGGGCTGCGTCCCCATGCCCCCGACGGCCTCCCCCTCCTCGGCCGGCTGGAGCCCAGGGGGCGGGTGGTGCTGGCCACCGCCCATTACCGCAACGGGGTCCTCCTCGCCCCGGTCACCGCCGAGCTGATCGGCCGGGCCATCCTCGAAGGGGATGACCCTCCGGAGCTCCAGCCCTTCAGTCCGCGGCGGCTGGCCTGAGCCGCAGCACCAGTCCATCCGAGGCTAGGATCGCCCCCGCGACCGGAGCCCGCTCGCTGAGATGGGTGAGGATGAAGCGGGTCGAGGGGTTGGCCTCCATCAGTTCCTCCACCTCGGCCCTCCAGAGGTGGATGGGGGCGGGCTGGCTCATGTTGGTGCACTCACAGAGCAGGTAGCCGACGCTTGAGGCCAGCTGTCGGATCCCCGGGCAGAGGCTGGTATCCCCCGAGTACCCCAGGGTGACCCCGCCTCGCTCGATTCGAAACCCGAGGCAGGCGAGCTCGGAGGAGTGCTCGACCTCCACCGCGCTCACCTGGAAGTCCCCGACCGCCTGGCTCTGGCCGCCCTCCCATTCCTCGACGGTGGCCCCTCCCACCTCCATGACGTGCTCCCAGAAGGGCTCACCGAGGTCCAGCCGACCCATCACTTGGAGCTGGTCCGTGGTCCCTTTGGGTCCGATGATTCGAAGTGGGGCAGCGCCTTCACAGCGCACCGCCCGGGCGGCCAGCAGCATGGGCAGGTGGCTGAAGTGGTCCCCGTGCAGATGGGAGATCGCCACCCAGCGCAGTTCATCCAGCTCTCGCCCGGCCTGTCCCAGCAGGCAGGTCACCGGGGCGCCACAGTCGAGCAGGAGTTCTCCGTCCACCAGGTAGCCGGAGTTGTGCCCGATCGCCGAGAAGGCGGAGCCGCTGCCCAGGATGGCCAGCTCCATGGTCCCATCGGGGATCGCCTCGGTGACGGTCACCCGCTCCCGCCCCCGCAGGGAGCGCGGCGCAGAAACCCCAACTCAGACCACCGCCTGGCCGTGCAGGGTGTCGAGGCGGGCCAGGTCGTCGCCGTGGCGCACGACCCAGAGGTCGAGCACCAACCGCCAGCGAGCCGGTACCTGGACGCTGCCCCCGGAGCTCAGCCCCGCCGGGTCGAGGAGGACCGCTAGCGGGCGCTGCCCGGCCGCGGCCGCGGCCGCGGCGGCCGCGACCCACTCGGGAGCGGGGTCGGCGGTGATCAGCACCACCCCGCCGCGACCCTGCCAGGGTGTCATCTCGTCGAGGACCAGCCTGGGGAAGCGGACCCGGCCCTGGGCGGTCGCCACCGCCAGGTAGTCCAGGAGGTTGCGGTCGTGGATCTCCCCTCTCCCGGCCGGGATCCGCACCCGTGGCTCCGCGGACGCGCTGAGGGCGACCGCCCGGCCCTGGGCCGCAGCCGCCTGGGCGATCGAGGCGGCCACCGTGACCGCGTACTCCAAGGTGCTCTCGGCCCCTTCCCCGCGATGGCTGAAGCGGCACAAATCGAGCAGGATCAAAAGGTCCTGAGAGCGTCCTCGCCCGCTCGGCCGCCGCCTCCCCGGTTGAGGGTCCGCGGCTCCGGGCAGGCTCCGCGCCGGGATCGCCACCAAAGGGGGGTGGACGATGATCATCCCGGCGCTGGGCCAGCGCAGCCGGCGCTGGAAGAGCCCACAGGGGTCGGCCATGCGCAGCTCAGTCGGACCCAGTGGGAAGCGGCCCCGGGAGGAGAGCCGGCGCGAGACCTCCCAGGTGACGATCTGGCGCGGTGCCAGGCTGACCACCCTAGCGGCCCTGGCCCCTCCCGCCAGGGAGTGGTCCCGGACCTCCACCGACCGGATCGGAAGCCCCGAATCGTTCTGCAGGATGAATCGCTCCACCAGCTGCTGGCCCA
>JBOHUH010000184.1:0-48680 GCA_050733915.1 Candidatus Dormibacteria bacterium | reverse complement strand
TGATACCCCAGTTGCACTTTACCTATTAGTTATGTAACCTATGGGTTATGCACGCTACGCAGAGCCAACCGCTCGACCGCACCTTCGCCGCGCTGGCCCACCCGGCCAGGCGGGAGATACTCGCTCGTCTGCGTCAAGGGGCGGCGTCGGTGACCGAGCTGGCCGAGCCGTTCGCGATGAGCCAGCCCGCGATCTCCAAGCATCTGCGGGTCCTGGAGCAGGCCGGGCTGGTGGAGCGCCACCGTGCGGCCCAGTCCCGCCCCTGCTCGCTGCGGGCGGTTCCCCTACGGGACGCGGCCGACTGGGTCGACGACTTCCATCATTTCTGGGATGAGAGCCTGGTCCGACTGGACTCTTACCTCCGCCAGCTGCAACACGAGGAGACCAGCGATGACTGACACGCTCGACCACCGGGTGGTGCTGATCACCCGCACCTACGATGCGCCCCGGCAGCTGGTGTTCCGGGCCTTCACCGAGGCCCAACACCTGTCCCAGTGGTGGGGCCCGGACCAGTTTGTGACCACGGTGCTGGAGTCGGATCCCCGGCCGGAGGGGTTGCTGCGGCTGGTGATGCGCGGCCCGGACGGTGCCGAGAACCCCATGAGCGCGGTGTACCGGGAGGTGCGACCACCGGAGTTCTTGCTGCTCGAGTCGAGCACCACCGACCCAGAGGGACGGCTGCTGCTGAAGGCCAGCCACTCCGTGCGGCTGGAGGAGAGGGAGGGCAGGACCGAGGTCACCGTGCGCGCAGAAGCCAGCGCCCTGACCGAGGACGCCATCGCCATGCTGGGGGGGATGCGCGCCGGCTGGAACCAGAGCCTGCAGTGCCTCGAGGATGCACTGAGCGGCAGCGGCGAACGCCAGATCTTGGTGACCCGACTGCTGCCGGCTGTGCCGGAGGTGGTCTTCCCACTCTGGACCCAACCCGAGCATCTGGCCAGGTGGTGGGGCCCCGAGGGCTTCAGCATCACCACTCACGAGATCGACGTCCGCCCGGGCGGCACCTGGCGCTTCACCATGCACGGGCCCGGCGACGTCAACTACCCCAACACCATCGTCTACGACGAGATCAGCCCGCCGGAGCGGCTGCGCTACACCCACCAGTCCCCGCACTTCCAGACCACCGTCACCTTCGACCAGATGGACGGGATGACCGCGCTGAGCATGCGCAACGTGTTCGACAGCGTCGAGCAACTGCAGGCGAGCGTGGAGCAGTTCCACGCCCGGACCGGGGCCGAGCAGACCCTGGACCGCCTCGCCGAGGTGGTTCAGGCAGGGGTCGGCTCCGTGTAGCGGCGAGGTCGCCCCCGCCTCCACCGCGGGGGATCCCCCACCTACCATGGTTGAGCGTGGAAGCCGAGCCACTCCTGGAGGGCGATACCCGGGCGCTGGCCCGGGCGATCTCGGCGATCGAGCGCCGCCAGGCGGGCACCGGCCAGCTGATCCAGGAGCTGGCGGCGCGCAGCGATGGCGCCGCCGGGCCGGTGACCCAGATCGTCGGGATCACCGGCCCGCCAGGCAGCGGCAAGAGCACCCTGGCGGACGGTCTCACCACCCTGTGGCGGGGCCAGGGGCGGCGGGTGGCGGTTCTGGCGGTGGACCCCAACAGCCCCTTCACCGGAGGGGCGATCCTGGGCGACCGGGTGCGGATGCAGCGGCATGCCCTCGACCAGGGGGTCTTCATCCGCAGCATGGGGGCGAGGGGGCACCTGGGTGGGGTTTCGCTGGCCACCCGGGGCGCGGCTCGCCTCTTCTGTGCTCTGGGCTGGGAGATGGTCTTGGTGGAAACGGTCGGGGTGGGACAGTCCGAGCTGGAGATCTGCGAGGTCGCGGACTCGGTGGTGGTGGTGACCACCCCGGCGGCCGGGGACGGGGTTCAGGTGATCAAGGCTGGTATCACCGAGATCGCCGACCTCTTCGCGGTCAACAAGTCCGATCTGCCCGGGGCTGACCGGGTCGCCCGGGAGCTACGCGACCTGGTCAGGAACCAGCGCCAGGAGCAGGCGTGGCGGGCTCCGGTGATCCCGACCGTGGCCCAGCTGGGGATCGATGGAGTCCGCCAGCTGGCCGAGGGGCTGGACCAGCACCACCAGCACCTGCTCACCTCGGGAGTCCAGGATGACCGGATTCGGCGCCGGGTCCGGGACGAGGTGGTGGAGCTGGTGGGCGCTCAGGCCGCGGACTTCGCCCGTCGGTTGCTCCAAGAGCCGGGGTCAGACCTGCTCCGGGGACAGTTGGGGGTGGCTGACCCGGACCAGCTTGCGGCGCTGGTGCTGCGACGGCTGGCTGAGCAGGGGAGCAAGATGGAAGTCGCCGACCGGGGCCCGGCGGAGTTGGAGCGAAGGAGCGATTGATGCTGGATCAGCAGACGGCGGCGATGGTGGACGACGAGGCGGCTCTAGAGCGCTGGGCGGAGCGCTTTCGCGCCTCCAGCCGGAGGGCCGCCCAGAAGGGGATGAGCCCGCTCCCAGAGACCCTCTCGGGGCTGCCGGTGGAACCCCTCTACACCCCGCGCTCGCTGCGGGGTCAGGACTACGCGGAGTCGGTGGGCTACCCCGGCGAGTACCCCTACACCCGGGGGGTCTACCCCTCGATGTACCGGGACAAGCTCTTCACCATGCGCCAGTTCGCCGGCTTCGGCAGCGCCGCCGAGACCAACCAGCGCTACCGCTTCCTCCTTGCCGAGGGTCAGACCGGGCTCTCGGTGGCCTTCGACCTGCCCACCCTGATGGGGCGCGACTCCGACGACCCCGAGGGCCAGGGCGAGGTGGGGCGCTGTGGGGTGGCCGTCGACTCGATCGAGGACATGGACCAGCTGATGGCCGGGATCGACCTCGCCCAGGTGACCACCTCGATGACCATCAACTCCCCGGCGGCGGTGATGCTGGCGATGTACGTCGCGGTGGCGGAGAGCCGGGGGATTGCTGCCGAGCGGCTGGGCGGCACCCTCCAGAACGACATTCTCAAGGAGTACATCGCCCAGAAGGAGTACATCTTCCCCCCCGAGCCCAGCCTGCGCCTGGTCACCGACGTGATCGCCTTCTGCGCCAAGCATGTCCCCCGCTGGCATCCGGTATCGATCTCCGGCTACCACATCCGGGAGGCGGGCTCCACCGCCGTCCAGGAGCTGGCCTTCACCCTGGCCGACGGCTTCGCCTACGTCGAGGCGGGGGTACGGGCCGGGCTCAAGGTCGACGACTTCGCCCCCCAGCTCAGCGTCTTCTTCAACAGCCATGTCGACGTCTTCGAGGAGGTGGCCAAGTACCGCGCCGCCCGGCGGATCTGGGCGCGACGGATGCGGGAGACCTATGGGGCCAACGACCAGCGCTCCTGGCTGCTCCGCTTCCACACCCAGACCGCGGGCTGCTCGCTAACCGCCCAGCAGGTGGAGAACAACATCGCCCGGACCGCCCTGGAGGCGCTGGCCGCGGTTCTGGGGGGAACCCAGTCGCTGCACACCAACGCCATGGACGAGGTCCTGGCCCTGCCGACCGCCAAGGCCGCCCAGATCGCGCTCAGGACCCAGCAGATCATCGCCTACGAGACCGGGGTCGCCAGCACCATCGACCCCCTGGGCGGCTCCTACTTCGTGGAGGACCTCACCAACCGCATGGAGGCGGCCGCGGAGGCCTACTTCGCCGAGATCGACGCCCGAGGTGGGGTGCTCGCCTGCATCGAGTCGGGGTACTTCCAGGGGGAGATCGCCGACGCTGCCTTTCGCTACCAGCAGCAGCTGGACCTCGGCGAGCGGGTGGTGGTGGGGGTGAACGCCTTCGCCTCGGAGGATGACCAGGCTCCGCCGCTGCTCCAGATCGACGAGACGGTGGAGGTGGAGCAGCAGCGCCGCCTGGCCCAGGTGCGTGCCCAGCGGGACCAGGAGGCGGTGCGCTCCCGGCTCGAGGAATTGCGCCGGGCGGCCCAGGGAAGCGACAACCTTATGCCCCCCATCATCGAGGTGGTCAAGGCGCACGGCACCGAGGGCGAGATCACCGCCACCCTGGCCGAGGTCTTCGGCTCCTACCGGGAGCGGCCGGTTTTCTAATTCGAGCCTCACTTGGGGCCGGGCTTGCCCCCCTGGAAGCGGCGCAGCCAGCCCTCGGTGTCCCGGCTCGAGGGGCGCGGTTTCTCCTCGGCGGTGCCTGGCCCTGAGGCGGAGTCCCGGGCAGAGGTGCCCCGGGGGTCCAGCTTCTGGATCAGCGCCCCACCGCCCACGCTCGATCCGCGCTCCAGCCGCACCAGGTCCTGGAGACCACGGTCGCTGGTCGCCACCACCACCCCCAACCCGGCATGGACCGCCTGGGCCACCAGCTCGACTATGCGCTGGTCGGCGCTCTGGCCGGGATCGGGGTAGAGCACCCTGACTGCCCCTGCGCTGCCGGGGCCGGCCGGCGGCGGCGGGCCATCGAAGACGAAGGTGATCAGGTTATAACTGCTCCGCAGCGGCGACTGGCCGGCGCTGGCGACCAGGAGCCGCTGGGCGGCGGCGTGGTCCTGGCGCAGCAGGTGCGGACGCGTTCGGGCCCAGGCCCAGGCCAGATTGGTGCCGTCCACGATCAGCTCGGTCCGGGCCATCAGGGAATCCCCGAGCCGTTGCTGCGGTGGGGAGCCAGTCCGCTGCTGGCGGGCCGCGGACCAGGCTGGCTCAGCTCGAAGCTCACCAGCCCTTCGGCGAGGGCATCCAGCCGCTCCCGAAGGCCACTCTCGAGACCCCGCAGTCGGGGGGAGTTGAGATCGATTCCGAAGGCGGCGCCAGCCAGTCCGCCGGTCAGGGCCAGGGTGGCGCTCCCTGGGCGGCACTCGACCTCCGCCTCGTCCAACGCTCCCTCCAGGTCTCCCGCACCGTTGAGCGCACCGACCGCCTGGCTGAGCACCGCAACGGCGTCGTCCCCCGGCTCCGGGGGGTCGCCGGGCCGGGGATGGCGAAAGAGCTGGGAGAGCCGCAAGGGAGCCTCCTCGCGGAGAGCCTGGCCCACCCGGGCCAGACTCTCCTCCAGCCCCCTGGTGAGCAGGTCCCGGGCCAGCAGGGAGCTCGCGACCGCTGCCATCCGCGAGGTGATGTCGGCGTGGGTGGCACTGGCGCTCCGCTCGGCCCAGCGCTTGAGCGTTGCGCCATCACGGCGGGCGGCGATGGCTATGGGCAAGGCCCTGGGCAGGGGCCCGTCGCCGCTGCGATTGGGGATGAGCCGGGCCGCCGCCTCGCCCAGGCCTTCGGCGGGGAAGCCCTCCTGGAAGAGGTGGATCGCCTCGCCGGTGATCGAGCCCGCCGGGGGGCGCGCGTCCCCCCCGAGGCGCGACCAGCGCTCTAAGAGCAGGCCTCGGTCGACGCTGCCATGGCGCAGCAGCGACTCACCCAACTCCAGGGCGAAGCGAGAGTGGAACACTGGGCCGGTGGCCGCCTCGGCGCTGGCCATACCCAGCAGGATCGCCCGGGAGCGCTGGCGCAGGGCGGCCTCGGAGATCGACGGAAGCTCCATCTCTGGATTATTGCCGCCTGGAAGGTCCCTGGGATGCCGGGGGTGGGCCGCCCATCCGGCGTCGGGGCTGCTGCCGGAGGGCGGCCATGCCAACCTGGCCTTTGTCCCAGCGCCGGCCTAGTTGGGGCCGTGACTCTCTGAGGCAGGACTGGCAGCGACCGTTGCCGGCCGCGGCTCAGGCCGGTTGCAGCACCTTGCCGTGGCCGGTGACCAGGACCGTCAAAGTCAGTGTCCGACGCAACCAGCCGCCGGGCGTGGCGCTCACCCGGGCGCGGGTGACCAGCCGGAGCGTGCCGTCCGGAGTGCCACGCTCGGAGCACGACTCCCCGGTAACGTTCTCGAAGTCGGTGGCGTCGATCCGCGGAGAACAGTTGGCCGCCAGCGGTCGCCGCGCGGATAGGTAGGAGGTCCGGCTAAAGCTCTGGTTCCCGTTCCAGGCCCGGCGCCCGTTGAAGCACACGTTGGTGTCGAGGTTGAGCGCCGCTCCCAAACCCGAGCCTAGCTCGCGCGACAGCTCCAGGCCCTCGCACTTAGCGCCGCCCCACCCGACGCTGTGGCTGGGTCTCGAAATGACCGTGAGCGTGCGTGCCGGCAGGAGGGTAACCAGGGCGCTCCAAAGTCCAACCGTGACCACCACCGCCAGCACCGGCAGTGCCAGCAGCAGCGATCTGGGTGGGCGGTGGTTGCTGGTTGAGGAGTCCTGGTCGCGAAGCCGCGGTGCGGCGCTCCAGGCCAAGCAGGCGCAGGGCAGCAGCGCCAGCAGGAGAACCAACGCCGCCAGGATTCGAGGTCCGCTGTCAAAGGCCAGGAGCGGCTGCGAGTATCCGGGGCGGAAAAACACCTCTACGGCCCCGGAGACGATGAGCAGGAACACCCCGACGCCAATCCCCCGGAAAGCGTGCCGGTAGGCGCGGTCGCGCTGCTGGGCCTCCCTCTCGTCGAGTCGTGATGGCCTCCGCCACACCTGCCACCGGGTGCTCTGGTTGAGAGAGACCCCGATTCCCACCTGCAGCGCTACCAGCGCTACCCCGGTGCCCGCCAGCGAGGTTGGCAGCGGCGATGCCAGGAGCAACCAGGCCAGTCCGAGCAGCACCACCGCCGCGCGCCGGGTGATGGTCCCCATCGGCGCAGCGCGTGGAAGTTGCAGCACCGGCGTCGTGCTCATCAGCTGCGTACCGGCTGGCCATCGCGATCGATCGCCACCGACACCTCAACGCGGCGGGTCAGGAAGGACAGCACGAATGGGTGTACCCAGGCCGAGTAGCGGAACGTGAGAGTGCCATCCGGTTCGGTGTGGCGCCGGCAGCTATCTGGGCTCAGCGAGGTGAGTACCCCGTCGAAGGCCCGACAGTCGCTGCGGTTCATGCCCCAGCGATAGTGGGCGAGCCGGCCGTTCCAGCAGACCTCGGTGCTGAGCGGCAGGGTGGCGGTGAACCAGACCCCGACTGAGGAGTTCCGTTGAAAGTACGCACAGCCCCCAGCGCCGGCGTTCGAACCGTGCCGGATCAGCTGTGTCTCGTGAACTGGTAGCCAGACGACAGTTGCGGCGGCGGCAACCGGGGCGCCTAGGGTGATCACGACCAGAGCCATTGCCACGAGAAAGGCCCGTCGCTCCGGGGTGGTCAGCCGGGGCGACCCGTTTGCCTGATCCGGCTCGAGCCAGGCGATCACCATCCCGGGGAGCACGATCAGCAGCGCGATCAAGACGCCCAGTGGGGCTATGTCTGTGGAGGATGCGAGCCAGCCGCGGCTGCTAGCCGACCCGAGGTAGCCCACCACCACGAACGCGACGACGATTGGCGCCAGCAGCCAGTAGGCGACGCGGAAGCCCCGGTCGCGGAGATGGGATTGGCGCTCGTCCAGCGGGCGCGGCAAGGAGCTGGCGATCTGCTGGGTGGCCCGGCTCAGGAGCAGCTGGCAGAGCCCTAGCAACAGCAGCAGGAGGGCCACGGTGCCCCCGAGCCAGGGCTCGAACGCCAGCAGCACGGCGCAGGTCAGCGCGGACAGTCCCACGATGGCCCGGCGGATCGCTCGGCGCGCCAGCCAACGACCGGGATTGCTCACGGCCCGGCGCACGGTGTAGACGGCGGAGATCAGGACGACCAGGTAGATGACCGTGAGCGACAGTCCGCCGGTATTCGGTCCCCCGTTGAGGCTGGAGAGCAACAGGACGCCGATCAGCAGCAGCAGGGACAGGGTGAGCAGAGGGGGAGCAGAGCGGAGGCCTGTGCGGCCACGGGTCAGGGACGCCATCAGCGGACTCCTGAGCTGCGCTCTCGCTCCGGCGTATAGAGTTCCTCGCTCATAGGCCGCAGTGGCTCGCGGGAGAAGATCGCCTCCACTGGCAGTTCGAAGAGCTCGGCGAGCCGGAGGGCGAGGTCCAGGCTGGGGTTGTACTCTCCCCGCTCCAGGTAGCCGATCGTCTGGTAGTTGACCGCCACCGCGTCGGCGAGTTGGTACCGGGACAGCTCGCGCTCCGCCCGCAGCACCGCGATCCGGTTGTAGAGCCGCCCAGCCCCGCCGCCGGCGGCTGCTCCCTTGGACCCCTGCCTTGCGGCCATGCTACGGACTGTAGCAGAAGTACAACGTAATCACGTACTCGGCCAACATGGTTCGTGGACTAGACTGAGGTCATGGGTTCGCGATCGGTGAGGATCCTCACCGCCAAGGTGGGCCTGGACGGCCACGACCGGGGGATCAAGGTGATCTCCAGGGCGCTGCGGGACGCCGGGGTGGAGGTGATCTACACCGGATTGCACCAGACCCCTGCCCAGGTGGTCGAGGCGGCCATCGAGGAGGATGTGGATGGGGTGGGCATCTCGCTTCTCTCTGGGGCGCACATGACCCTCTTCCCAGAGGTGCTGCGCCTGCTCCGGGATCGCGGCGGCGCCGACATCGTGGTCTTCGGGGGTGGGATCGTGCCTCCGGATGACGCGGTCAAGCTCAAAGAGCTGGGGGTGGACGAGGTCTTCACCCCGGGGACCAGCATCCGGGCGATCGTCGAGTACGTGGAGCGCCGCTTCGGCCTGGAGCAGGTGGGCGCCGGGACTCGCTGAGCTTCGGATTTGGTACGATCCGGCGGCCCTCGCCGGGTTGGATTGAGTTCGGTTTCGGGGCGCACGGATGCTGGGTGGAGGCACATGGATTTCTCGCTGGAGGCGGCGCCGCGTACGACTGTGGGTCGAGGCGTGGGCAGCCTGCGCCGCCAGGGGATGGTGCCGGGGATCGTCTACGGG
Organism: Candidatus Dormibacteria bacterium; assembly: GCA_050733915.1. Taxonomy (GTDB): domain Bacteria; phylum Chloroflexota; class Dormibacteria; order Aeolococcales; family Bog-877; genus Bog-877. The sequence goes on along the minus strand of JBOHUH010000184.1, from coordinate 39,970 downwards.
CACTCGGTGAGTCCGCTCACGGTGGAGGTTGCTGAGAAGGAATTCGTCAGAATGTTCCATCGCGCCGGGCGCAGTCACCTGCTCCAGCTCGAGGTCCAGGGCGAGCGCCAGGCCAGGCCGGTGTTGATCAAGGACCTGCAGACCAGCCCCCGCACCAGCGCCCCGGTGCACGTCGATTTCTTCCAGGTCAACCTGCTCGAGAAACTCACCGTCCAGGTGCCGGTGGTGCTGGTCGGCGAGGCCCCGGCCACCAAGTTGAATGTCGGTGAATTGCTCCACTTGGTGCACCAGCTCGAGGTGAGCTGTCTTCCCGACGCCATCCCCGGCGAGATCGACATCGACATCTCCCAGTTGGCCGAGATCGATGATGCGGTGCGCATCTCCGAGATCAGCCTCCCCGAGGGGGTCGAGCTGGTGGGCGCCCTGGACCCGGAAGAGGTGCTGGCCAAGATCGCCGCACCGCGAGTCCAGGAGGAGGAGGCGGTAGCGGAGGGCGCCGAGGAGGGCGCCGAGGAGGCACCTACCGGAGCGGAGGGGCAGCCGGAGGGCGAGACCACCCAGGAGAGTTCCTAGAGCCGACCCCGGCTGGGGGCTGACCAAACCCGGCCACACCGCGGCGGCTCGGGGCGAGGGGCCATGGGGCTGGCGGCCAGGAGGAGGGGCGCTACTCCCGGCGAGACGCTCGCCGCCCAACTCGACCGCTCAATGGCCCCATGGCCCGCAGCTTGGCGACCCGGCCAGCGTGCGCCAGTTGCTGACGTCGGCGCCCGGGAGCGGCGCCCGGGGCTGGCCCTTCCGGAGAGGGTCGAGTACTGAGGCACGGCGCCAAAGGGGGCCTGGGCCAACGTGCCGCGGTTGCAAGCACAAATGACCTGAGCTGCATGCCCGCGCAGCCGCGAGCTGCCACTCCGCCCGGCGGGAGTCGCACGAGATACCGCAAGGCGCGGTCAGAGGGCCGCGACGCTAGGCCCGGGGGGCGAGTTACACGTCCCACCCACCTGAGCTCTCGCGTGGCCACCGGCTAATGCGGCTAGCCCTCGCGATGGCGCCGAGTCTGCTCCAGCCGGTCCTGCAGCGCCCGCTCCTGACCGTGTGAGGAGGGCTGGTAGTAGCGACGGCCCACCAGGGCGTCGGGCAGGTGCTCGTGGCTGACCAGGGCCTCAGGGTCGTCGTGGGCGTATTGGTAGCCGGCCCCGTAGCCCTTGAGGCGATCGCGACCAGTGACCGCGTTGCGCAGATGCAGGGGGACGGGGAGGTGGAGCTGGGCGCTGACGTCCTCGGCGGCCCTACCGTAGGCGGCGTAGGCGCTGTTGCTTTTTGGCGCCAGGGCCAGGAATATTGCCGCCTCCGCCAGCGGCAGCCGGCATTCGGGCATCCCCACCACCCGCACCGCCGAGTGCGCCGCGACCGCGAGCGTAAGCGCCTCCGGCTGAGCCAGCCCCACGTCCTCGGCGGCCAGGATGACCATCCGTCGGGCGGGGACCAGGGGATCCTCGCCAGCCTCCAGGAGCCGGGCCAGCCAGTACACCGAGGCGTCGGCGTCGCTGCCGCGCATCGACTTGATGAAAGCGCTCAGGAGCTGGTAGTGGAGGTCGCCGGCGCGGTCATGCCGGAGCACCGGACTGCTCAGCGCCCGCAGCGCCGCCTCCTCTTCCACGGGCTCGCCGTCCGAGGCCGTCGCCGCAGCCTGCTCCAGGGCGTTGAGCATCACGCGGGCGTCCCCTCCCGAGCGCGCGATCAGCACCGCCCTGGCCTCCGGTGAAAGGGACAGGCGGCGTCCCCCGAGGCCTAAGTCCCCATCTCCAAGGGCCCGGTCCAGCAGCTCCGAGAGGGCGTCCTCGGCGAGCGGCTCCAGGTCCAGGACCTGAAGCCGAGAGAGCAACGCCCCGCTCAGCTGGTAGCTGGGGTTCTCGGTGGTGGCGCCAATCAGCGTCAGCAATCCGCTCTCGACGTGGGGCAGCAGGGCATCCTGCTGGGTGCGGCTGAAATGATGGATCTCATCGAGGAAGAGCACGGTCCGCTGACCCACTCGCCGCCTGGCCTTGGCCTCCGCCACCGCGGTGCGGATCTCCCCGACCCCCGCGCTGACCGCAGAGAGTGAGATCAGGTGGGCGGCCTGCGAGCTGGCCAGCAGCTGGGCGACGGTGGTCTTGCCGCTGCCAGGGGGTCCGACCAGGACCAAGGATGGGAGCTGGCCGCCGGTGAGGGTGGCACGGAGCGACCCCTGCTCACCCAGGAGCTGCTCCTGGCCCAGCACCTCCTGCCAGCGTCGGGGTCGGAGGCGGGCCGCCAAGGGCGCCCCGGGCTGGCCCGCGGCGAGGACGGCGGCCGTCGAGTCCACCTCGGACTTCCCAACCGGCCCCGGTTCCAGTGGCAGTTCGTTGTCCACGAGCCCATCTTGACGGCTCCTGGCTTCGCTACCGCCGGTGGCGGTGCCGAGCGTAACCGCTACGCGCGCGCCCGCCTCAGCCGGAGTTGACCACCACGATCACCCCGAGCATTCCCAAGGTCTCGTGGGGGATGCAGAAGTAGCGGTAGACCCCCGGCTTGGTAAAGGTGAGGTGGGCCGACTTGCCCGAGGGCAGAGGCAGGTTCCACCCGTGCGCGCCCGGGGGGAGGCTGGCGTCGGCGGCGCTGGCGGCCAGGCTGGGCTCGTCGGTGGAGGTGTGGTCGAGTTCGGTCGTGATGTTGACCCAGGTGACGGTGCCCCCAACCCGCAGGCATACCTTGGCGGGGACGAACCGGAAGTGGTTGGTGGCATCGACGGTGACCTGGCTGAGCGCCCTGGCGGCGGTGCAGCCGGCGAGCGCCGAGACGGCCTTCGGGCTGGGTTGGACGGAGCCTCCACCACAACCGGCGAGCAGGACCCCGGCCCCGAGGGCGGCCAGCCCGGCCCGGGCTCCCCTGGCTCCCCGGTTCAGGGCCGGGCCAGAGCACTGCCCGCAAGGCTGATCACCCCACAGGCGGCGGAGTTCGATCTCTGCCCAGGGCCACGGACCCAGATCGACCAGGCCGAGAAGTTGAGGCTGGAAACCCGAAGCAGCTCACCGTTGACGTGGGCGTTGCCCTGCCCGTCGGAACGGGAGCGGGCGACCAGCCGAGCGTTGCTGGGTCGCTGGCCGCTGCAGCTCCCTCCGGGGGCCAGGTAGGCGGCCACCCCAGCCCGGGCGGGGAGGCCGCGCACGCCGAGGTTCAGCACCAGCAAGCCTCCGCCCCGGTACCAGACCAGATGACCACCGCCGTGGACCTGGCTGCCCGAGGTTGGCCCCACCGAGATCAGTACGGCGTGGGCGCTGGGGAGCGAGGGGTTGCCGTTGGCGCTGAACAGGCCGATTGCGGTGAGCAGCCCCACCACCGCGACCGTGACCCCGGTGAGGGTGTTGGCGGCTGGATGGGGCAGCTCCCGGGCACCCCGGAGCCAGGGCTGGGGGCGGAAAAACCCCCGTTGCCGACGGTGCCCGAAACGCCCCCGCTGGAGGCGCTCCAGCAGCTTCATCGCTGGGGCTCCGGGGCCCCGGCTGGTCGAGACTTCATCTTCCGGTACCTCACGCGCACAGCTCCCAGGAGGACGGTGCCTACCGGGGCGCCGTCCCCGTGCTGGGCTACGGCCTACAGTAGCAAGCCGTGATTCTTAGAGGTGGTTGAGGAATGAGTCGGTGGGGATGGCGCCTGTTCTGGCAGCTCGGATCGGCTGGCCCCCACCGCTGGCACAATTGGGTGGGCTGGCCGCGGCCATCGCCGGCAGCGCTGGCACAGGCCGCATCGCTCACGTTGGACTCGCCCGGTGGGCACTGGCCGCGTAGGCCAGGAGGGACGCAGGGGACATGGAAAGGAGCGGTGACACTGGCCGAGCCACCTGGATCTCGTCGAGCCTAGCCCAAGGTCGCTCCGGCACCGCGGGCTCGCTGGTTCCCGGCGGCTTCGCCGCCTACGCCCGCATCCTGCACCCGGCATTTGGGCGGGGCGGTGATGGCGAGCGCCCGGTGCGGTGGAGGGAGGTCGCCCACTGGAGCGGGGAGAGACTGAGTCGCCGGGTCCAGTTCAACCAGATTGCCCTACCCAGGGTGGCGAAGGACGATCCGCCACCCTGGGAGCGTGGGCCGGTGCACGGCTCTCTGGAGTTGGAGGATTGCCGGCGCCTGATCGAGATTCTCGAAGTGGCCTGCGGCCCAGCTGGCCGGTGCTGGTTCTGTCTCTGGGACGGGTACGGTTGGGAAGACGGGGGCGGGCTTGCCACCGGTGCCGTCGGGGGTCTGGAGGCGGTGCCGCCCGAGGTGCGTCAGGGAGCCAAGGTGACCATGCCCGGTCGGAGCTACCTGCTCTACTCGGGCGGACTCCGAGATGCCCTCGCCTTCACGGGTGCCTCAGGCCAAACTCCCAATCTCTGGTGGCCCGCCGACCGCATCTGGTGCGTGGCGTCCGAGATCGACCTGACGTGGACCTACGTCGGCGGCCCGACCAAGCTGGTGCAGACCCTGCTCCAGGACTCTCGACTCGAAGCGTTGCCGGTGGAGGTTGATGACAGTTGCCTGTTTGAGCTGTCCCCCGCCTATCACAGACTGGTGCTGGCCGCCTGCGCAGCGCTGCTCGATCACGGCGCTGCCGCCATCCCGACCCCCTTGGGTGATATCGAAGCGAGCCTCACTGGCGCCGGACGTTGGGCTCAACTGCAAACCCGCTGGAAGCGGCGGCACCCGCAGCGCGAGCACGCCGCATGGAGCCTGGTGGACGCTTCCCACAGCGGGTCGATCCAGTCCCTGCTCGCCCAGGCGGTGGGAGCCCTGGCTGCCGGATGAGTGCGCCTGCGGATGCCCGGGACCGCGTCTGGCAGGTGCCCGGTGCGCGGACCTCCGCCACACCTCGGCGCTGTCCGCGCCGGAGGCGCCAGAACCGGCCGATGAGCGCCCCCGACTGGGATCGCCCCGCCCAGCTCAACCCGCAGTGCCGGGCGCCCGCGCTTAGGCGAGTGCTCCAGCCGATCTCAGCCGTCGCTGTGCCAACGAACCCGCCACCACCGAGAACTGCCGAGGCGGTGAATCTGGCTCGGGCTGGTACGCGCCCCTAAGGGACCAGGCTATCGGCATTCCCGGCAGATGGCGCCGCCCGACGGGCGACCAGGCACACCGTCCCGGCTCGGTTCAGGAGCACCTCGATGCCGCCAGCGCCAAGCGCCAACGGACTCAGTAGGGCTGCCACGCCCAGGGTCGCCCAGCGACCCGCGGACGAGGGGTGCTCCCGGGCGGCCCTGCGCCGAATCGCCTGGTAGAGGTCGGGGTGCCCAGGGAGCATCCCGACCAATCCGTGCAACCAGCCGAACACCACTTGCCCACCCCGGAGGTTGCTGAGGGCAACCATCTCCAGTCCCTCACCGCGGGCCGCGGACCGCAGGCACTCCGGCGTCAGGTGTGACAGGTGGCGGGGGAGATCCAGGTGCAGCCAGCGCCGGCCGAATATCTGTGCCTGCAGGCTGGCGAAGTTGGGTACTGCTACTACCAGGAAACCCCCCGGGGCGAGACGTTGAGCGGCCTCGACGAATGCCTGTCGCGGTGCGGGCAAGTGCTCCAGCGAGTGCCACAGAATGATGCCCGCCCAGCCCTCCTCGCACTCGGCAAGAGAGCTGGACCGGACATCCGGGCGGTCCGAGTGACGCTCCAGTCCGACCGCCGAGCGACCCCGTTGGTGGAGCGCGTCTAGCATTGCCCCGTCACCGCAACCCACATCGAGGATTGGCCCTGGCGGACAGGCGGCGTCGATCCATCTGGCGGTGCGCCCCCGCAGGCCGCGCAGCAGGCGATCCCCGCCACCGGCAAAGCGACCCACCTGGGGCCGGTACCACTGCGCGTATGCAGCCTCGAGGGCGTCCGGGGTAGGGAACGGGACGGTGGTTCCGGCCCCGCACCGGGCGCATCGGAGAACCCGGTAAGTCGCCGCCTTCGAAGCGCCCGCGTTGAGGAGCGTGCCGCACCAGAGACAGCCCGCCTCGGCGCCGGCGGGACGGGGCCCGATCGCCGTGACAGGCTGGGTCCCGCTACGGTTTTGCACCACCACCCTCCGGATCCGGGCGCGCGCCAGAGCGCTGCGCGGCTGAAGGCGCGACCGGGAGCAAATAGGAGCAGGAGCGCCAGCCCCAGGCATGCAGCCGGTAGCTGGCAGCGGTGGCGAGGACCCCCAGGCCATATCGAAGGCTGGGGCCGAGGCCGATCGACGAGGAGTCGGTGGCGTAGCGGGTCGGGCAGGAGAGCTCGCCGATGCGGAAGCCCGCGGCCAGGACCTGGGCGAGGATCTGGTTGTCGAAGACAAAGCCGTCGGAGAGTTCGTCAAGCCGGATCGAGGAGAGCACTTCCCTGGAATAGGCGCGGTACCCGGTGTGGAACTCAGAGAGCTTGGTGCCCATGAGGACATTCTCGGTCATGGTCAGGACGCGATTGGCGACGTACTTGTAGGGTGGCATCCCTCCGCGAATCGCGCCGTTGCCCAGGATCCGCGAGGCGAGGACCACCTGGTACTCTCCGGACGCGACCATCGCCGCCAGGCTGGGCATCAGCCGCGGTGAGTACTGATAGTCCGGGTGGACCATGATCACGATGTCGGCCCCACGGTCCAGCGCCGTCCGGTAGCAGGTCTTTTGATTCCCGCCATAGCCCACGTTGCGCGGGTGCTGCACCACGTGGAGATGCAGCGCTCGCGCCAACTCCACCGTGGCGTCGGTGCTGGCGTCGTCGACCAGCAAGATGTCGTCTGCAACTTCGCGGTCTAGGGCGGAAACCGTGCGTTCCAGGGTCTGTGCCGCATTGTAGGCGGGGAGTACCACGGCCACCCGTTTGCCGCCTATCATGCCGATTTGGCCGGGAGTGCCCCGGCGCTCGGGTTTACCTGGTCGTGCGGGGGAGGGACTCGAATGAGGCCATCATATGGCTCCCCTGGGCCAGCCGGTGAGCATGGCGCCCGCAGCGACGCCCGCGCTGTCGCTGGCGCCTTACCCGTGACTCCCACCTCTGGTGGCCCGCCGATCGCACGTGGTGCGTGGCGTCCGAGATCGACCTGATGTGGACCTACATAGGCGACCCGGCCGAGTTGGTGCGCACCTGCTCGAGGACTCGCGCCTTGAAGCGCTGCCGGCTGAGGTGGACGACAGCTGCCACTTTGAACTGTCCCCCACCTATGGCACCCTGGTGGTAGCCGCCAGTGCAGCTCTCCTGGACTAGGGCTCCGCCGTCATCCCTACCCCCTTGGATGATATCGAAGCGACCCTCAGCGGCCGCCGGTGCTCTGCAACCACGGCTGGGGGCGGAAGAACTCTCCCGACCGACGCCGATCCGGGCCGCCGCGCATCTCGCTCTAGGTAGCAAGGTCAACCCCCGGCCGGGGTGCGCTAGTACCTGACCGGCGAGGTCGCCAATGGGATCGACCTGCGCTACTCTCAGGGCAAGCACGGTGGGCAGAGCGGCGGAGGACTTGACATGGCCAGACCAGTTGTCCATTTCGAGGTGATGGGCCGGGATGCCGGTGCGCTTCAGCACTTTTACTCGGCAGCGTTTGGGTGGGACCTGCACGAGGTCATGCCCGGCTACGCCCTGGTCCACGCCGGACCCGAGGGCGGCATCGACGGCGGCGTGGGCGGCGGCCCCGACGAGGCGGCGGCCGGCCGGGTCACCATCTACGTTCTGGTCGAGGACCTGAGGGCGACCCTGGACGCGATCCAGAAGCTCGGCGGCAAGACGGTGATGGAACCGACCGAGGTACCCAACGGCCCCAGTCTGGCCATGTTCGAGGACCCCGAGGGCCACGTCATCGGATTGACCACAGCGAGCGCCTCGCCCGGCTGAGCCGCCCGGCTGGCCCCCGGGGCGGGTTGGGGCTCGGTTGACCTAACCGTCGCTGCTCCAGAGTGAGCTCAGCTGCACGTGTCGCCCGAGCCGGCATTCGGGGCCCTCTCGATTGGCGCCCGAGCCTGGCAGTTCTCTCGGCCAGAGCGGGCGGCTCGTAGAGTGGGGCCATATTGGTCGAGGTCCGTCCGGCGACTGTGACCCGCTGAGAGGACCTCGTCTCGGTGTTCGGTCGGCGCGGGGAAGATCCTCCCAGGTGCTTACTGGCTCACCGCCACCGTGGTAGGGGGGTTGGTGCCAGCGCTGCTGGCGACCATTTACGCGCAGGGCGGGGTCGGGAGAAGGATCAAGTGCCACCAGGAGCGCGGTGAGTGTGCATCTCCCGATTGACTCTGCGCGATCAAGAGATTGAACAGGCGGCGAGCGCGACACCGGCGCCAGATTCGCGCGATTCTGGCCAAACCCCATCGCGCATGACGGCGCCTTCTGAACATAGGGCACCGAGTCGGCACGAGCCGACCGCAGGGGCAATCAACCGACTTCGACCATTCACTAGCCGAGAAGAGGTGGTCGGGAAGGGCGGATTTGAACCGCCGACCTCACGGTCCCGAACCGTGCACTCTAACCGGACTGAGCTACTTCCCGAGGGCGCCCAGTATACCCAGCACCGAAGTCAGAGTTCGCCGCCTCCGACCGTAGACTGACTCACGCGATGGCCATCTACCTGGTGCGGCACGGGGAAACCCGCTGGACCGTCGAGCACCGGCACACGGGGACGACCGACGTCCCGCTGACCGCGTCTGGGGAGGCGCAGGCGGCGCGCCTGCAGGCCCGGCTCCGGGGGACCAAGTTCTCGAAGGTGCTCTCGAGCCCTATGCAGCGGGCCCTGGTCACCAGCCGGCGCTCCGGAATCACCCCGGCTGCTGAGGTCAGCCCTGCCCTGCGCGAGTTCGACTACGGCGATTACGAGGGCATGACCACGGAGGAGATCCTCCGCTCCCGCCCTGACTGGGACCTCTGGCGCGACGGCTGTCCCAACGGCGAGTCTGCGGCCGAGGTGGTCGAGCGGGGTCGGCGGGTTCTCCAGGAACTGGCCGTCGAGGTGGACCACGACTACGCCCTCTTCGGGCATGGCCATGCGCTGCGGGCTCTGGCCGTCGCCTACCTCGGTGAGCCTCCGGACCTTTGCCGCCACCTGGTGCTCAGCGTGGCCTCGATCTCAGTCCTCGGCTGCGAGCACCAGTCACCGGTGATCGAGGCCTGGAACCTCCGGGAGGCGATCATGAGTGGAGCGGGTAGAGGAACCGGAGGGCCGTGACGGCATCACCGCGGTGCCCGCGTTTCCCCACAGAAGGCTTTGGTCACCGCGCACAGATGGCGTTCTCGAGACGCACACGAGCTATGCGGCCGCTCTAGATGTGCTACCACGTCGCACATGGCGCCGATCGGGGTCCGCGACCTGAGAAGAGATGCCAGCCGCTGGCTGGCCCGGCTCCGTGCCGGCGAGGTGGTGGTAGTCACTGATCGCGGGCGACCAATTGCCAAAGTGGTGCGATTACCAGGCCCCGTGGGGTACGCATCGCTCGTCGCCCGAGGGCCGGATCGCACCTGGTTCTAGGCGCTCGTTTGATGAGGTGCGGAGGGATCTGGACGCAGACCTCCCGCCAGACGAGGGCTCCTCCGTATCTGAGGCACTGGCTTTGCTGCGCGCGGGGGAGCCCTGACGTGGCGATCTGGTACCTGGACCCCTCGGCGCTGGCCAAACTCGTACCGCCCGAGACCGAGACCCAGGCGCTGCGGCGATGGTTATCGCGGAAGCCATGGGTTGTTTCGGATCTGCAGCGCACGGAGCTGCGGCGAGCCGGCGGACGCGCACTGGCTCACGCCGAGTGGCTCCTCGCGGAGAGCGACGTGTTGCGGATCGACGCGGACGTCTTCGACCGCGCAGCCCGGATGCAGCCCGCCAGCCTGCGATCCCTCGACGCCTTGCACCTAGCGGCCGCGATGAACCTAGGACCCGACCTATCGGGCATCGTCGGCTACGACCAGCGTTTTCTCCACGCGGTGCTGGTTGCCGGAGTGCCGACGGCCTCCCCAGGGGCCCGACCGTCCCACTAGCACAGCACCTACCCTGGACTCACATGGTGGCCGCACGATGTGGCTCATGGCCAGCAGTCGGTGAGGTGGCTGGACTCGCGAACGGTCGATTGTTGTTGGGTCCCCTCATGGTCATATCCAACACTCAGCGGGCGGCGCTATGGCGCTGCATTATGCAGGCGCTACAACCAGCGGCTTCGGGAGGGCAGGGGCCAGAAGGTCGACCAGCAAGCGTGTCAGCTCAGCTGAGCGGTCAGGCGGCTGCCCCGAGGCGCTTCAGCAAACGCCGGGTCCGGGCCGAACCCCGAAGCAGTTCACCACTGACCCGGGCGGTGGCGAACTCGTAGACCGGTGATACCCGCAGGCTGCGGGGCAACGCCGGGCGGGACGCCCGCAGTCCCCTGGTGAGAGCCAGGAACGCGGTCTGCTGGGGCAGGCTCCACCGCAGTCCCAGCCGCTCTCGAACCGCGCCCGGCAGCATCCCGGTGGTGATCAGCGAGGTCAGCTTGGCCAGCACCAGCCCCTCGGCTCCGGGCGCCAGGATCACCCTCGAGACCGCCCGTGAACCCGGGCCGGGCAGGGCGACCCCGCTGCCGAGCTGGCCGCCGATCCAGGCGCGCATCTGGGTCTCGGTGGACCAGGTCGAGCCGGGCGCCAGGCCCATCAGCTGAGCCACAGCCTCCCACTCCCGCACGAACTCGTCGCCCTTGGCGGGGGCGAGCGGACCCACCACGGTCCGGTAGGTGGTGAGCATCGCGTCGATCAGAGAGGCGTGCACCCAGCGGATCAGGTCGTGGTCCTGGGCTCGGTAGGCGCTGCCCGGAACCCAGGCCGAGGTGGCGTTGGCCGCGGGGACGCTGCCGGTGACCTTGCGATGGACTCGGTTCACCTCGCGTGAGGCCGCCTGAGCCTCGGCGGTGGTGCCGTAGGTGACGGTGGTGACCCAGCCGGCGGTGCGCTGGAACCGCCCGATGGGGTCGTTGGCGAAGTCGCTGTGGTCGAGCGCGCCCTGAGCCACCAGGGGATGGGACGACTGCATTAGCAGAGCCCTTGCCGCCCCCAGGATGAGTAGCGGCTCGCGCATCACCCTCCAGGTGACCGAGCGCGGCCCGAACAGACCGGGATCCGGGGTGCGGTCCCCGAGGGGGCATCCGCCGGGAGGCGGCAGGCCTGCGGCCAGGACCCGGAGGAGGGCGGCGCGGGAAATGGCGGGTCGATTCACCTCCCTAGATTACCGGGCGTCCGCGGGCTCCTCTCCGGTTGCTCTCGGCAGTTGACCGCTGCTCGGACCAGCCCCTACGGTGCGCGGGTGAGCCCTCCCACGGATACCGCCGAGCTGGTCGCCCCATTCATCCCGTGGCTGGGCCGCTGGGAGGGGGAGGGGCGGGGACTCTGGGTGGCAGATCCACCCTTTCGCTACCGGGAGGAGCTGGCGATTGCGGCGGTCCCGGAGCGGGCGCTGCTGCACCTCACCGAACGCACCAGCTCGCTGGCGTCGGGCGAGCTCAGCCACTCGGAGACTGGGTTCCTGCGCCTGCTCCCGGAGCACTTGGTGGAGCTGGTCCTGGCGATCCCGGCGGGGTACGTCGAAGTCCACACCGGCGAGCTCCGCGACGGGGTGCTGGAGTTTGTGCCGTACCGGATCGCCGCTTCGCCGGGCGCTCGACCGCTGCGCCTGGTGCGCCGCCGCCTCGAGCTCAAGGGCAACTCGCTCCGCAGTGTCATCGAGATCGCGGTCGACGAGGGCCCGACTCGGCCCCACAGCGAGTCCCGGCTGCAGCGGTTGGCGCCGGAGGGATGAGCCGGCTCAGAAGACCGGGATCAGGTCTTCCTCGGAGAAGTCGGCGACCTCCTCGCCGCTGATCCCCACCTCGGGCATGGCCGGGAAGGCGATGCCGTGTTTCTCCACGATGGCCTTCATCTTGAGCATCGCCTGGCGCCAGTTCTCGGTCTTCTGCTCCAGGGTGGCCACCCCCAGGCCGGCTCCACGGGCGATGTCCTCCATCTTGTGGTGGACGTCGGCGAAGTCGGGCGGAATGATCCAGAACTGGTCGGGGGGCTCGAACAGGATCATCGACAGGAACACGAACCCGGCCCGGAGCTGACGGGTGACCAGGAGCTTCTCGTCCGCGCTGATGGTCTGGAAGTGGTTCTCCAGCATCCGCATGCAGATCGCCTGGTGCCGGGCCTCGTCCTTGCCGATGTTGCGGAAGGCCTGCTGGAAGACCGGGTGGGCAGAGTGCTTGAACATGTGGTGGAAGAGGGTGGAGGAGGCCACCTCGCCCATCAGGAAGGACGAGAACAGGATCGCCAGGGGGTATTTGTAGAGGGCCTTGCTGTAGCCGTCCCAGTAGCGGGCCCCGTTGTAGTAGAGCCACTTGAGGTTGCGCACCGCCAGGCGTTCCAGCTCGGTTTTGGGCTCGAAGCCCAGGGGCCCGCCCTCCTTGAGGGTCTGGATCATCCGGCCGCAGACCTCTTCGTGGTTCTGCTCGTCGCGCACCACCGAGAAGAGGCAACGGCGGACCGGGTCCTCCTCGTGGAGCTCGTAGCTGCGGACCATTGCCTTGGCAAATACCGCGGGTCCCGAGGCGTCGAAGTTGGCCAGCACCCCGAACCAGTACATCATTCCCACCCGCTCCTCTTCGCTCCACTCCCTGGGGTCGAGCTCGTTCCAGGGCAGGTGCGAGGGGTTCCAGGCGTCGCGCTTGGCCTTCTCGTAGATATCGGCGAGCTGGGGGGTCTCCTCGTGCCACTCGATCGGGAAGATGTTGCCCGCCTCGATCTCGGGGGGCAGGCCGAGGAAGTCGAGGACGATGTCCTCGTGGTTGTGGTGCGCGGTGCTCATGGACTTCTCCGGTTGAGGATCAACTTGGACCATCGTACGGCGCTCTCTCTGCCCCCATCCTCCTTGAGGCCGAGTTCCGCCGAGGCGGGAATTAGGATGGGGCTCATGGGCTCTCCAGCCGAGGGAGACAAGCACGGCGCCGCGGCGCACGCGGTGGCTCAGCGGCGGCCGGCGTGACCAAGGCGCCGGAGCCGCTCGGAGAAGGGAAGCAGGCTGAGCTCTCCTCGACCGCCGCCCGCTATCTGGAAGCCACTTACTACATCGCCCACGAGGGGGAGACGGTGCGCCCCTCGCGGATCGCCGAGTGGCTCGGGGTCAGCGCCCCCACGGTGACCGGGGTGATGCAGCGGCTCCACGAGCAGGGACTCGTCGAGTTCAACTCCGACCGCAGTCTCAGACTCAGCGAAGCCGGGGAGCGGCGGGCCGCCGAGGTGGTCCGACGGCACCGGGTGGTGGAGCGCTGGCTGACCGACTCGCTGGGACTCGATTGGGCCACCGCCGACGCGGAGGCGGGGAAGATGTCGCACTACTTCTCCGACCTGGTCCTGGAGCGGATCTTCGAGAGCCTGGGTCGGCCCACCTCCTGCCCTCACGGCAACGCCATCCCCGGAGCCGGGATGCGGCCTCGGGACCTGGTGAGCCTGCTCGAGCTCGAGCCGGGCGCTCTTGCGGTGATCTCACGGATCTCAGAGGTCGCGGAGCACGAGGCGCCGCAGCTGCTCCGGCTGCTCGACGCCGACGGCCTCAAGCCGGGGACCGAGCTTGAGGTGCGCCGAGAGCCTGGGGCCGACGCCGTCACGGTGGTGGTCGCCGGTCGGCAGACCGCTCTGGGGCTCAGGGCGGCGCGGGCGGTTTGGGTGGAGCGGAAGACTCCGCTTCCTCGCCGGGTAGCCGCTGGATCTGCTTGAGGAACTGGTCGTAGTCCTCGGGTCGAAGCCACTCCGGCCCCCAGAAGGTGCCCAGCCGGAACCAGATCGCGCTCAGCGTCGCGGCCGCCACCAGGAGCACCCACGCGGCGATGTCCGGGAAGCTGAAGGAGTGGGTGAGCCAGGGGATCGCCACCAGCGGGATCGCGATTAGTCCGTAGGCGATCCAGGTGGCCAACTCCATCCGGGTCACCCGGGGAGGAGGCGGGATCCTAGGTGGCGGGGCGGGGGATTGGTCCCCCTCCATGTCCTGGTGCACGCCGCCGATGGTAGCGTCCGCCCCGCCGGACCCCGGAGGGGGCCGAACCGTGCGGGCCGCGGCTCCGATGGCATCGACCAGCGCCGGTGGGTGAGACCTCTGAGAGTGGACGTCGCGGATCCAGCTCGAGTCAGTTGGGCAGTGTGGCCGCCCTTCTCAGGTTGCTCTGCCAACCCCCGAGACGGATTCGACCGGACTGGACCGTTACCGGTCGGCCGAGCCTGACCGAGACGAACCGGCTGGCTGCCCGCCCGGCCAGCCGCTCGCAGCGCGCGGCGGCGATCCAACAGCCCACCGCCGCGAGGGTCAGCAGGGTGTCGATGACCAGCGCCCAGATTTGGGGCTCGCCGGTGCGCGCTGTAGCGCTGCTCCAGAGCAGCGCCAGCCCCACCAGCACCACAAGGGTGGCGGCCAGCTCCCACCGCCGCGCCCGATAGGCGAGCGTGGCCGCGCTGCTGCCGACCAGGCCCACCAGCTGCGCTCGCAGGGGCTGTTTGATGGGTAGGTCGCCCACGCCGCGACGGTAACAGGCGGCCTCGGCGAGCGCAATCACTGGCCTGGCGGTAGATCCTCAATTGACATCCGTCAAGCACAGATTGGCAGCTGAATGCTATAAATCTCGAATGACTGATGACCAATCGCTACAAGATATTCTGCGCCAGGTCGCTTCCGGAGAGCTCTCGCCTGAGCAGGGGACCGCCAAGATCGAGGAGCTGCATCGCCGCCAGTCCACCCTCGCCGAGGTTCCGATCCGCAAGGTCCGGGTGGTGGGCGCGTTGCACCCCCTGCGGATCATCGGAGACCCAGAGGTTCGCGAGGCCGTCGCCAAGGGACTTCACGAGGCCCGCCGGGAGGGGGACACGCTGGTGATCGAGACCAGGCCTCCCGGTGACGACGAATCAGGGTTCACCTTCCACTGGCCGGGCCGGGCGGATCTGCCCAACTTTGGCTCCGGGCACCCGGAGCGTTCATTGCGGCCGATCCAGGTGCGGATGAACCCGCAGCTGGCCCTGGAGGTGGAGATGTCCGCGGGGCTGCTCTCGGTGCGGGACGTAAAGGGGCCGATCAAGGCGGACATCCAGGCCGGCAGCGCCAAGCTGGAATCGATCGCCAGCCCCTTCGACCTCAAGGTGACCTGGGGGACGGTCTCCGCCAGCGGGGTGCTGCGGGACGGCCAGTCCCGGGTGCGCTGCGAGGCGGGAACGGTGAAGGTCGTGCTGGAGCCAGGCTCCAGCGTCCGGGTGCAGGCGCGCAGCACCCTGGGCCGGATCTCACTTCCCGGCGAGTCACCGGGGATCCACGAGGGCTGGACCATGGGCGGCGAGCAGCGTGAGGCCACCGTGGGTTCCGGGGTGGGCCAACTCGACGTCGAGACCACCACCGGGGCGGTATGGGTCGAGGAGGTAGGGGGCGGAGCGTGAACCACGCACCTCGGACCTGCCCGGTCTGCGGGAAGCAGCTACACCTCACCCGGCTCGCCTGCCCGAGCTGCAGCACGGAGCTTGCCGGCGACTTCCAGAGCTGCGAGTTCTGTGCCCTCTCGGACCAGGACCGGCGCCTGCTCCGGCTCTTCCTCAGCTCCCGCGGCAATCTCAAGGCGATGGAACGGCAGCTGGGAGTCAGCTATCCCACGGTTCGGGCTAGGTTCGACTCGGTGCTGGAGCGGCTCGGGATAGAGGCACGGGAGCCACGTCAGGAGTCCCGGCTGGCGGTACTCCAGGCGCTGGCGCGAGGAGAGGTCGACCTGGACCAGGCGCAGGCTCAGCTGCACTCCTGACCACCCAAGCGGGGCTCAGCGGAAGCCGTAGAGCCCCTCGTGGAAGTCGCCGCTGCTGGACCAGCGCTCGATCACTTGATCGACGACCGCATCGTCGACCAAGCTGGCGCCCAGGTTGCGGGCGTTGCCCTCGACCGCCTCCAGAACTTGGCCTCTCACGAACTCCGGGATCCGCTCGAAGCGCTCCCTGGCGGTGGCGGTCCAGGGGAGTCCCTCCCGGTGACGCTCCTGGATCGCGTGGGAGACCTCACCCCACATCTCGAACTTCACGTCCATGATCTCCGGGGTGATAGTGGTGCCCAGGCCCTGCTTGAAGGCGGTGTACTCCACCCGCCAGCGGGTCAGCTCGCGGCAGAAGGCAGGCACCTCCGCGAGTCTGGCCTCGGCTGCCTCGCTCCAGCTGAACTTGGGCAGGTCGGTGCGGTCGCTGAGTGGATGGCCATAGCCGAGCTTCTTGCCCAGGACCTGGACGAACTTGGAGTCGATCTCCTCCACGCCCCGCTGGGCTGCCCGCCGCTCCAGCGCCTTCTCTGCCATCCGCTCTGCCTGATCCGGTGCCAGATGGCTGATCTCGGCGGTGGCCCGGGCCTGGCGCATGGCCGCGATGTGGGCTTCGAGGTCCCACTTCATCCCGCCAGGTAGATCGCCCTGCGGCACCGGGCAGCCGGAGCCGGTCGGCTCCGGTTCCTGGTCTCCAGACGCGGCACCGGGGAAGGGGCAGGCGCCGGGCTCCTCGGGGTTCATTGGGACAAGTCTCCCTGGCCGGCGGCGGCCTCTTCAAGCTCCGCGTCGGAGAGGGCCGAGGCGCACTCCTGGGGCACCGCAGCTACCAACTGCTCCAGGGCGTGCTGCAGGGGCTCGATCTGACTCCTGGCGAGGGGCTCCACAAAGTGGGCGCGGACCGCCTGGAGGTGCCCCGGGGAAGCCGCCTGGAGCAGCTCCCGGCCGCTCTCGGTGATCACGGCGTAAGCGCCCCGGGCGTCGCTGGGACAGGCCTGACGGTGCACCAGGCCGTTGCGCTCCAGGCGCTCCACCAGCCGGGTGAGGCCGCTCCGGCTGAGCAGCACCCGGTCGGCCAGCTGGGCCATCCGCAGGGCGCCGCCCTCGGCGCCGCGCAGTTGAACCAGCACGTCGTACTCGGCGAGCGGGAGTCGGTGCGCTGCTATCAGCTGCCGCTCCAGAGCCCTGGTGATCACGGTGTGCGCCCGGAGAAAGGCCTGCCAGGCAGCCAGCTCCTCCGCCGACAGAGGTGGGTCGGTCGTGGTTCTCTCAACCGATGTTTGCACAATCAAGTATCCTGGCTATGATGTTGCTCAGGCAATTATCGCGCATTCGATGGACTGAGGAGGAGCTTAGATGAGCTGGAAAGTCGACAACGCCCACACCTCGCTGGAATTCTCTGCCCGCCACATGATGGTGAGCACGGTCAGGGGCCACTTCGACCGCTTCAGCGGTGAGGTGGAGATTGACCCCGACGATCTCAGCAAGAGCTGGGCGAAGGCCGAGATCGAGGCCGCCAGCGTCGATACCCGTGAGGAGGCCAGGGACACGCACCTGCGCTCGGCTGACTTCTTCGACACCGAGCAGTTTCCCCTGATCACCTACCGCAGCGGCAAGATCGAGAGCCGTGGCGGCAACCGTTACCGGGTGGAGGGAGAACTCACCATCAAGGGCGTGACCCGGCCACTGGACCTGGAGGTCGAGCTTCTGGGGATGGAGCCCAGCCCCTTCGGCTTCAAGGTGGCCGGCTTCGAGGCTCGTGGCAGCCTCAGCCGCAAGGACTTTGGCCTCAACTGGAACCTGGCCCTCGAGTCCGGCGGCTGGCTGGTCGGAGACGAGATCAAACTGCGGATCGACGCCGAGGCGGACGAGGTGGTGGAGCAGGTGCAGCCCGCCGGAGCGGCCAGCGCCTGATCCCGGTCAGAGCTCGGCGCCGGCGGGTTCCGCCTCCTGGGCCGCGCCCGCCCGCCGAGTCCTCTGGCGCCGCCGCGGGGTGGCCGTCGCCGTGGCCACCTCGTCGGCGTCCTCGTCGGCGCTGACCGCCCCAAAGCTGGCGCCGGGGGCGAGGCGCTCGGGGCAGAGGATGCCGACGAGGTGGTCCGACTCGTGCTGCACGATCCGGCTCAACCAGCCCTCGAACTCGCGCTGGACCCCTTTGCCCTGGACGTTGCGGTAGCGGATGGTGCTCCGCTCGTAGCGCCGCACCAGCCCGCTCTGCTCGGGGAGGGACAGGCAGCCCTCGCTGGCATCCACCTCACCGTCGCTGGCCAGGACCTCAGGATTGCAGATTGCGAAGTGCCTGCCCTCATAAATGATCACTGCCACCTGGAGGTTGCTGCCCACTTGAGGGGCGGCCAGCCCCACTCCGCCCCATTCCTCGCAGCGCTGGAACATCCCGTCCACCAGCTGGCGCAGGGCGGCGTCGAAGACCCGTACCGGGGCACTGCGGTGATGCAGCACGGGGGCGGGGTCGAGGACCAGTCGCAGGGGGGCGCGCTTGGCGGTCACGGCGACATCTTCGCAGGCGCCCCACGGGTGGCGCCGAGCAGCTGTATCGCCGCCTCCCGATCGATCCCCGAGAGCCCGGGGAGCTCGGCGAGGGAGATCAGCTTGTCAGGGTCCAAGCCCGGCCCGAAGGCCCGGTGACAGGCGTCGAGCCGCTGCAGCTCGGCGGGCCCCGGAGGTTTGACCGCGACCACCCCCCGGACCAGTCCCCAGCCGGCGGTCAGGCGCAGTCCCAGCCCCGCCAACTTCCGGCCCCGCACCGAGAGATCGCTGAAGCCGGGGCACCAGGCCCCGTCCACCCGGCCCAGTTGGAGCTGGACCCCGGATTCGCGGAGCCGCGCCTCGAGGTAGGCACGCAGGGACGAGGTGAGCTGGTCGAGGGGTCGGGGGCAGGGGTCGGGGAGTCGGGCCACAGCGAACAGTCCCAGCCAGTGCCCTCCGCCCGGGCCCACGGTGCCTCCGATGTGGCTGGTCCTAACCGCCGCGACCCCCAAGATCGCCTGGATCGCGGCAACCACCTCGGGCCGGCGGGTCAGGCTGCTGCCCAGGGTCACCCCCTCGGGGCTGCGCAGCAGGCGCAGCGACATATGCCCGGGAGCCGGGTGGAGGCCCTGGGTGGGGTCGGTGCCCGGCGCCGCCTCCGCCTCGTCCCCCACCCCGGCCATGGTGACCGGCCACAGAGGGAGGGTCGGCGAGCCTCGACTCACCGAGTCCGGGCTTCCCCGGGCTCCAGATGCGCCTCTTGAGGTCGGGGCTGAGCCTGATAACGGAGCAGCCGGCGCAGGGTGCGCAGGGAGCGCCGAGCCTGCAGCTCCAGGACTCCCTGCACCCCCAGCCGTGCCGCCAGCGCGCCCAGGGGCCCACCGGGAAGCTGGTAGGTGATCTGGTAGAGGACCTCGGTGGAGCGCGGTCCGCGGGGCTGGCAGGCGATGTGCAGAAAGGCGTGCGCCCCGAGGGCACGACCGTGGCTGCTGAGGAAGTCGGGGCGCTGGCTGGCGTCGATCTCCCAGACGCTGTCGGCGACCTTGCCTCCGGCCACCAAGCGCACCTGGAGCCGGTCGCCGGGGCGCAGCGGCTGGCCAAGGTCGCCTGAGACCTGGCGCACCCCGGACACCCAGAGCGGTGCGTTGCGGACGTCGGCGGCGAAGTCCCAGGCCCGCTCGACCGAGGCCGGGACGGTGATCCTGGCGGAGGCCTCAGGCATTGGCGATCTGGCCCATCTCCTTCGAGGATATCCCGTAGGGTTGGAAGCGTGCCCGAAGCCGACCCCAAGGTCCGCGAGCTGCTCGCCAGCGTCGATCGCTTCCTGCAGTGGGACCTGGTCACCGTCACCCCCTGGGGGGTGCCCTCGATCGCCCCCGTGGGCGCCCGGCTGGTCGCTGCTGAGGCGACCCTCTGGACCTCCACCACGGTGGGCTACGCCACCAAGGTTCGCAACATCGAGGCCCAGCCCCGGGTGGCCCTGCTGCGCGCCCATCCCGGGGCGCCGCAGCTTCTGCTCCGGGGGGAGGCCAGGGTGGTGGCCGGCGACGGCACCTCCAACCTGGCCCAGTTGTTCCGGCTCATGGGTGGCGCCGGAGGGTCGCGGGCGTTCTTCGCCACCAGCGCCACCGACCCCTTCTGGAGCCTTCTCTACCGTTCCTACTGGCACCGCTTTCTGATCGCGGTGCGAATCGTGGACATTTCGATCATGGGCGGGCAGGGCTGGGAGCCGCACCGGGTGGGGCGCTGGACGGTGCCCCGGTCGCGGATGCGCTCCACCCCGCGGCCACGGCCGCGGTCCCAGGTCGGCCAGGGGTTGCTGGACGGCAAGGGCCGGGCGATGCTGGGGGCGGGTACGCCGGCGGCCCTCGCCACGGTGCGCCGCGAGGGTGCCTGCCCCTCGATCTGGCCGGTGCGAGCCAACCCGCTGGCCGGAGGGGCGATTCTCGTTGACGCCGGAGTACCCCTGCCTTCGGGGCGGCTGGTCAAGAGTTCCCTGGCGGTGAGGGTGCTCGACGACACCTTCGAGAGCGCCCAGATGTCGGGCTGGGTGGGGACCTTGGAAAGTGGTGCAGCGGCGCGGCGCTTCTTGCCCCGGTCCGGCTACGGGTTCACCAAACCGCCAGGGCTGATCGGCGACCTGGCGGCTGGGCTCGCCGCCACGCTCCGGGACCTGGCCCTGCCGGGGCCAGACCCGGTGAGCCCGCCCGACCTGGCGATGGCGGTCCGGCAGGGTGGTGCCAGCAGGGCTTCGGCCCTCCATCTGGAGGACGAGGTGTGGCGCCTTCTGGAACAGTTCTTCGCCCGCCGCAACGCCGCCGCTGTCTGGTACTCGGGAGTTGCCTCCTTGGTCTCGGACCGGAGCCAGCGCAGCAGGCTGCTGCTGCTTTCGGAGCGCGCTCAGATGGAGCGGGACTGGGCCCACGCGCTGCTGATCCGGGGATCCCGGAAGGTGGGCGCTGCCCAACTGGGGGCGGGCGCGGTTGCACTCCGCCCCAACCCGCTGGCACCCGGGACGGCTGTGGAGCGCGAGGAGGCCGAGGTGGACCGGATCCGGACTCGGATCATCCATCGCTTACCAGTCGGGTTGGCAGGCCCGCAGCCGCCCGCCCCCGAGAGGAGTCCGGACTGGCCCGTCCCCAGAACCCGCAAGGGGAGAGTGGGTGGGCTCATCGACGTGTCCCTGAAAGCGGCCAGCGCCGCCGCCGCCGCTGCGGACCGCTGGAAGTGGCGATCCGAGCGGTGAGTGCTCCCCAGCACCAGGTGCGGTTGGGAGCCCCGGCGCTGTACCTGGGCACCGCTCTCCAGGTTAGCGCTACCTATCTCGGATTCCAGCACCCAGGCTGGTTCTGGAGGGCCTTGCCGCCCGGGCTCAGCTCCCTCGGAATCCCCGGCCTGCGCCGGCTCCGCAGCCGGCCCCAGCCGGCCTCGCCGGGCTGGTTGGTCCTCGGGTTGCTGGCGGGGGTGGCCGGGTACGGCGTGACCGCCCTGGGGGCGGCGCTGGTGGCGCGGAGCGCCATCGGCCGACGCTCGCTGGCGCGCATTCACGAGTGCTCCGCCAGCGTCGGCCGTCCGACGGCGGCCCTGTTGACGCTTCCCGCCTCCCTCGGGGAGGAGCTGTTCTGGCGGGAGTCGGTGCTCCGGGCTCACGGGAGGGCCGATCGCGAGCCCGTCCTCGCCGATCTCGCCTCCACCACGCTGCTCTACGCGGCGGTCCAGTCCGCCTCCCTTGAGCCCCTGCCTCCGCTCGGGGCCTTGCTCCTCGGTGGCGGGGCCGGCTGGCTCAGGATCCGCAGCCGCTCGATCTGGCCCGCCGTGCTGGCCCATCTCGTGTACAGCGAGCTCTGCCTGGTTGCTCCCGGGCTGACCCACCCCCGACCTTCCGCCATCCGGTAGTCAAACCAAACAACGAGAACGTCACGCTCCCGTGGCTTGAGCCAGGCGAGCTCACTGCCAACATCGAGTCCGTGGCCGCCGTTCTGAACCCAGGAAGCCGGTCGGCGATCTCGACCCGCGACGAGACGCCGCCCCCGGAGCGCTCAGGTAGGGCGCCGCGTGCCCGCGGCCGCCAGGGTCCCGACCCCGCAGAACTCGCGATCCGCGACCTGCTCCGGCCCGACGGGCTGAGGATTACCGCCGAGCCTATGACCCGCCTCCGGGACGGCAACATCCTGGCCTACGAGGTGCGCTGGCGGGTGCCCCGCCTGGACATCTTCCCCTCACTTCCCGAGATCTGGGCCGCGGCCAAGGCGTTCGATCTGGTGAACACCTTGGACGACACCCTGCTGCGCGCCGAGCTGGAGGTGGCGCGCCAGCTCAGCCCGGGGGCGGTGCTCTTTGAGATGCACCCCTGGCGGCGGCACCGGCGGGGCCTGATAGCCGGGCTGCTGCGCGAGGTGCGGGCCGCCGGGCTCAGCCCCTCCCAGATCGTCTGGCAGCTGGTCGACCAGGCCGACGAGAAGGATCGTCTGGACACCGGGCCGATGTTCGGCCTCGCGGTCCAGCTCCACGATCGCGGCTTCCGGGTGGGTCTGGCCCAGCTGGGAGCGGTCCGGACCCAGCTCGCGTCCATCGGCAAGATCGAACCCGACCTGATCCAGCTGGACTCGGTGCTGATCGACGGCATCGATGCCGACCGCGGCAATCGGGCGGTGGTTTCGGCGATCGTCGGTCTGGCGGCGCACATGGACGCCCGCCTGGTCGCCAGCGGAATTGCCACCGCCTCGGAGCGCTCGATCCTGCTCGACCTGGGCGTCGCGTTCGGCCACGGCCCACTTTTGGGCGAGCCGCGAACCGTCCTCGGAGAAGGTGCCGAGCAGCTGCCGCCAGCCGGGCGCCACCAGTTGCTCTCGTTGGACGCGCCGGTGGAGCAGGCTGACCCCGGGCTCTCAGCGGGCCCCCACAATCTGACCCCGGAGTCCAACCTGGGGGCGGTCGACTCGTACCACCAGGGGATGACCGAGATCCTCAGCGAGGCGGCCCAGAGCTTTCAGAGCGAGAACGACCCCCACTCGATCCTGGAGCTGGCCGCCGACTACTTGGAGCGCGTGGTTCCTGCCGACGGCGTCTCGATCTACGCCGCCGACTGGGACTCGGGGCGCTTCCGTCCCCTGCTGGCCCGTTCGCTCAAGGACCCCACCTATGCCGGGGCGGTGATGGACCACTCCTTCTCGCTGGGCACGGGATTGACCGGCTGGGCCTTCGACATGGGCGCTCCCCAGCGGGTCAACGACGCCGACGCCCACCCCGCCGCCGGTCACGTGCCCGGGACCGTCACCGAGGACGAGTCGATGCTGCTGATCCCGCTGGTGTCGGGCGACTACCGCCTCGGGATGCTCAACATGGTCCGCTTTCGCAAGGACGGCTTCCTCGCGTACGACCTCACCGTGGCGGGACTGGTCGCCCACATGGCGGCGGCCGCCTGGCGCAATGTCCAGCTCTACGCCGAGCAGGTGCAGTACGCCATCACCGACTCCCTCACCGGGCTGCTCAACACGCGCTGGCTGCGCGACGCCTCCGGCCGCGAGCTGGCGATCGCCGAGCGCAGCTCCACCACGCTGGCGATCCTGATGATCGACCTGGACAATTTCAAGCACGTCAACGACAGCTGCGGGCACGCCACCGGCGATGCCATCCTCCGCAACGTCGGCCGCACGCTGCAGCAGTCGGTGCGGGCCGAGGACGCCGCCGTCCGCTATGGCGGCGAGGAGTTCGTCCTGATCCTGCGCGGCTGCGACCTGAGGGCCGCCAGGAGGGTGTCCCGACAGATCCGCAGAGGGCTGGCGGAGATCTCGCTGCCGCCGCAGAGCACCGTTCCTCGGGTGACCGCCTCGATCGGGGTGGCGCTCTTCCCCAAGCACGGCCCGACCATTGGCCAGCTGCTGGCGGTGGCCGACGCCGCCATGTACACCGCCAAGCGCCGGGGCCGGGACCGGGTCGCGGTCGGCCACTGAGCGCGGAGGGGCGAGGCGAGAGGCCTAGGGCTGGTCCCCGGGTTGGGGCGCCCGGGGGAGGCGTCCGCCGACCCCGCGCTGCACCGCCCGAAGGACGGTGAGAAGCGCCTCCAGCTCGGGCACCTGGAACTGCTCCACCAGCTGGCGCACCTTGCGCCGCCGGAAGCCACAGGCCTCCTCGGCGGCCTCCCGCCCCCGATTGGAGAGGACCGCGTGGACCATCCGGCGATCCTCCCGATCACGACGCCGGGCCGCCAGGCCGTGCTCCTCGAGGCGGTCCAGGGCCGAGCTCACCGAGGGTGGGCTGATCCCGAGAGCCTCGGCCAGCTGGCCGACCGTGGCCGGGCCGAGTTCCTGGAGCACCAGCAGCAGATGCATCTGACCCACCGAGAGGTCGCGCCTGGCGAAGCGCCCGCCGGGGCTCTGCCGCCAGTGGTGGGCCATCAGCTCCTCCAGGGCGGCCAGGGCCCGCTCCTGGAGCAGCTCGCGGCCCTCGGCCGTGGCGGTGCTGGCCATGGGCTAGCCCGGCTCAGCCCGCGGAGACCAGCTCTTCGGGAGCCGGTTCGGGCGCGGCGTCGGGAGGGGTTGGGGGAGAGTCCTGGTCGTGGTGGGTGGTCCGCAGGGTCAGCTCCTTGAGGAAGAGGGTAGCCACCACCGCGATCACCGCCACCACCAGGCCGATCCAGAATGAGCTGGCGATGGCCTGGGCCAGGGCCTCATGGAGCGCCTTCACGATCGTCGGGATCAGTGGACTAGCGTCCGGCGGCAGCACGTGGCTGAGCTTGGCCCCGACGTTGCCGACCCCGGTGAGGCTGCTGTTGGATCCCGCCGCAAGGTGGGCGGCGAATCGCGCCGGCACCCCCGCCTTGGCTAGGTCCTTGGGGATGTCGCTGGTGACCGAGGAGGTCAGCACAGTTCCGGCGATGGCCAGGCCGACGGTGCCGCCGATCTGGCGGATGAAGGTGAGGGTGCTGGTGGCGACTCCCAGTCGGGACACCGGGACCGCGTTCTGCACCACCAGGGTGTATCCCGACATGGCCGGGCCGATGCCGATCCCGAGAATGAAGAGCCAGATCCAGAGGGGGTAGTCCCCGGTGGTGGCGGTGAGATCGGTCATGAAGTAGATCCCCACCGCCATCACCACCATCGAGGAGACCAGCAGCAGCTTGTACTTGCCGGTGCGGGCGATCACCAGGCCCCCGCCAATGCTGGTGCCCATCAGCCCCACCAGGAGCGGCCACAGCATGTAGCCGGAGGCGGTGGCGCTGATCCCCCGGACCGCCTGGTAGTAGCGGGGCATGAAGATCACCGCGATGAAGAAGGCGAAGGACATGAGGAACATCGCCGCCTGGGAGGCCGAGTAGGTGCGGTCGCGGAACAGATCGAGGGGCAGGATCGGCTCCTTGGTGTGCGCTTCGATGAAGAGGAAGACCACCGCCAGGACCAGGCCCAGCAGGATCAGCCCGCCCACCTGCCAGGCGAACCAGGAGTAGGCGGTGCCGGAGCTGGAGGTGAGGCCCTTCTCGGTGAGCCCGATCAGGATCGGCACCACCGCGAGGGTGAATACCAGGGTCCCCAGGTAGTCGATCGAGGGGGAGGCCCCCTCCCGCTTGTGGTTGGGGAGGTTGATCACGATCACCGCCAGGGCGATGATGCCGATGGGCACATTGACGTAGAACACCCAGTGCCAGCTGATGTTGTCGGTGATCCAGCCCCCAAGGAAGGGACCCACCAGGAAGGCAACGCCGAAGACCGCCCCGAAGAAGCCTTGGTACTTCCCCCGCTCGCGGGGGGTGAAGAGGTCGCCGATCACCGCCAGGGCGATCGGGAAGAGAGCGCCGGCGCCGAGCCCCTGAAGGCCCCGGAAGATGATCAGCTCGCCCATGTTCTGGGAGAGGCCGGAGAGCGCCGAGCCGACCAGGAAGAGGCCGATGCCGATGATCAGCATCAGCTTGCGGCCGAACTGGTCAGAGAGCTTGCCGTAGACCGGCACCGTGATGGTGCTGGTGAGCAGATAGGAGGTGACCACCCAGACGTAGAGGTTGTTGCCCCCGAGGTCGGTGACGATGGTGGGCAGCGCAGTGCCCACCACGGTCTGGTCCAGGGCGCTGAGGAAGAGCCCCAGCATGACCGCCACCACGATCGCCAGCTTGGCTCGTTGGGAGAGCTGTAGAGCGGCTTGGTTCATCGACACGGCAGGGGTCACCTCGCGCTGGCCACCAATCCCCGGCGCATTCACCGGATCCCGGAAGGTTAGTCTCTTCCGAATAATTCCGTCAAGTCTAAGCTTTGCGGACGCTGGGAGCTGCTGCAAAGCCCAGGTGGTCGGCCATCACCTGGCGCACCGTGGCCCCCAGCCAGGCTGCCGCCGCCTCCGGTTCGGAGGCCACCCGGAAGCGCATCCTGCCGGCCCGCAGGCCTACCAGTTCCAACCCCGGGGGCAGGCCATCGATCAGCCGCTCCACTACCCGTCCCACCAGCCGGATCGCGGCATCGCTGAGGTTGCGGTCCTCCCCGGACTGGGAGAGGGGCTCGTGCCAGGGCAGCTCCGGCAGGCCCCGGGTAGTCTCGGCCAGCCAGGCCGCCGAGGTTGGCAGCGCCTCCAGCAACGGCAACAGCGAGGGCGGTGCCGGGCCCCCGCCCAGGACCGAGCCGGGCAGGGGCTCGTGGCCATCCCGGCGTGGCCGCCGGCCCTCCAGGGCGCGCTCTGCGGCGGCTCGCTCAGGAGCGTTCAGCTGGGCCCGATCGGCCAGCCCCTCCCAGCCCTGCTCCAGAGCGGTGATCGCCGTCCGGTCCCCGGCCCAGGCGGCGACCAGGGCCAGGCCCAGCGGCGGCAGCCTGAGGTCGAACTGGGGCAGGGCGCTGCGGCGCCGGGCCTGGAGCCGGTCGGCGGGGCGTGGCTCTAAGGCGGTGTGCAGCCCCGCCGGGTGAGGTAGGTTGATCTCGTAGCCCAAAAGCGAGAGCCGCCCCATCAGGCGCAGGTCGGCGGCGTAGGGCAGCTCCGACCGGCGCTGCGGCAAGGCCCGGGCCCAGCGGGCGAAGGCGCGCCCCAGCTGCCCCAGCTTCCAGGCTCCATCGTCGTCGAGCTCCTCCTCCCATCCCGGGCGCTCCTCGAGCGGGTCGCTGAGGCCGACCATGGTGGTGAGCCGGTGCCGCTCCACGAAGTCCGAGGCCCAGAGGGCCTGGCGGAGATCGGGGTGGGGGGGCAGATCACCGATCAGAAGTGGGGGGCGGTGCTGGGCGTGGGCGTGGCCCAGGAACTCCGCTAGGGAGAGATCCCAGGCGCCTCCCGGGATGGCGATGTGGAGGTCCCCGGGCCCGGTCCGAAGCAGTACTCCGGCCCGGGGCCCGGCGCTCCAGCGAGGTGCGAGGGGGGGGCGGGGCGGCCGTCGTGGGGGCGGTGCCTGCTCACGGCGGGAGAGATCGTAGGTGGCCCGGCGCTCCGGGGTCGCCACCAGCGACCAGGCCTGCTGGAGCTGGGTGAAGAGCGCGGTCGCCCGGGGCTGGTCCAGCCGGCTCGGGGTCGGACGGTGGGCCTGAACGTCGGGGTGCAGCTCTCGAGCCCGGGCCCGGTACCGATGGCGCAGCTCGGTCCAGGTGGCGCTGGGCGCGGCCCCCAGGACCGCGTACACGTCGAGCATGGTTCGCCTTTTGGATTTCACCCGCGGCGCGAGTCTAGCGAGCGGCCGCCCCCTCTTCGAGGGCAGTCCCTCAGAGGTCGAAGGGATCCTGGAAGAATGCGGGCAGGTGGCCGGAGAGCCAGCCGTAGACCAGAGGGACGTTGTCGCTCACCACCAGCACCCCCATGGCTACCACCAGGGCGCCGCCGATGAGCGAGATCGGACGCTGGTGGCGGTTGAGCAGGCGCAGCACCGGGGACGCCCGGTCGACCAGCGCCGCCACGATGAGGAATGGCAGTCCCAGGCCGATGCAGTAGCAGGCGATCAGCAGCAGTCCCCTGGCGGTCGTGCCCTGCTGGATGCCCGAAGTCAGGACGGCTCCCAGGACCGGGCCGATGCAGGGGGTCCAGCCGGCAGCGAAGCCCAGGCCCAGCAGCAGGCCGGCCAGGAACCCCCCCCGGGAGAACGAGGTGGGCAGCCAGCGAACCTCACGGGAGAGCCAGGGGAGCCGATACAGCCCCATGAAGCCCAGGCCGAGCAGGATCACGACTGAACCCATGATTGGCAGGGCCAGGTGCTTCCAGGGCTGAAGCAGCTGGTAAAGGGCGTAGAAGAAGGCCACCAGGAACAGGCTCAGGCCGAGGATGAAGCCCAGGGATCCGAGCATGACCCGGGCCTGGCGCCCGGTTGGTGAGGCGGCCGGGCCGGAGCCGGCCGACTGGGCCAGGAACCCCATGTACGAGGGGACCAGCGGCAGGACGCAGGGAGAGAGGAAGGATGCGGAGCCGGCGGCCACCGCGAGGGGTATCGAAACGCCGCCCAAGGTCACCGCATGTCCCTCGCTGGCTGATTCGCAGGCGAGTGTAACCGGGGCGTCTGGCACCCCCGGGGAACCCACCCCGGCCCCCGCACGTCTTCTCTACCGTGGCACTGACCCGCCGCTCCACTCGCGATCGGTCAGCCGTTGGCCGTCCCCGGGGGCGCACTCTCGCGCTCGCTGGCCTGGCCCTGCTGGGGCTGCTCGCCGGCTGCGCCGGGGTCAGCGCCCAAGGGCCCGCCCCCCGCGTGGCGGTCCCGCTGAAGTACCAGTCCCTCTACCTGGGGCTGGACGGCGGCGGGTTGAGTCAGCCGGCGCTGATGGCGCGGACCAGCTACGCCGCCATCGAGAAGTACTTCCCGGAGCCGCAGTCGGCATCGCCAACACCCCGAGCCAACGCCCAGGGTGGGCAGCTCTACGTGGGACTGACTCTGGGGCGTTTGACGTGCCGCAACTACTACCTGGCTCGGGCCAGGTACGGGCCGGGTCTGGTGGTCACCCTGACGGTTCGGCAGCGCCGACTGCCGCCCCGGATGGCCTGCTTTGAGCTGATCGGGCCGGTGCGCTACCAGCTGCTGGCCCTGCCGCTCGGCCAGTTCCCCGGTCACGCCCGGCTCACGGTCGTGGTCCAGCGCCCCCCGGGCGCGTCCGGCGAGCAGGTCCGTCGCCATCTCCCGTAGGCCGAGGGGTGGCCATCGAGGCCTCGGGCTACGCCTCACGCCTCCCGGATCGAGGTGGCGGGCGGACGCTGGGACGACTGGGCGGTGGCGACTGGTTCCACCCCCGCCCGGTCGGCACTCCTGGAACCGGACCTCCGGCCGCGGGCGCGGCCTAGTGCTCGGCGGCGGTCATCCTGGCCAGCTCCACCTCGGCCAGCTCCGGATCCAGCTTGCGGAAGAGCGGGGCGGGGTCCCCCAGGGGCTGGCCCGGGTTGAGCTGGCTGGGCCCCCAGGTGGCCTCGGGAGTGCTGTAGTCGCCGGTGAGCAGCGGGTGGGAGTCGGGACCGTCGCCGACTTGGACCAGCTCCGGCATCGGCGCGATCACCCCCTGGTGGCCGAGCATCCGGTGCAGCCGCTGACAGCTGAAGGGCAGGAAGGGGAGGAGCTGCACCTTGAGATTGTCGATGCAGCGCAGCGCAACGTAAAGCACGGTGGCGGCCCGCTCGCGGTCACTCTGGACCAGGTGCCAGGGCTGGTTGTCGGCAAGGTACTGGTTGACCCGCGCCGCCAGGGCCATCACCTCCGACAGCGCCGCCTTGAAGCGGGCCCCATCGAGGAGGCGGGCCACCCCGTCGAAGCCGTCCTCCACCACCCGGATCAGGGCCTCGTCGGCCGGGCTCAGCTCCCCTGCCGGGGGCACCTCCCCGAAGTGGCGCTTGGCGATGGTCAGGGTACGGTTTACCAGGTTTCCCCAGGTGGCCACCAGCTCGTCGTTGTTGCGGCGGATGAACTCCGCCCAGGTGAAGTCGGTGTCCTGGGTCTCAGGTCCCGCAGCGGTCAGGTAGTAGCGCAGGGAGTCCGGGTCGTAACGCTCCAGGAAGTCACGGACGTAGATGACCACCCCGCGGCTGCTGGAGAACTTCTGCCCCTCCATGGTCAGGAACTCGCTACTGACCACGTTCTCGGGCAGCCGCAGCGGCAGGTTTGGTGGCCCTCCCCCGAACTCGCCCCCGCTGCCGTAGCCCATGAGGATGCTGGGCCAGATCACGGTGTGGAAGATGATGTTGTCCTTGCCCATGAAGTAGAAGTGGCGGGACTCCGGGTTCTGCCACCAGGCCCGCCAGGCCTCCGGCTCACCGCGGACCCGGGCCCACTCGATGCTGGCCGAGAGGTACCCGATCACCGCTTCGAACCAGACGTAGATCCGCTTGTCGTCCCGCTCCTGGAACTCGGGGAGGGGGATGTGAACTCCCCAGTCGATGTCCCGGGTCACTGCCCTCGGCCTCAGTTCCGCGACCGCGTTGAGCGAGTAAGGGCGCACATTGCTGCGCCACCCGGACTGGGACTCGATCCACTCTGAGAGGGCTTTGGCGAAGGCGGGCAGGTCCAGCAGCAGGTGCTCCGAGTCGTGGAACACGGGGGGCTCGCCGTCGATCCGGGAGCGGGGTTCGATGAGGTCCTCGGGGTCGAGCATCTTGCCGCAGTTGTCGCACTGGTCGCCCCTCGCCCCGGCGTAGCCGCAGTGCGGACAGGTGCCCTCGATGTAGCGGTCGGGGAGCGCCCTGCCGCTGGCCGCCGAGAACGCGCCCTTCTGAGTCTGGCGCAGTAGGTACCCCTTCTCGAAGAGGGTCCGGAAGACGTCCTGGACCACCGCGGCGTGGTTGGCGGTGGTGGTCCTCGTGAAGATGTCGTAGCTGAGCCCCAGGCGGCGGAGGTCCTCGGCGGTGACGGCGTTGTAGCGGTCGGCGAGCTCCCGGGGGCTGACGTGCTCCCGGTCCGCGGCCACCAGGATCGGGGTGCCGTGCTCGTCGGTGCCGCTGACCATGAGCACCCTGGCCCCTTGCAGTCGCTGGTAGCGGGCGAAGATGTCGGAGGGGACGCCGAAGCCGGCCACGTGACCGATGTGCCGGGGGCCGCTGGCATAGGGCCAGGCGACCGCCACCAGGATGTGCTGCGCCCTGGGGCGAGATGAACTCAAGACCGGGCAGATGTTAGACGGTCACTTGCGGGCCAAGTGGAACAATGGCCCGATGGACCGCGACTCCCGGGTGCTCCTCGTGATCGCGGACAGTTCCCGCAGCGGGGGTCCGGAGCACGTCCTCACCCTGGCCGGGGAGCTGGCCCAGGCGGGCTGGCTGCCGCTGGTTGCCTGTCCCGCGGGCGAGCTGCCGACGCGCTGCCGGGCCGAAGGTCTGGCGGTCGCGGAGTTGGAGCTGGCCGGGGCCGGCTGGGCCACCGCCCCGATCCGGCTGCGCCACTTGGCCCGGCGCTGGAGGGCCTCGGTGGTGCACAGCCACGGGCTCCGGGCAGGCGCGTTGCTGCGGCGTGCCCACCTGGCGGTGCCGCAAGTCCACACCCACCACCTGGACGGCTGGTTCACGGCCAGCGCGGTTCGGGTGGCGCTGCATCGCCAAGAGCTCCGCGCGCTGGGCCGGGCGGCCCGGCTCCAGATCGCGGTCTCCAACTCGGTGGCGAACTTCCTCACCGCCGAGGCGGGCGCCGACGCGCGGCTGCTTCGAGTGGTCCCCAACGGGATCGTCCCCCTGCCCCAGATCACCCGGTCCGCGCCGGCGAGCCGGCGGGTGGGGGTGCTCGCCCGGCTGACAGAGTCCAAGGGGGTAGATATCGCCATCCTGGCGCTGACCACCCCCGCGGGAAGGAAACTGAGGCTGCGGGTGGGCGGGTCGGGACCGGAGCTGGCCACCCTGATCGACCTCGCCTACACCGCCGGGGTCGCCGACCGGGTCGACTTCGTCGGCGAGGTCAGCGACCGGGAGGGGTTCTTCGCCGGATGCGACCTAGCCTGGGTGCCCTCCCGGTCCGAGCCCTTCGGCCTGGTGGCGTGCGAGGCCATGAGCTCGGGGCTGCCGGTGGTGGCCAGCCGGGTGGGCGGCCTGCCCGAGATCCTCGATCCGCCCCGAGCGGGGCTGGTGGTGGGCGCCGCCAACCCGGCCGCCCTGGCCAGCGTCAGCTCAGGACTCCTGGAAGACCCCTCGCGCTACGCCGAGCTGGCCGCGGCGGGTGCCGAGCGGGTGCGCAGCCGCTTCACCGCGAGTCGGATGGCGGCCCTCACCAGGGGCGTCTACCGGGAGGTGATCGACCCCCGTTAGCCCGCCGCGGGGGCCGCGGCGGGCCGGGCTGCCACGTCTAGGCGCTGGGCTGGTTCCAGCTCCCCGGGGCCGGGCGGCGCCCCACCATGATGCCTACCAGCCCCACCACTATCGCGGCCAGGATCAGGTAGACCACGATCCCCACCACGTCCGGCCAGTTCGCGTAGTGGCTGCTCGCCACCGACGAGGCGGCGATGCCTCGGAAGGGATCGGACAAGGCCGTTGCCAGCCCGGAGATGAACCCGACGAAGCCAACTTCCGCTGCGGCCAGAAGCTTGAATATGAAGTCGAGAACCAGGATCGCATCGACGATCCCGACCGCCAGCCAGACCGCGCTGCTGATGCGCGTGGCCGCGGTGGCGGCGCTGCTGGTGGTGCGGGTGACGGTGCGCCGTTCGCCGCCGTCGGGGCCGACCCGGGTCACCTCCTCCTCGCGTTCGCTGATCTCAGGTTCAATCATCGTCGATCCTCCACGCAGGGCCGGTGAGGCACCGTCTCATCGCGGACTCACTTCAGTCCCTGCTCCCCCGACTAACGCGGCTGGGAGAATCCCGTTTCAGCGCCCGCCAACGCCGGGGGCGCTGGGGTGGGAGTTCGCCTACCCGGAGCCGCCTTCGGGCGCGGCCTCCACCGGCAGCTCGCTGGAAGGTGCAGGGAAGAGCGTGCTGAGGGCTGCCAGGAAGGCGCTGACCTGCTCTGGGTCGAGGCGCTCAAGCATCTGGATGACCGATCGCCGCCGCCATTCCCGCAGGTGATCGGAGGTCTCGAGCCCCATCGGGGTGGGGGCCAGGCGGACCGTGCGTCGGTCGCCGGGGTCATATAGCCGCTGGGCCAGCCCCTGGCGGATCATCCGGTCGGCGAGGGCGGTGGCCGCGGTGCCGCTGATGCCGACACTCTCGGCGAACTCATGCATGCTGATGCCGTGGGAGGGCAGGTGGCTGAGCGCCTCGAGCTGGTGTGGAGTGACCGTGCCCAGGCGCCCCAGCACTTCCTGAGGTAGCGGGAGTCGGAGGGTGCGGAGCAATAGCGGCTGCAGCTCCAGGACGCGTTCGACCATCTCCGGCTTCGGAATTTCAGATTGTTCAGGAGGTGCGTCGCCTAGCTGAAAATTCACCTGTCGAAATTATTGCACGAACCAACTCGGGAGAAGACCGCGTCCGTGGTGGGTCGGTGGGCGCGGGCATTGGCGCCGACTCCGGGCGCTTCGCGTGAGAACCCGCGTAACGTGCGCCCGCCTGCAGCGTTGTTAGCGCCGTGGCCGTGTCCTCGGATCGGGTCCGCCTCGCCGACGGCATCAACCGTAGTCGCGAGGCGGCGGCGCTACTCACCGGCGCAGTGGCATCGGCGAGCCAGCTGCGGGACACCGAGGTGCGTCAACTGGCTCTGGGCGCCCTGGAGTCGGTCAGCCGGCTGCAGGCGCGGCTGCAGCTTCTGGACGAGGCCTACCGCATCGCCGAGCGCCACCTGGCGCACACCCCCCGCCCAGTGGCCGCCGCCACTGCGGTAGGCCCACCGGCCACCACGCCCACGCCGGCCGCCGCTGCGGGCTATTTCTTGGACGGCTCGTAGTAGGGGTTGGTGCCCGAGGCATGGTCGGTGGTGTCGACCACGTCGGAGATCTCAGGGAACTTCGCGGTGATGGCGGTGCGCACCCCTTGGGAGAGAGTGACCTCGGCCAAGCCGCAGCCCTGGCAGCCGCCGCCCATCTGCACGTAGGCGATCCCGTCGGCGATGTCGAGCAGACCGATGTAGCCACCGTGCCCCGCCACCGCCGGGTTGATCTCGGTGTCCAGCAGTCGCTGCACCGCCTGGGCCAGGGGATCGGCATCCGGGTCGTAGGTGGTGTCCAGGCTGAGCGCTCCCGACTGGGGATCCGCGCTGACCCGGGCGCCGACCACGTGTCGCGAGATCACCCGGGGGGCGACGAAGAGGATGTCGGTGGTGCCCTGCACCAGCACCTCGTCGGGCTTTAGCTCTCCCGCCTCGACCAGGGCGAAGGTGAAGGTAAGCCGGTCTCCCCGCAACCCACCGGGGGTCACCGAGATCCATGCCTCGGGGTGGCCCTGGCGCTCGCGGAAGGTCCGGATCCGAGCTGCAGCGTCCTCGCCGATCTCGAGCCGCGGTAGTTCTCGGGACTGTGTCTGATCCATATCCCTAGTCTGAGGCCATGTCTCGGCGCGTGCTGGTGGTCCTACCCACCCGGTCCTATCGCGCCGCCGCCTTCCTCAGCGCCGCTCGCCGCCTTGGGCTGGAGGTGGTGGTGGCCAGCGAGGAAGCTTCGACACTGGCCGGGGTGGGCGAAGTGGAGGAGCTGGTCGTGGACCTCGGCCAGCCCGATGCCGCCGCCGACGCCGCCCTGACTTTGGCTGGGAGGGTCGGGCTGGACGCGGTGGTGGCGGTGGATGACGGGGCGGTCCAGGCCGCCGCCGCCATCGCCCTAAAGCTGGGCCTGCGCGGCAACCCGGTCGATGCGGTGGCGGCGACCCGAGACAAGCTCAGACTGCGCCAGAGCCTGGCGCGGTCCGGGTTCGAGCAGCAGAGTTGGTGGCCCTGGACCCAAGCCGAGGGGCCTGAAGAGGTCCGCTACCCGGCGGTGGTCAAGCCACTCGACCAGGCCGCCAGCCGGGGGGTGATCCGGGTCGAGGACCGCCGTTCGCTGAGCCGTGCCGGGTCCAGGATCCGAGCCCAGCTGGGTGCGGATCCCGGATGCCAATCGCTCCCTCATCCCATCCCGCTCTTGGTCGAGGAGTTCGTCCCGGGGCCCGAGGTCGCCCTGGAAGGGGTCCTATTGGATGGCCGCCTGCTCACCCTGGCGGTGTACGACAAGCCGGAGCCGCTGGATGGCCCATATTTCGAAGAGACCATCTACACCGTCCCCTCGGAGCTGGCGGCGGAGCAGTTGGGGGCGGCCCGCCGCTGCGTCGAGGAGGCGGTGCGGGCGCTCGGACTGCTGCAGGGCGCGGTCCATGCCGAGGTCCGACTGGGAGGCCCCGTGCCCCGGCTGGTGGACATCGCCTCGCGCTCGATCGGCGGCCGCTGCTCCAAGGTGCTGCGCTTCCGCACCCAGCGCAGCCTGGAGGAGATCCTCCTGCTGGCCGCGCTGGGCCAGGAACTCGGCGACCTGGAGCTCGCCGAGGGCACCAGGGGGGTGATGATGATGCCGATCCCGACCGCCGGGATCCTGCGCTCGGTCCAAGGCCGCGACGAGGTGCTGCGCTGGGAGGGGATCGAGGCCGTCGAACTGGCGGTGCCGATCGGCAGCCGGGTGGTGCCGCTCCCCGAGGGAGACCGCTACCTGGGCTTCATCTTCGCCTCGGGTGAGGGCCGCGCCCAGGTGGCGGCGAAGCTGCGCCGCGCCTATGAGGCGCTCCAGGTGGTGATCGCGGGCTGAGTCCCGGGGGCCCGACCCCGCGGCCGGGCGAGGGGGGACTAGCTGGGCGTGGCCGGCATCACCACCGCTCCCCGGGCGACGAACTCATCAAGTTCCCCATCGCAGACCCGGGCCGAGCTCCTCGACCAGCTCTCGCGGGGGGTCCTGGGGCTGACCTCGTCGGCGGCCTGGGAGCGCTGGCTGAGGACCAGCCGCCGCTTCCACCTCTACAGCTTCCAGAACCAGGTCCTGATCCTGCGCCAGCGCCCGGACGCCACCTGGGTCGCCGGCTACCGCAGCTGGCTGCGCCTGGGACGGCAGGTGCGCCAGGGCGAGCGGGCGATCCGGATCCTGGCTCCCTGCTTCGCCCCGGCGCCCGTCGACCCAGAGGCGGATCGGGTCTCCCGCCCGGTGGTCGGGTTCCGGGTGGCCCGGGTGTTCGACCTCGCCCAGACTGACGGCGCCGAGCTGGCCCAGCCGGTGCGGACCCTGGTCGGGGCCAGCCCGGCGGCACACCTGGCCCGGCTCGCGGAGCGGGCGGCCGAGCTGGGGTTCATGGTCCAGTTCACCGCGCTCTGGGGCTCCCGCAACGGGGACTGCTCGCATGCCCTGAGCCGCATCCGGGTGGCCCAGCACCTCGCCCCGGCCCAGAAGCTCAAGACCCTGGCCCACGAGCTGGCCCACGCAGTGCTGCATGGCCAGGGGTTCCAAGGGCCCCGGGCACTGGCCGAGCTGGAGGCTGAGAGCGTCGCCTACCTGGTCTGCCAGGAGTTGGGTCTGGACAGCTCCGACTACAGCTTCGGATACGTGGCCAGCTGGTCTGGGGGTGGCCCTGACGCTGCCAGGATGATCGCCCTGGCGGGAGGGCGGATCTTGCGGGGCTGCGCGGCGGTGCTGGCGGCCCCGGGCGCCAGGCCGCCGGGCGGTCCAGGCTGAGCCGGAGCGACCCGGACCCAGCCCTCACCATGGGCCAATCACCGCGCCCACTTCCGCGGGCTTGGGGAGATGGGATCCATCCGCGTCGCGGGGACCGCAAGGGGGGTCGCCGCGGTGGCCAGGGCGGGCGGGATCCCGTCCGCTGAGGGGCCCCGTCTTAACCAATTCCTAATCAGTGCTCGGGACACTTGAGTCGTGTCGCAGACGACCGTCGCCCGGGGAGTAATCGAGGCCCTGGACGAGGCGCCGCTGAGCCGCTTTCACCTGCGCGCCGTGCTCACCGCCGGAACCGGGTTCTTCACCGACGCCTACGACCTCTTCATCATCGGGACGGCCCTTGCCCTGATCAAGGTCGAGTACCACCCCTCGGCGGTGGAGATCGGGCTGGTGGGCAGCACTGCCCTCTTGGCGGCCTTCGTGGGTTCCACCGTATTCGGTCGGATCGCCGACGTCTTCGGCCGCAAGAAGATCTACGGTCTGGAGGCGGCGATCATGGCGGTGGCCGCGGTGGGCAGCGCCCTGGCACCCAACCTGATCTGGCTGATCGCCTGGCGCTTCGTTCTGGGCATCGGGATTGGCGGCGACTACCCGGTCAGCGCGGTGCTGATGAGCGAGTACTCCAACCGCAAGAACCGGGGGCGGCTGGTGACCATGGTCTTCTCGATGCAGGCACTCGGTCTGATCGCGGGCCCGCTGGTGGCGCTGGTGATCCTGGGGCTCGGAGTCCAACCCGACATCGCCTGGCGGCTGATGCTGGGGCTTGGGGCGGTACCGGCCCTGGCAGTGATCTACCTGCGCC
Organism: Candidatus Dormibacteria bacterium; assembly: GCA_050733915.1. Classification (GTDB taxonomy): domain Bacteria; phylum Chloroflexota; class Dormibacteria; order Aeolococcales; family Bog-877; genus Bog-877. The sequence continues at coordinate 2,989 of JBOHUH010000184.1, read as the reverse complement.
GCACCCTGCCCGAGTCGCCGCGCTACCGGGTCAACGTGCAGGGGCGGGCCACCGAGGCGGCCCAGGCGATGCGGCGCTACACCCGGGGAGTGGTGGACGGGACTGCCGAGACGGTGGGGCGGGGGGTCAGGCTGGGGCTGCGCCAGTTCCTCGCCAATCCCCGTTACCTCACCCTGCTCTTGGGTACCGCGGGTTGCTGGTTCATGTTCGACTACGCCTTCTACGGCAACACCATCTCCACCCCCCTGATCCTCAAGTCGGTGGCCCCGCACGCCAGCCTGATCACCGACACCGCGATCGCGCTGCTGATCTTCACCGTGGCAGCTGCGCCTGGATACCTGGTGGCCTTCCTCAGCGTCGACCGGATCGGCCACCGTCGCCTGCAGCTGATCGGCTTCGCGGTCATGGGCCTGGCGTTCCTGGCGATCGGGGTGGTCCCGGGGCTGACCACCTTGATCGTGCCCTTCGTTTTGGTCTACGGGATCAGCTATTTCTTCACCGAGTTCGGGCCCAACACCACCACCTTCCTCCTCGCCAGCGAGCTCTACCCGGCCTCGGCGCGCACCACTGGCCACGGCATCTCGGCGGGACTCGCCAAGGTGGGCGCCTTCATCGGCACTCTGACCTTCCCTTTGGTCAACGGCAGCCTGGGGCTTTCCGGGGTGATGTGCATCGCCGCGGCCACCGCTGGGGCCGGGCTGCTGCTGACCCGGCTCCTGCCCGAGCCCAGCGGCCGCTCCCTGGAGGAGTTGGGGGGGGACCTGGTGGAGCCGGTCGCGCCTGAATCTCCGACTCGACTGACCGCCGCCTCGGTCTGACCTCTGCCCAGCTTCCGTCTCGGCTCGTCTACCTAGGCCCCCGCTCGGGGCCGGGCCAGGCCCGCCGAGGCCAGCACCGCCAGCCCCATCCAGCTCGCCGCGTAGACGAACGCGGCGGTGGGGGAGATGGTGGTGTAGAGAACCCCCACCACCACCGCGGCCGCCAGGTCGCCTCCCGCCTGCACGCCGCCGAGGAGCCCGAACCCGCTGCCCCGCAGCCGCTCCGGCAGGAGGCTGGCGACCAGCGCCGACTCGGCGGTCTCGGCCAGCCCGATGCCGCTGCCGGCGAGGCAGAAGGCCAGCAGGATGGGCACCCAGCTACCCCAGTCAACCGCGAACATGGCGTAGGCGGCGATGTAGAGCGCGGCTCCCGAGGCGAACACCAGGCGGGGGCCGCTGCGGTCCAGCCAGTGGCCGCCGGCGTAGGCGACCCCGGCGCCCACGGCGTTGTGGGCGGCGTAGATGAGGATGGCCAGGCTGGCGGCCGCGACCTCGGTGCGGCCGCCCACATCGAGGAGCTGGGTGGCCCGCAGGATCAGCAGGGTGGTGGCGGTGTTGCCGACCTCGAAGAGTGCCACCGGGAGGAGGGGACGGAGCAGTCCCTGCCGGCGCAGCTCGGAGAGCTGGAAGCGCCTGCCGGCGGAGGCGGCGGCCTGAGGGCGGCGCCGCGAGCGTCGCACCGCCACCGTGATGCTCACCGCCGCCAGCAGCCCCGGCAGCGCGGCCAGCCACATGGTGGGACGGATCCCGATCCAGGTGACCATCCCCGCCGCCAGCAGGGGTCCCGCCACCGCGCCCAGGTTGTCCCCGGCCCGCTCTAGCCCGTAGGCGCGACCGTAGGCGGTGGGCTGGGCCAGGGTGGAGAGCAGGGTGTCGCGCGCCGGGGAGCGGATCCCCCTCGAGATCCAGGCCAGCGCGCGCAGCACCCCGACCTGCCAGGTGGCCAGGGCAAGGCCCACCGCCCCGGTGGCCAGGGCGGTGCCCAGATAGCCGCTGGAGGCGACGCGGCCCCGCAGTTCGGGCTGGTTCGCCAACGGTCCTCCGAGCAGCTTGGCGACCCCCATCAGGGCGTTGCTGATGCCCTCGATCACCCCGAGGGTGGTGGCGGTCGCGTGCAGGGTGGAGATCAGGAAACTGGGGAGTACCGCCGTGGTGATCTCGTGGCCCGCGTCGGAGAAGAAGCTGGTCAGTCCGACGCTGCCCACCCCGAGGTTGAACCAGGAAGTGGCGGTGGCGTCCTGGCCGGATGCTGCGGGGTCGCTCTCGTCAGAATCGGAGGTCATGGAACCTGACCCTAGTCGAGGACCCGCCGCCACCGCCAGCCCCGGCGAGCGGGTCCTCAGAGGAGCGACCGAGGCCCTGGTCTACCTGGTCCGTCATGGCCAGACTCCCAGCAATGCGGCGGGCCTTCTGCGCGGCCACGATGACCTACCCCTAGATCCGCTGGGCCTGGCCCAGGCCGCCCAGCTGGGCCGGATCTTCTCCGAGGTCCCGGTCGAGCTGGCGGCAATCTTCAGCAGCCCACTGCGGCGGGCCCTGGACACCGCTCGCCCCATCGCCGCCGCCACCGGGGCCCCGGTCATCGTGGAACCACGCCTCATCGACCGCGACTACGGCCCCTGGACCGGCAAGCGCGTCCAAGACTTCCTGGCTCACCTGGGCGGCCGTGACGCCGCACAGGGAGTGGAGTCGGCGGCGGCGATGAGGGTCCGCGCGATCGCGGCGCTCACCGAGGCGGTCGCCCGCTTCCGGGGAGGTGCGATCGCCGTGGTGGCTCACGACGTGGTCAACCGGGCCATCCTGACCCAACTGGTCCCGGACCTCGCCGACGCTGAGCTGGGGCAGCGGGTGGGCTGCTGGAACCTGCTCTGTCGCGTCCAGGGTCGCTGGACCGCCCCCATCGTCGACGCGGTGCCCGAGGACCGGCGGCTGCCCCACCCTTTTGGCTGAGCGGGCCCCGCTTCAGACCCCGGACCTGAGCTCCAGAGCCGCTTCCACCGAGGCCATGAGCGCGTCGGCCGCCTGGAGGCGGGCCTGCTGGGTCTGGGCGGCGGTGTCCCCGCCCTCGGCCGCCTCCTCCCCCCGGGACAGAGCCGCGGTGAGCGCCTCGTGGAGGCCGCGCCACTGGGCGTCCGACCACACCAGCCACTGCCGTACCGCCTCGTCAACCG
>JBOHUH010000183.1:0-10121 GCA_050733915.1 Candidatus Dormibacteria bacterium | reverse complement strand
CTCAACCTCACCAACTTGCTCCACGACACCTATGTGGGGGCGGTGGTGGTGACCGGCCGGGACATCACCGAGCGCCGCCAGCTGGAGGACCAGCTGCGGCACCAGGCGCTTCACGACCCGCTCACCGGGCTGGCCAACCGGGCTTTGCTCCGCGACCGCCTGGAGCACGCCCTGAGGGCTCGCCGCGACGGCCGCTCCACCCTGGGCCTGCTCTCGATCGATCTCGACAACTTCAAGACCATCAACGACAGCTTCGGCCACGGCGTGGGCGACCAGGTACTGCTCGAGGTGACCCGGCGGGTCCGGGAGTGCCTGCGCCCGGCTGACACCTTCGCCCGCTTGGGTGGCGATGAATTCGCGGTGCTGATCGAGAAGATGAGCGGCACTCCAGTGGCCACCGCGGTCTCGGACCGGATAGGCGAGGTCCTGGCCCGGCCCATCCAGGCGGCCGAGGGGCTGGAGGTCACCGTAAGCGCCAGCATCGGGCTGATCACCACCAAGTACGCCACCGCCGACGCCGAGGCCATCCTCCGTGACGCCGACATCGCACTGTATGAGGCCAAGTCCGAGGGCAAGGGGCGGTCGGTGGAGTTCCATCCCCTGCTGCACCAGCGGGCGGTGCAGCGGATGCACGTCGAGACCGGGCTGCGCCGCGCCCTCGACCGGGGTGAGATGCAGCTCCTCTACCAACCCATCCTGAGCGGAGTTGAACACCAGCTGGTCGGGGTGGAGGCCCTGCTGCGCTGGCGTGACCCCGACCGCGACGAGGCGGTCTCGCCCGACGACTTCATCGAGATCGCCGAGACCACCGGACTGATCGTGCCCATCGGGCGCTGGGTGCTCTACGAGTCCTGCCGCCAGGTGGGGGAGTGGCGGCGCGGCAATCCCCAGGCACGAGAGCTGCGTCTCTCGGTGAACGTCTCGGCGCGCCAGCTGCAGCACCTCAGTCTGGTCGACGACGTGCGGGGCGCCATCGCCAGTTCCGGCATTGACCCGCGCCAGCTGGTACTGGAGGTCACCGAGAGCACCATCGTCAAGGACGTGAACCGGGCCTCCGAGCAGCTGCGGGCTCTGCGGTCGCTGGGGGTGCGGATCGCCATCGACGACTTCGGGACGGGGCAGTCGTCGCTGGCCCAGCTGCAGCACCTTCCTGTCGACGAGCTCAAGATCGACCGCTCCTTCATTCTCAAGCTCACCGAGGGCAAGGCCGGCGCCGCGGTCGCCGAGAGCGTGGTCAACCTGGGCCGCGCCCTTTCGCTGACGGTGGTGATCGAGGGCGTGGAGACGGCGGAGCAGGTCTCCCTGCTCGAGGCCATGAGCAGCGACCCGATGCTGCAGGGCTTCTTCTTCGCCGAGCCGCTGGAGCCGCTCCGGATCGAGGAGCTGATCGTCCGCGGGAACGAGGGGGGACCTATCCTGGTCCCGGGTCCCACGCGAGACAAGCGGCGGCCGCGAAGCGTCGGCCGGTCGACCTCGAGAAACCGCACCTCCGCACCGGGGAAGCGAAATCCCCGGGAGGACCGGGAGCCCCACACGCCCAGGGCCACTCGGAGGAGCCCGGCCAAGGTGGGCGATCCGGCCGGCTGACTTGATGGCGGGTCTGGTGAACCTCGCAGGGCGGGCAGTGCCGCCAGTCACGGCCCCCCCCGGGGCCGCTCATCCCTCGTCGCCCCCTCTGGGCCCGAGCGTCGGGGGGTCTCACCCGCCGTCCATCCGGTGGCACACTCTGGGTCGTGCCTCGCCGGATGGGCCGCCCCCAGCCAGGAGCCTTGACGTGCCCACCGATGCGACAACCCCAGACTGGCCCCGGCTGCCGTCTGATCGAACGGGCGGCAGCCTCGATTCTGCGGTGGGCCGCACGCCCGCTCCAGCTACCCGCAGTTCTGCGGTGAAGGCGTCGATCCTCTCCGGGCGGGTCGCCGCTCCTGCTCCGGACCCCATCGGGGGTCAGCAGGTCGGCGGCCTAGATGGTGCTGGCTCGGCTTTGGGTGCGCCGACAGTTGTGCTGCCAGGAACAACCCCAGGGGCGAGATGGGAGTAAGGCACCGACCAGCAGCTACTTGCTTCGGCGGGGCGCACGAGTGTCGCCCGGGATGACCGGGGGCCGACCCTGGCGAGCCTCCATCATCCAGCCCAACTTCCACCCACTTCTCCTGCGGCTGCTCGGTCCCCTCAGGCGGAGCCCACTCATCGCGGGCGCCCTTGGGTACTTGGTGCTGGTCCTGATCCGGTACAGCTCCGTCTGGCAGGGCGGGGGACTGATGGTCGGGAGCCCCTCCGACAACGAGCAGCACATTTGGGAGCTGGGCTGGTGGGTGTTCGCGATCACTCACGGGACGAGCCCCTTCCTCACCCATTATTTGCGGCCCGACGGCGCCCCACTCAACCTCATGTGGAACAACGCCATGCCACTGGTCGCCACCGTCGCCGCCCCAATTGTCCTGCTGCTGGGCGCCTTGACGACCTTCAACCTCCTGGTGATCGCAGCGGTGTGGGGTTCGGCAACCACTGCATTCCTCTGCCTGCGCCCGCTGGCGGGGAGCAATCTGTCTGCCTGGACCGCGGGGCTCTTCTTCGCCTTCTCGCCGCTCATGATCGTCTCCTCCGATTCCGCCCATCTGCCTTGGTTGATGCTGGTTTGGGTGCCGCTTTTGCTGACGATCTACGTGCGTCTGCTACAGGGGCACGCAGGATGGCGCTTGGGACTAATCCTCGGCGTTCTGATGGCGTGTCAGCTGCTCACCTCCGAGGAGGTGGCGGCCGATTCGCTCCTGATGATCACGATCCTCTCCGTGCTGCTGGCGCTCACCCATCGTCGGCGGGTGATGCCGACGCTCCGGACCGCAATCCCAACCGTGGCCTTGGCGCTCGCGGTATGTCTACTCGTGTGCGCCTACCCGCTCCTGGTGCAGTTCGCGGGCCCCGGCCATGTTCGCGGACCGTCCACTGCCAACCTCGGCCTGGTTTCGGACCTGGCAGGTTTCGCGTTGCCCACCCAGTATCAGTTGCTCAACTTGGGCGGCCTTCTGCCGCGCTTCCAGGAGGCTCAGACTTTCGGCGGTTCGGGCGCCGCCTACCTGGGGGTCCCCCTGCTGATCCTGCTGGTCTACATGGGGATACGGCAGTGGGGCGACAGCACGACGCGCTGGTCGCTGGTGCTGGTCGCCAGTGCCATGATCCTGAGCCTGGGGCGAAGGCTGGTGATCCTGGGTCACCCCACCAGCATCCCGCTGCCCTGGGCCCTGCTGCGCCACCTGCCGCTCTTCCAGCTGATCATCCCTGACCGGCTCACGCTGTTTGTCTACCTGGGAGTTGCGGTGCTGATTGCCCGCTTTGCCTATCTGGAGTGGCCGCAGCTCTCCCCCGGCCTCAAGCTGATCGCGCTGGTGGCCGGCCTGGCCACCCTGGCCCCGGCTGCAGGGTGGTACTCCGCCACGTCCACTCCGGGCTTCTTCACCGGACCTCAAGTGGCGAAGCTGACCCGGGGGACCCTTGCCGTGGTGGCCCCGGCGGGTAGCATCCAAGCGCTGGGCGCGGACATGCTCTGGCAGGTCGACGCAAACTTCCAATTCCGGATGACGTGGGGGTACCTGATCCAGCCGTCCCCCAAGGGACGCGCCGAACTCATGCCCGACTACCTGCTGGGCCGGCAGCTTGCCGCGGTCGAGCGTGGCCAGGTTCCGGACCTGACCCAGGCCAATGTTTCGCGCTTGCGCAGTGCGGTGGTCACTTGGGGTGTTCGCTATGTGATCGTGGCTCGGCAGCCGCACGAGGAAGCCGAGACGCGGCTGCTCTCGACGGTGTTGCGCCGAGCACCCCGGGACGTGGGCGGGATTGAGCTCTGGACGATCCCGCGCGAGGCGGGTTGGACCGGGTATGCCGGTCGCAGTGACGGCACGGGATGAGGCACGCCAGGCGGAGTCGCAAGTGGGTGGACCGCGACCACCCGCATGGGTGTGGTAGCGACTATTCCCCCGCGCGTGGTGGTCCTCCGGGGCGGTCCAACCACCGCGGTGCCGACCGTCCCCGTGAGGGTCGCCCTTGAGCGGTGCAAGCTGGCCGGTCGGGCGGGTGCTCCCCATCAGCTGGGCCGGCTCCCACCCGGAACTGCCCGCCCAGCCTGAATGCACCACCGCGCGGGCATGAATCCCGTCACCCTCCAGTCCCGCGCCTGGGAAGGCATATGCGCAGTACTCATCTTCCTGCTGCTTCCGGAGATCGCGCTGCTTGCGCCGGTACCCAACTGGGTGGCCAATCTGGCTCCGATCGTGTGCCTGCTGATCGGGCTCGACACGCTCGGCCCCTACCCGCTCTTCGTGCGGTGGCGGATACGCTTGGAACGTCGGGGTGCGCTGCGCGTCTCAGCGGTTGTGATAGGCCTCACCGTGGTCGCCGCGTGCCTGACCCTGCGGTCGCCGACGCCGCTGACCGACCAGGGTCCGGTGATCACCTGCGCCGCCCGCGACCTCTGGCACGGCAGCAATCCTTACCAGACCTACGAGCCTCAGTGCCTGGCACGGTTTCAACTGACCAGCGCCGGAGCCACACCTCTTGAAATGGGTCCGTTTCGGGGTTACACCCGCTACCCAGCTGAGTCGCGCGTCGTCGCAGCGCTGACCCAGGACCAGGAGCGCGGTAGTCACGCGGGGTTCCCCGCCTACGGGTATCCCCCCGACGCCGCACTCCTGCTGCTGCCTGTTGCCTTCAGCGGCTGGCTCGGCATATCGTTGTGGGTGGCGGCGTTGACCGCCCTGCTTCTGTTTGCCATCTGGGGTCTGCGGCCAGGCGCCACCGTGCCGGCGCTGGCGTGGCAGATGTGCGGTCTGGCGATGCTCTGGATCATTTATCGCTGGAATCCGGAAGACCTCAGCTACCTGCTTTTGGCCCTATCCTTCGCCAGAATCGACCGTGCCAGGGTCAGCTCTCTGGCAATGGCGGCCGCCGTCTGCACCAACCCCCTGAGCTGGCCCTGCGCGGTGGTCTACCTGGCCATCCTGATGCGACTTCCGCTGCGCCGCCGGCGCGGGATGTGGCTGGTTGGGGGGATCGCCGTCGGGATCCTGCCCTGGATGGCCTGGGATCACAACTTGCTAGGCCAACTTTGGCGTTTCCTGACTCTGCCGGAGTTTCCCCTCGGGGTCTCACTGGGCGACCTGGCGCGACTTCCAGCTCAGACCCACCTCATCTACACCATCGGGTTTTTGGTGGGGATAGCCCTTTGCGCCTTGATTGCCTGGTGGTGGCCCAACTGGCGCTGGGCGATGGCGGTAGTGGTGTTTGGCGCGTTCCTGCTCAGTTGGAGAGGTCTCCTGTACTACTACATGCCCGTCTTCTGGCTCAGTCCAGCGGTCGCCCTGGGCGCCTGCCGGCTGACCCTGCAAGGCGCGTCCCAGCCGGAGAGCGACGCCCCGGCGCTGGCCGGGCCCTCCAGTTAGGGACCACGTTTACAGGAGTTGGTCAACCGCCCTGAGGCGGGATTCACTCCGGGTGGCCCGCGGCTGAGTCGGCCGGCATCAGGCGGGCGGGGTTGCCCGCCCCAGGCGCGACAGGGACGACACCGCGAACATCCAGATTGCGGCGGCCGCAAGAGCCAGCGAGGCGACCAGCATCGCCGGCCGGACGCCGAGGGCTCCCAGCAGGCCGCCGCCCACCACGGAACCCACCGCGGCAGCGCCGCTGCCCAGGGCGAAGTAGGCCGCGAAGGCGCGCCCGTGGGTCGCTGCCGGCGCCTCCTTCTGGACCAAGAGCCGGGCCGAGTTCATCTCCAGCCCGTTGCCGAAACCACCCACCAGATAGGCGATCAGGGCGGGTGGGAGCGCGTGGCTGAGCCCGGCGCCCCCCAGTCCCACTGCCGCCAGCCCCGCGCCGGCGCCGGCGACCAGCAGTGGGTTGAGGCGGGAGAGCCGGGGCACGGTCAGGGTTCCCAGCACCAATCCCCCACCCCATAGCGCCACCAGACCCCCGTAACCCCAGGGGCCGGCGCGGAATACCTGGGTGGCCAGGAACACCTCCACCACCACCGCCGCATTGACGAAGGTGATCACCACCAACACGGGGGGCAGCAGCCAGCGCAGGCCCGGGCTGTTCGCCAGGATCGCCAACCCCGCGGTGATCGCCTTGGTCCGGGTTTCGCCAGGCGGCCGGCGAGTGGGCAAGCGCCGCGCCCTGACGGCGGTGAGAGCAACGGACAGGAGCAACAGGGATGCGGCGTCGAGGAGAAGTGGGATCCGGGTCCCCAATGCCACGACCAGGCCCGCGCCCACCGCGGGGCCCACGGTGGAGCCGGCCCACTCTGCCGCCTGGATTCTGGTCATCGAGCGGGCGGGGCTGGCGCCACCTCCCACCACCGCGGCAATCGCCAGCAGGCCCGGAGCGCTGGCGGCGGCGGCGATCCCCACCAGGGCCGCCAGGGCCAGCACGGGAAGCACCCCGGGAACTGCCGCCAGACCCACATCCAGGACGCCTGAGGCGAGCGCGAGATTGCGCAGCAGCCGGACCGTCTCGACCCGGTCCAGGAGCAGCCCGACCAGCGGGGCCAGTGCCACCGCCGGGACCGTGCCGGCCAGCCAGAGTCCGGCGACCGCCCAGGGCGAGCCGGTATGGCTGAGCCGGAGCACCAGGGCCAGGAGGGCGACCCCACCGCTCGCCTCGCTCGCCAGGCAGGCGAGCACGATCAGGGTCAGGTCGCTGGGACGCGTGCGCGCTGGCAATGTGCCTCTCCAGATGGGGCCGGAGCTGGGGGCTCCGCACGGATGGGTCTGCGGGGCGTTGGCGGTTCGATCGACTCCGTCGACCGGGGCCGCGGTCAGCGCCGACCCCCTCGGAGGGGTGGCGGCTGGCCGAGATAGCCTTCAGCAGAGCGCTAGCACATTGCCCCGCAAGTGTACGGGCGGACGAGCCTAGCCGGAGGTCGGGCTGCGGTGCCTGAGGGTGGCTGCGGTCACCTCGGCGGCGATATCCACCAGCTCGCGTGGCACCGGCGCCGGCCGACCGTCGCCGGAGCGCACCCACACCCATTCGGTGAAGATCTCCGCCACCAGGCGACGGTCGGGGAGCGCCAGGATGGTGGTCCGACGCTGACCTCTCGCTCCCCGGACCAACTCGACCCGGACCGTGAGCTCCAGCTCATCGCCGAAGCGAGCCGGGCTGTGGTAGGTGATCTCGTGCCGCCGGATCACCCAGCCACCTCCTCGGGCCTGGGCCCAGCTGCGGCCGAAGCCAACCACCTCCGAGTGGCGCGAGGCGAGCTCCTCGGCATAGTTGAGGTAGACCGCGTTGTTGACGTGACCCTGCTGGTCCACCTCGTACTGGCGCACCCGCCAGTGGTCGGTGAACACCAGAGGATCGACGGTCACCGGGCCATTATCTGGGGCGGACCTGACGGTCCTGATCGGAGCCGATCGCGCCCCCAGTGGCGGACCTATACTCCCCCCGGGAGCGCGGCTCCCAGCTAGGGGTGCGCCGGCAGGGCGCTGAGAGGCACATCGCCAACCCTGATGACCGGATCTGGTTAGTACCAGCGTCGGGAAGCCTCACCTGCCGGAACCTCTCGACGAGGCAGGTACAGAGGATGAGCCAGATGGCCGACCCGCGCCCCCACGGGGAGCTGGCAGTTGAGGACCCGGGGGCACCGACTGGGTCTGAGCGTCCCGACGGCGACTTCCTGCGGATCGAGCTGCGCGGCCTCGAGCCGGTCCCGGGGACGCGGCGCCGGGGACGTCCACGCGAGCTCTTCTTCATCTGGTCCGGCGCCCTCGCCGACTTCTTCAGCCTTTTCGCCGGGGCGCTGCTCATCTCCTCGGCGGGACTGGGGTTCTGGGATGCCGCCCTGGTGCTCATCGCCGGGGCGCTGGCGGGGGCCGCCTTGCTGGGGCTACTCAGCATCACCGGGGTGAGGACCGGGGCTCCCCAGATCGTCCAGTCGAGGATGGTCTTCGGACGTCGCGGCGCGGCGGTGGGAGGGCTCTTGACCATGCTGATCGCGATTGGCTGGTTCGCCTACGACTGCGCCATCGCGGTCACCACCACCAAGGCCCTGCCCATCTTGCACAACGCGCCCGCCAGCATCGCCCCGCTGCTGCTGGTGGGGATCGCCGGGATCTCCTTTCTGGTCGCGGTCTTTGGCCACCGCACCATCTCGGTGTTCCAGCACGTCCAGGTGCCCGCCTTCATGGTCGTCTGCGCCGTCCTCGCCCTGTACAGCTTCCCCCGCTGGGATCTCCTGCTCCAGAGCCGGCTGGCCCTGGGCCCCCACCTGGCGGCGATGGCGCTGGGATTCACACTCACATTCGCCCTGATCGTCTCCTGGGTCACCTATGCGGCCGACTACTCGCGCTACCTGCCAACGGCCGCGGCAGGTCCGCGGGTGGCCCTGGCCGCCGGCGGGGGGAGCGCCACCAGCCTGGTGCTCTGCGGACTTCTGGGGGCGGCCATCCAGACCATTGACCCGGGCCGGCTCCTGCCCAACCTGATCATCGCCAGCGTCCCCGTCTGGTTCGGTTATTGCTTTGCCGCCTTCATCATCGTGGCAGAGCTCAGCTCCAACTACCTCAACGTCTACTCCGCGGCACTCTGCGCCCTGGCCATCGGGATCCGGGTGCGGCGCTGGGCCGCTGCCACCGCGGTGGGGGTGCTGGGCGGTCTGATCGGGGCCCTGGTCCTCTTTGCCGGGGTGGGCTTCCAGGGCAACTACGTGGACTTCCTCACCATCACCTATGTCTGGTTCCCGGCCTGGGCCGTGCTGGTGATCCTGGACTCCCTCTGGCGCCGCCGCTCGGGCGACCCCGCCACCCTGGTCGCCCGCCGCGGTTACTGGTTCAGGGGAGGGTTTCGCTGGCCGCTGCTGGCCGCGTTCTCGGCGGGGACGGTGGCCACCCTGCTCTTCTTCAACCAGCCGCCCCCGCCCGGGGAGTGGGGCTTTGCCTCGCCCCTGGCCCAGTGGGTATTCGTCCGCCAGCCGGCGGACATCTCCGAGTTCGTCGGGGCGCTGGTGACCGTGCTGGCCTACTGGCTCGCCCGCCGCTGGGAGCGGCGCCATCAAGGCCGCGGCGGGATAGGCGAGCCCGCCCCGCCGGCCCTCGGAGCAGTGCCTTGACCGAGCCTGTTGCGCTACTCCAGATCGCCGCCACCGTGGCCAGCACCGACTCCGGGGGCGGTGCCGGGATCCAGGCAGACCTCAAGACGTTTGCCGCGATGGAGGTTTACGGAGTTAGCGTCGCGGTCGCCCTGACCGCCCAGAACACCCTGGGGGTGCGCTCGGTGCATCCGCTGCCGCTGGAGTTCGTCCACGATCAGTTCGAGGCCCTCGACTCCGACCTCCGGCCCGCCGCGGTCAAGACCGGGATGCTGCTCTCCGCCAACCACATCGGGCAGGTCTGTGCCGAACTTCGCAAGCGCAGCTGGGGACCGTTGGTGGTGGACCCGGTGATGGTGGCCAAGAGCGGCGACCGGCTGCTCGCCGAGCCTGCGGTGGCGGCCCTGCGGCGTGAGCTCCTGCCCCTGGCCCTAGTGGTCACCCCCAATTGGCCCGAGGCGGCCAGCCTCTCCGGCCTCCCGGTCGAGGACGAGGTGGGGGCGCTGGAGGCCGCTCGCGCGATCGCCGCCTTGGGAGTCGAGTACGTGGTGGTCAAGGGCGGCCACTCCCCGGGCGAACCGGTCGACCTGGTCCTCCATCGGGGCGAGGTCACGAGGCTCGCTGGTAAGCGCCAGAGTACGCGGCACACCCACGGCACCGGCTGCACCTTCTCGGCAGCGATAACCGCCGGCCTGGCGAGAGGGGAGGAGCCACTGGCGGCGATCAGGCGGGCCAAACGCTACGTCGCGGCGGCCATCCGGGAGGCGCCCGGTTTGGGGAGCGGTCACGGCCCGCTGCAGCATTTCCCCAAGAGCTGGCCCGGTGGCGCCGCCTGAGGTCCGGGTCCGCCACTGCGGCATCGTTGGGCGGCCGACGATGGCGTGGCGGGTACACTCCCGGGGGGACAGCAATCAGGAGGCCGGGCTATGAGAATTCGACCCAAGCAAAAGTCCATGGAGCGCCTCAGCAGCACCGCCGGGGATGCCGCCGGGGCGGTGGTCGAGGTCATCGGTGGGGGCGTCAAGAGTGCCAGCGAGGCGGTGGGGCC
>JBOHUH010000182.1:0-7549 GCA_050733915.1 Candidatus Dormibacteria bacterium | reverse complement strand
CCGGGCCTACGGTCTGGCGTTCGCCTGTCGGGTGCTGGAGATTCCCCGCTCCACGGTCTACGCGGCGCAGGCCAGGGCGCTGGCCCCGGCCGAGCCGGCGCGCAAGCGTGGTCCCAAGACCGTCTTCAGCGACCAGGAGCTGACGGAGCAGATCCGGGCGGTCCTGAGCGCTTCTCCGTGGTTGGGCGAGGGCTACCGCAAGGCCTGGGCCCAGCTGCGTCGGGCGGGGATCCGGACCAGCCAGGCCAGAGTGCTCCGGCTGATGCGCGAGGCTCAGCTGCTGGCGCCCACCCGGGACGGCCGAGCCCACGGGCCCAAGGCTCACGACGGCACCATCACCACCGATCGGCCTGACGAGATGTGGGGCACCGACGCCACCAGCACCCTCACCGGCGAGGGGCAAGCCACCATCTTCATCGCTGTTGACCATTGCACCCAGGAGTGCATCGGCATCCACGCCGCTTTGCGGGGTACGCGGTTCGAGGCCCTGGAGCCGATCCGGCAGGGGATCCGGGAACGCTACGGTGTCTACCAGGAGAAGATGGCGCAGGGACTGCTCCTGCGCCATGACAACGGCAGCCAGTACTGCTCACGCTACTTCCAGGACGAGCTGCGCTTCCTGGGAATCGAGAGCAGCCCGGCCTATGTCCGGGAGCCGGAGGGCAACGGGGTGGTTGAACGCTTCAACCGCACCGTGAAGGAACAGCTTCTGTGGGTGCAGCGTTTCGACACCGTGGCCGAGCTACTCGACGCCCTGCATCTCTTCAAGCAACGCTACAACCAGTGCTGGCTGGTGGCGAAGCACAACTACTCCACGCCAGCTGCCGCACGCGTCGCCCTCACACTGGATCGTGCCGCATGATGCGAGGCATGGCCCAGTATGGCCACGGCGCGCTTGGTATCATTGCCGCGGTTTCGCTGTCCAGGAAACCAGGGGCGGTACACCCGGCACCAGGTGGCGGTGATCCCGCCTTGCCTGGACGCGTTCTCGCCCAAGAACCAGTGCCTGGCGCCCGGGCAGGTGGCGGCGATCCTGAGCCGGGCGGGACTTCTGGCCGCGAAGAGTACCTCCGCTGCGAGGTTCCAACGCCAGGACGGCTCCCGAGCCGAGGTCACCTCCCGGGCCAGCATGACCGAGGACGACCAGGTGCCCGAGGATGCGCCGCTGGTCAGCCAGATCTCCCGCTGGGATCCGCTCAAGGACCACCTCGGGGTGATGACCGCCTTCACCGAGCACGTCCCGGCCGACCTGGGCGCCCATCTGATCCTGGCCGGCCCCGACCCCGGGGCGGTGGCCGACGACCCCTCAGGCCAGTCCACCCACGAGGAGCTGTGCTCCGCCTGGGAGCATCTTCCGAAGGCATCCCGGCGCCGCGTCCATCTCGCCTGCCTGCCCATGGACGACCTGGAGCAGAACGCGGCCATCGTCAACGCGCTGCAGCGCCGGTCCCAGGTGGTAGCCCAGAAGAGTATCGCCGAGGGGTTCGGCCTCACCGTCGCCGAGGCGATGTGGAAGGGGCGCGCGGTGGTCGGCAGCCGCCTCGGAGGCATCCAGGACCAGATTGAGGATGGCCGCTCCGGGGCCTTGATCGGAGATCCCCACGACCTCGCCGCATTCGGGGAGGCGGTGACCCGGCTGCTGCGAGATGAGCGGGAGGCGGGGAGGATGGGCGAGCAGGCCCGCCGCCGAGTCCGCCAGGAGTACCTGGCCCCGCGCTACCTGGGCCGCTATCTCAGCCTGCTGGGTTCGCTGCTGGAGGCCTGAGGTCCCGGCTCAGCCCCAGGCCCTGGTCCACCAGGCAGGCCTGTGCCCGGTGGCCATGCCCCCCGAGGCGGCGAACTCGAACTCGATCCCCTGCTCCCGCAGCTTGTTGATCGCAGGCTCCAAGCGGGAGCCGTCGACCACCCAGAGGACGCCGCCGGTGAGCCGGTTGTCGACGACCGAGAAGCCGCGGTCGCGGAAGTAGCTGGCCAGGGTGACCACGCCGACGGGTGGCCGGGCGCTGGGGTCGCCGGAGAGTCGCAACGAGCGCAGGGTCTGGTCGTAGGCCTGGCGCTGGGTGGCGTCGCTGAGCACCCGGAATGCGTTGTTGATCGCCGCCATGCGCGCCTGGGCGTGGCTCCCGGGGTTGCGGTCCGGGTGCCACTGCTTGGCCTGGAGACGCCGACCCTGGACCAGTTCCTCGTGCGCCGCCGCGGGGTGGACCCCGAGGAGGCCATACAAGTCACCGTCGTCAATCCCATCGGGGTACAACATCTTGGCTGGGTGGAGCGGCGTCGGGGCAGTATTGGTGGTCATCTGGGCCGAATGCGAATGCCGTTCGAGATGAGCCGTCCGGTGACCAGCTCAGGACCGGCAGCGCTCTTCGAGCCCCACCGCTGTCTATCAGTCGGTACCGGAGTCTACAGGGGTGAACTTTGGGCGGTCCACAAGATTTGGCAACGCTTTTGTCTCAACTGCAACTCGCTACGAGGGGAGTTGCGCGCCGGTTCCGGCGCCGCCCCACAGGGCCTCGGCCAACCGCCGCGGCCCGGGCTGGGCCGCGCCCATCCTTTGGGGTTGGACACCGGGAGACCGACCTTGAGGGGGCATCCCCTCCACCGCGCTGGTACCGCTCGCGCAGGCCCGCAGCGACGGCCCAGCAGCGGGCCTTGCTGGCGGCGCGGGAGACTGCCGCCCGGGCCCCTGTCATCACCATCTCTAGAGATCGGGATCTGCCCGAACACCGCCAGGGTCGGCACCCCGACCGGCATCCCTCGCCAGTCCAGTCGCACCCCTCGTCGGCCGATCCAGCTCCGGACCAGCCAATTCCTAGGCGCTGGCCGCCGCGGGCTCGCGTGGCAGCGGCACGCTGGCGCCGTCTAACCGGGGAAGACCATCCTGGAAAACCAGCCAGTTGACCTGGAGCGCGGGTATCCGCGGGCCGGGGAAGAGGACCCCAACCAGGTTGAGGGGGTCGGTTGCAGACACGCGAACGATGACGCCGCTGCGCTCGCTGCGGCGCACTTTGCGCAGCCCATCGACCGCCTCGGGCAGCGCGTACTGCTCACCCGAGAAGCCGCTCACGAAGCGCCCACCCCGGACCGTCCCCCGGGCCTCCATCCGCCGCAGCGCCCAGAGCACCTCGCGCCAGGGCAGGGCCATGGGCTCGCGGGCCAGGAGGTCGTGGAAGACCACCCCCCAGCGCACCAGCAGCTGCTCGGCCAGGGCCTCGGCCAGGGCATCCGCATCGGCGACCGAAAGGGTGGTCGGCAGGAGTCCCCAGCGGCCCCCTCCGCCCCTGAGGTCCGACCCGCCCCTTCGCAGCCCCGTCCGCCGCATCGAGCTACGGGGGCGGCGGGATCCGACCAGCAGCGCTCGGGCGGCGGCGAAGCCGTCCGCCGCGGCGAGCCCCCGGCCCACGTTCTCCCACAGCCCCGCCTCCACCTCTGAGGGCAGCCGCCGGGTGAGCTCAGCGATGTCAGCGGGGAAGAGCGCGCCGTGCTGGCGCAGGGCGGTGAGCACCTCCTGAGCCGCCCCCGCTCCCGGCTCCGCCGGGGCCGAGGCGCCCCGCACCGCCTGGAGCAGCCAGGGCAGATCGGAGCGGAGCGCCAGAGTCACCGGAGTCGCCCTGGAGGGGTTGCCCCGGCCCCGGCCGGAGACCTCCGGGTCGCCGTCGCGCAGCCGCAGTCGGCCCCAGACCACCTCGCCGGACAGGCAGAGCTGGTCCAACCAGGTGGGCAGGTAGCCCTGGATCCGTCGGGTCAGGACCTCGCTCTCCCAAGCCCCCACCGGAACCTCGAAGCCCTGCAGCTGGGCGATGGTCGCGGCCACCCCCGCCCGACCCTGGCGCAGGCTGCCGGGCTCGACCCGCTGCCAGCGCAGCAGGAACCGCATCAGGTCTTGCGCCGAGACCGGCTCGATCTCCTGCCGCAGCCGCTGCTGGGTGTACGAGTGGATCCTGATCAGGAGCCGCCGGGCACACCACTGCTCTCCTCCGGACCCGGGGTCGAAGGAGCCGCGCAGCGCCAGACCCTCGCCCTCGAGGCGGGCCAGAGCGACCGCTACGGTGGTGCTGGGGATGGTGGTGCGACGGACCAGCTCCTCCAGGTCGGCCGGACCGATCAGGTCGAGATGGCCCCGGATCGCGTCAGCGGCAACCGCCTCCGGGTCGCGCTCTGACCCCTTCGCTGGTCTCATTTCCAGGGCGGGCTCAAAGCTGGCCGCGGGGAACAGCCCGGCCAGTCCCGGCGCCGCCTCGCGGGCGCACCAGAGCTCTTCCGCGCCGTGGCGCAGGATCACCGCCCGGCCCGAATCCACCAGGGCGGCGAGGAGGCCCGCCCAGGCCGGTCGGGGCCGGAGCACCCCGACTGAGAGCAGGAGGTCGTGGAGCTCGTCGGGATCTCGTGGATCGGGTTGCGCCTCCTCCCGCACCCGGGCGATCGCGCCCGGGTCCAGCGCGGCCAGGTCCTGGGGGTCCACGGGCAGGCCGCGCCGCAGCGAGACCGCCCGGCTGCGCCGCTCCTCCAGAGGAGCGTCGTCGAGGAAGGTGTAGGGCCGGCCGTTGACGATCTCGTGGGCCAGAACCGAGGGTTCGGTGGTCTCGCGACAGGTGACCCCCACGGTCCCCGCCTCGATCGCCCCGACCAACTCCCGCAGCCCATCCAAATCCATGACCTCGTGCAGGCAGTCGTACATGGTCTGGCGCACCAGGGGATGGTCCGGGAGCTCGATCGGCCCGGTGGGGTTCTCATTCTGGCAGGCGACGAGGGCGGGGAAGACGGCGGCCATGACGTCGTCCGCCTCCATCCTCTGGATGGGCGGCGGGTTCTTTCTGCCACCCTTGAAGCGCAGCACGGTGAGCGCCCGGTTGAGATTCCAGCGCCAGCGCACCTGGAACATCGGCGAGAGCAGAGCCGCCTTGGTGAGGACCTCCTCGACGCTCCTGGAGGAGAGGAAGCGGGGCACCTGCTCCAGCGGGAAGCTGTGCTGCGGGCCGAGGGAGAGGAGCACCGCGTCATCGCTGGCGGCGGCCTGGAGCTCGAAGTCGAAGGTGGCGCAGAAGCGCTTGCGGAGGGCGAGTCCCAATGCCCGGTTGAGCCGGCCACCGAAGGGGGCGTGAACAACCACCTGCATCCCGCCTGACTCGTCGAAGAAGCGCTCCAGGACGATCTGCCGCCGTGTGGGTAGATGCCCCAGGGCTGT
Source organism: Candidatus Dormibacteria bacterium (assembly GCA_050733915.1). Classification (GTDB taxonomy): domain Bacteria; phylum Chloroflexota; class Dormibacteria; order Aeolococcales; family Bog-877; genus Bog-877. The sequence goes on along the minus strand of JBOHUH010000182.1, from coordinate 2,364 downwards.
GCGCCCGGCGGCCAGGTACTGGACCACCAGGGTCGCCACCTGGTTGTCCACCCCGCACAGCTCCTGGACCAGGCTCACCGCCCCGTCGGCGTTGCCCTCAACCAGCCTCGCCTCGACGCACTCCCTGAGCAAAGAGACCTCCTCGGAGAGCTCTCTGGTCCGGGCTGGAGCCTCGCCCAGCCAGAAGGGCACCGAGGGGGGTGCCCCCTTGGCGTCGGCGACCCGGACCGTGCCGCTGCCCACTCTGAGGATCCGCCAGGAGGTGCTCCCGAGGAGAAAGATGTCGCCGGCCATGGACTCGATCGCCCAGTCCTCGTTGACCGTTCCCACAAGGGTGTCGTCGGGCTCGGCCAGGACCCGGTAGTCGCCGCTCTCGGGGATTGCGCCCCCCGAGGTGAGCGCCGCCAGGCGGGCGCCTCGGCGCCCGTGCAGCCGGTGCTGCACCCGGTCGCGGTGCAGGTACGCACCCTGGCGGCCACGGCCGGTGGCGACCCCGTCCGAGACCAGGTCCAGGACCTCCTCGAAGCCCTCGCGGCTCAGCTCAGCGAAGGGAGCGGTGTGCCGCGCCAGGGCGAACAGGGCCTCTTCGTCCCAGTCCTCGGCCGAGCACTCAGCCACGATCTGCTGGGCCAGGATGTCGATCGGGGCGAGCGGGGGAAGGATGGCGTCGAGGCGCCCCTTGTGGACCCCGGCCAGGAGGGCGCAGCACTCGACCAGCTCGTCGCGGGTGGTGGGGTAGAGGTACGCCTTGGGCACCGCTCCCCGGCTGTGCCCGGAGCGGCCCACGCGCTGCAGGAACGTGGCCAGGCTGCGCGGCGAGGCGATCTGGCAGACCAGATTGACCGGCCCGATGTCGATCCCCAGCTCCAGCGAGGCGGTGGCCACCAGGGCGCGCAGCTCGCCCGCCCGCAGCCGGGCCTCGACCAGGCCCCGGCGCTCCTTGGAGAGGCTGCCGTGGTGGGAGGCGACCGCCTCCTCGCCGAGGCGCTCCGCCAGGCGGTGGGCGACCCGCTCCGACATCCGCCGGGTGTTGACGAAGACGAGAGTGGTCCGGTGGCCCAGGACGTGCCCCGCGATGCGCTCGATCAGCTCCTCCATCTGCTCTTTGGTGGCCACCGCGCCGAGCTCGTCCAGGGGCAGCTCGATGGCCAGGTCCAGGTCGCGCCGGTGCCCCACGTCTACCAGGGCGCAACGCGGCCCGTCGCTCGGGTTGGTCCGCCCTTCGCCAGCTCCGACCAGGAGCCGGGCGACCGTCTCGATCGGGTGCTGGGTGGCGGAGAGCCCCACCCGAACCAGCGGTCGCTCCGAGACGTGCTCCAGCCGCTCCAGGGTCAGGGCCAGGTGCGCCCCCCGCTTGTCCCGGGCCAGGGCGTGGATCTCGTCCACGATCACCGTCTCGACGGTCCGCAGCGTCTCCCTGGAGCGCGCTGCGGTGAGCAGCAGGTAGAGGGATTCGGGGGTGGTGACCAAGAAGTTGGGAGGATGGCGCAGCATCGCCGCCCTGACCGCCGCCGGAGTGTCGCCGGTCCGCACTTGGACCCGCAGGTCGGGGGCCGCCAGTCCCATCTCGTCGGCGATCGCCCGGATCTCACCCAGCGGCGTTTCCAGGTTCTGATGGATGTCCACCGCCAGCGCCTTGAGCGGGGAGACGTAGACCACCTGGGTGCTCCCCTGGACTGGCTCGCCGCGCTGGTGGGCGCGGTAGAGGCCGTCGATGGCGATGAGGAACCCGGCGAGGGTCTTGCCGGACCCGGTGGGCGCCGAGATCAGGGTGTTCTCCTGGGCGGCGACATGTGGCCATCCCTGCGCCTGCGCGGGGGTGGGACCGGCTGGAAACCGCCGCTCGAACCAGGCCTGGACGGCCGGATGTAACTCCCTCATCGCCCCGGCTACCGTATCACTCACACGTACGGATGTTCCGCGTCGCGGCGGCATTTCGCCCCCCCGGTCGGGACTCCCGCACCAGCTGGGGCGGCGGGGGGCTCGGCAGGTCGGCGCAGATCGCTGCGCCGGGCGGAGTCCGGAGCAGCGGAAACGCACTGCGGGGGACGGGATTGATCTCAGCCGAAGGGTCCCAGCCCAACCGCGCCAGGGCGCACCCCGTTCTTGACCAAGGCGCGACCAAGACGTCACAGCTTGGAGAGGGTGATCTGAGAGCCTGACCTGGGACGGTCGCCGCAAATCGCCAGCGGACCGGCCGCGGGGCGCGGGTCCCGGAGGGGCTGGTAGTGGGAGGTTCCGTGCAAGCGAAGGAGGTCAGGTTGTCAGGCTCGCGGCTTCGGCGGTACGGCGGCGGCTCGACCGGACGACGTTCGGCCCGCCCCAGGTGGGGGCGCGGCCAGGGAATGGTCGAGTACGCCCTGA
>JBOHUH010000181.1:0-7901 GCA_050733915.1 Candidatus Dormibacteria bacterium | reverse complement strand
CACCCGGGGACCCGGGAGCCAGTGACCCCCGACCTGCTCACTCCGCTGTTCCCCATGGCCCTGATTGGCCAGGAGGTTTCGAGCGAGCCGTACATCGACATCCCGGGTGGGGTCTTGGACATCCTGCGGCTTTGGCGGCCGACACCACTGGTCCGGGCCCGGCGCCTGGAGCTGGCCTTGGACACGCCCGCCCGCATCTACTTCAAGGACGAGTCGGTCTCTCCCGCCGGCTCCCACAAGCCCAACACCGCGGTGCCCCAGGCCTTCTACAACAAGGCGGAGGGAGTAAAGCGACTGGCCACCGAGACCGGCGCGGGCCAGTGGGGCAGCGCGCTCGCCTATGCCTGCTCCTTGTTCGACCTGGAATGCAAGGTCTACATGGTGCGGGCCTCGTACCAGCAGAAGCCGTATCGCCGGGTAATGATGGAGACCTGGGGTGCGCAGGTCGTCCCCTCCCCGGTCGACCAGCCTGACCATCCGGGATCTCTTGGAACTGCGATCAGCGACGCGGTACGGGACGCGGGTTCCCGGGACGACTCCCACTACTCCCTGGGCTCGGTCCTCAATCACGTGCTGCTGCACCAGACCGTGATCGGCCAGGAAGCAAAAGAGCAGCTCCAGCTGGCCGGGGAGGAGAAGCCGGACCTGGTCATCGGCTGCTGCGGCGGGGGGTCCAACCTGGGGGGCCTAGCACTGCCGTTCGTCGCCGACCCGGACGTCGGCCTGCTGGCGGTCGAGCCCGCCTCCTGCCCCACGCTCACCGAGGGCAAGTTCGACTACGACTTTGGCGACAGCGCCGGCATGACCCCGCTTCTGGCGATGTACACGCTGGGGCACGACTTCATCCCACCCTCCATTCACGCGGGTGGTCTGCGCTACCACGGCGACGCGCCGATCATCTCCAACTTGGTGAAGACCGGACGGATGCGGGCCGCCGCCTACCCTCAGCTGAAGGTCTTCGAGGCGGCGATCCAGTTCGCCCGCACCGAGGGCCCCATTCCTGCCCCGGAGACGGCGCACGCCATCCGGGCCGCCATCGACGAGGCCCTTCGCTGCCGCGCCGAGGGCACCGCGCGGGTCATCTTGTTCGGCTACTCCGGTCACGGGCTGCTCGACCTCCAGGCCTACGACGACTTCCTGGCGGCCAAGCTCAAGGACGAGTGACGCGGGCGGCCCTGAGCCCGAGAGCGGCTGGCCCCTGACGGCGTCTCGGCCGGGGAACGGCCGGCCCTCGACCTTCCCTCCGGCAACCGGCGTCCGGATCCCGTGGTCCGCGTTGCCCGAGGGGGTGCGCCGGGGGGTGGAGGCAATTCTTGGCTCGGCGGTGGTGCAGGCCGACACCCAGCCCAGCGGCTTCTCTCCCGGGGTGGCAGTGCGAGTCGGGCTGGCCAACGGCCGGCGCGCCTTTGTCAAAGCCGTCGGCGCTTTGCCCAACCCGGAGGCGCTCCAGATGCACCGAGACGAAGCGCGCATCCTGGCGCACCTTCCGGTCGCCGCCCTGGTGCCCCGGCTGCTCGGCGTTCACGACGAGGGCGACTGGGTCGCCCTGGTGCTGGAGGAAGTGGTGGGGACTCACCCGCAGCTACCTTGGCGTCCAGACGACGTCGACCGGGTGTTGGCGGCGCTCACCAATCTGCAGCGGCAATTCACTCCCTGCCCGCTCCCGGATCTGCCCACCGCCGTGGAGCGCCACCGCTCGACCTTCGATGGCTGGAGGCGCTTGCGCCAGCACCGGCGCCTCCGGCTACCTCCGTGGGCAGAGCGCAACCTTGATCGGCTGGCTGAGCGCGAGCCCCGCTGGGAAGCCGGGCTGGCTGGGGAGACACTGCTGCACGGCGACCTCCGCGCCGACAACCTGCTGCTGACCGAGTCCAGCTCGGTGGTGTTCCTCGACTGGCCTTGGGCGAGTCGGGGGGCCGACTGGTTCGACCCGTTGATCTTGGCCCCCAGCGTGGCCATGCAGGGGGGCCCTGACCTTGACTGGATCATAGCCCGGCATCCCGGCGCCCGGGCGGCGGACCAAGAGGTGGTGACCGATCTCCTGGTTGCGGTGGCGGGCTACTTCTTCTCCCGAGCACAGCACCCGGCCCCGCCGGGACTGCCCACGCTGCGGCAGTTCCAGCTGGGACAGGGGCGGCCCACGCTGGACTGGTTGAAGCAGCGAACCGGCTGGGACTGACAGCGGGGAACGCGGCAGGTTGGGACGGGGAAGACGCGCGGCGGCGGCAGAGTGGCGCTTGGTGGACCGAGATCAGCTGCCTGGGCCGGGTAGCATCGCTCCCGAGCCGCACCGCCGGACACCCACCCCCCTGCTAGCCTGATCGTCAACATGACAGCGCGCGTCCCGGAGCAGGATCGCTTCGAGTTGGTCGTGATCGGGTCCGGTCCTGCCGGCGAGAAGGGCGCCGCCCAGGCGGCCTACCACGGCCACAGCGTCGCAGTGGTGGAGCGCCGGTCCCCTCCCGGCCGGGGCGCGGTGGCGGTTGTCGGGGGGGTTCCGGTCAAGGCCTTCCGGGACACCGCGGTGTACCTAAGCGGCTGGTCGCGCCGGGACACCTACGGGGTCGGCATCACCCTGGCCCCGGAGATGGTGATGGATCGGCTCCGGGCGCGCACCAGTGATGTCATGAAAACCATGGCCACCGCGATGCGCCACAACCTGAGGCACCATGGGGTGGCGCTGGTCCATGGGGATGCTCGTCTTGGCCCGGATCGGACCGTGGTGGTGCGCAGTCCCGGGGGCGCTGAACGGGTCCTCCAAGCGCAGGTGATCCTGCTCGCCACCGGGTCCCACTCCCACCGCCCCCCGGATGTTGCCTTCGATGATCCCGATGTCCACGACGCGGAGTCGATCTTGACCATGAAGCGCCTGCCGCCTCGGATGATGGTGGTTGGGACTGGACCCATCGGCTGTGAGTACGCATCCATCTTCGGCGCTCTGGGAGTTGAGGTAACCCTGGTCGGTCGGGGGGCGCGCCTGCTGCCGCTCCTAGACGCCGAGATGTCCCAGGCCCTGGCAGATAGCCTTTCGCGGTCTGGGGTAAGGATCATCCTGCAAGCCGAGGTGGAGTCGCTGGGGAGGGATGACGAGGGCCTCCTGGTACGAGTCGACCGCGAGCAGTTCCGGCCCGGGATCGTGGTCCATGCAGTGGGTAGGGGCGGCAACGTGGAGGGCCTGGGACTGCCCGAGGTGGGGGTGGACGCCGATGCTAGAGGTCGGGTACGAGTCGACACCAACTTCCAGACTGCGGTGCCGGGGATCTATGCCGCGGGCGACGTCATCGGGCCGCCCGGCCTCGCCTCGGTGGCGATGGAGCAGGCCCGGGTGGCCATGTGCCGCGCCTTCGGGATCCATTTCAAGGAGGCGGTTGACCCCATGGTGCCGACCGGCATCTACACCCTCCCCGAGTCTTCGATGGTCGGGCTCACCGAAGATGCTGCACGGGCCGCCGGGGAGGATGTGGAGACCGGGAGGGCCTACTTCGACACCAACGCCCGCGCCCGGATCGCCGGGTCCACCGAGGGGCTGGTCAAGCTGGTCTTCCGAGCCTCGGATCGGCGCTTGTTGGGGGCCCACATCGTGGGGGAGGAGGCTAGCGAGCTGATTCATATCGCCCAGGCACTGCTGCACCGCAGCGGGGTGGTCAACGAGTTCATCGACACCACCTTCAACTACCCCAGCCGCGCGGACGCCTTCAAGTACGCGGCCTACAACGGGCTGCAGCGCTTGGATGAGCGCCCCGGCGCCAGTGCCGTACCAGCCTGAGAGGGATCGCCGGAGGTGGGCTGGGGCTGACTGGAGAGTGATCGAAAGGGACTCCGAGGAACTGCTAAAGGTGCCCTGCCATCCGCTAGAGGCGCGGGCTCTTGGTCTCCCGGAGGCGGAGAGCCGTACCGCCGCTAGCTCTCGGCTTGGGTCGTCATGCCGGCGCCGGCGCCGAAAGAGCCCTCCAAGGTGTGGGACCATGAACTGCGCCCCGGTCCGTTCGGAGGCGAGAGCAGTCCCAGCCTCGGTTGGGGGTACCCGCCGCCCCGGCGGCGCCTGAAACCACCGGAGAGCGCACCGTGTACCGATGCCGCGGGTACGATGCGAGACCGAGGGGAACTGAGGGAGACCGTCAGTGAGTTGTCCGAAGTGCGGTGCGCCGGCCGGCCCGGGCCGCAAATTCTGCGATCAGTGCGGCGCGGCGCTGGCTCAGCCATGCGGCGCCTGCGGCTTCGCGAACGATGCCGCCGCCAAGTTCTGCGGCGAGTGTGGCGCGCAGCTGCCCGTGGCCGGGGCGACCATCTCGGGAGGTGCGCCCCCCGGGAGGTCGCCCGGGCAGGCCTCGTCCGCACCTGCCGAGGAAGTGGTCGAGCTCAAGTTCGTCTCGATCGTCTTCGCCGACCTGGTTGGCTTCACCACGCTCTCGGAGTCGCGGGACCCCGAGGAGGTGCGGGAGCTGCTCAGCCGCTACTTCGACCTCTGCCGTGAGCGCGTGGAGCGCTATGGCGGAACCGTTGAGAAGTTCATCGGGGACGCGGTGATGGCGGTCTGGGGGGCGCCGACGGCTCAGGAGGACGACGCCGAGCGGGCGGTGCGCGCCGCTCTCGATCTGGTCGAGGCGGTGGCGGCAATGGGGGACGAGGTCGGCGCCAGTGCGCTGGCGGCGCGCGCCGGGGTGCTGAGCGGGACGGCCTCGGTGAACGTGGGAGTTACCGGACAGGCGATGGTGGCCGGGGACTTGGTCAACACCGCCTCCCGGATTCAGACCCAGAGCGGGCCTGGGATGGTGCTGGTCGGGGAGGCCACCAAGCGTGCCTCGGAGGCAGCCATCGCCTACGTTGACGCGGGCACCCACGAGCTCAAGGGCAAGTCCCAGCCGCTGCGCCTGTACCGGGCCGCCCGGGTGGTCGCGGGCAGGGGTGGACTGCTCAAGTCGGAGCGGCTGGAGGCCCCCTTCGTGGGTCGGGAGCGGGAGCTGAAGCTGGTCAAGGACGTCTTCCACGCGGCGACCGAGAACCGCCAGGCCCATCTGGTCCAGGTCACCGGAATCGCCGGGATCGGCAAGTCCCGGCTGGCCTGGGAGTTCTTCAAGTACATGGATGGGCTCAAGTCGGTCTACTTCTGGCACCGGGGCCGCTGCCTCGCCTACGGGCAGGGGGTCACCTACTTCGCCCTGGCGGAGATGGTCAGGGGCCGGGCTGGGATTCTCGAGTCAGAAGGGCGCGATTCAGCCCAGAAGAAACTCCAGGACACCGTCGAGGAGTACCTTCCCGACCCCGAGGAGCGTCACTTCGTGACCCCCCGCCTGGCCCACCTGATCGGTCTCGAGGAAAGGACCGCCCCCGACAAGCAGGATCTCTTCGCGGCCTGGCGGCTCTTCCTGGAGCGGCTCTCCGACCAGGGGCCGGTGCTGATGGCCTTCGAGGACATGCAGTGGGCTGACCCCTCACTTCTGGAGTTTCTCGGCTACCTGATGGAGTGGTCCCGCAGCTGTCCTCTCTTCGTGATGAGCCAGGTCCGTCCCGACTCTCCGGCGGCCGCCCTGGCGGCGACCATGCGCAACGCCACCTTGATCCACCTGGAGTCCCTCCCAGCAGCGACCATGGACAAGCTCCTCACCGGACTGGTTCCGGGGCTGCCCGGGCCTCTCTTGGAGCGGATCCGGGACCGCGCCGAGGGTGTCCCCCTGTACGCGGTGGAGACGGTGCGGATGCTGCTCGACCGCGGCCTTCTGGTCGAGGAGGGCGACGCCTACCGGCCCGCTCGAGCGATCGACACCCTGGACGTCCCGGAAACCCTGCACGCGGTGATCGCGGCCCGCCTCGACGGAATGTCGGCGGAGGAGCGCAGGCTTGCCCAGGACGCCTCCGTCCTGGGCAAGACCTTCACGGCCCGGGCACTCGCCTCGCTGACCGGGCTCAGTGAGAGCGACCTCCAGCCGATGCTCAGCTCACTGGGAGCCAAGGAGGTGCTGGCGGTGCAATCAGATCCCCGCTCCCCGGAGCGGGGTCAGTACGGATTCCTCCAGGACCTGGTACGGACCGTGGCCTACGAAACCCTCTCCAAGCGAGAGCGCCGGATCAAGCATCTGGCAGTTGCCGACTACTTCGAGCGGACCTTCGGCGCGGAGTCGGAGGAAGGCGTAGAGGTGCTGGCCTCGCACTACCTCGAGGCCTGGCAGCTGGACCCCGACGCCCCGGACGGCCAGGAGATCAAGGGCAAAGCCCGGACCATGCTGGTACGGGCCGCCGAGCGGGCCGCCGCCCTGGCCGCGGCGGAGGAGGCGGAGTCGGCCTTTCGGCGGGCGGCGGGGCTGAGCGAGGCGGACCTGGAGCGGGCGGCGCTCACCGAGCGCGCGGGCGAGATGGCCGAGTTGCGGGGCCGTCCCGAAGACGCGATCCCCCTATATGAGACTGCCAGCGAGCTGTTCAAGGCGGAGGGCCAGGTCCGGGCTTCGGCACGGGCGCAGGCCCGGCGGGCCGGGGTCGAGTGGCTCAGGGGCCACGACGTGCAGGCAACGGAGAGGATCACGACGGCATACGCCGCCCTCGACCGCTCCCACCCGGATCCCGACGTAGCCATGGTGGCGGCCCAGCTGGGCCGCTTCCTGGCCCTCCAAGGCCACTACGCCGAGGCCGCGCCGGTGCTCGAGGAGGCGCTGGAGATCGCTGAGCACCAGCAGCTCGCCGAGGTCTACTGCCAGGCGCTCAGCAGCAAGGCGATAATCCTCACCCACACCGACCGGCTGGGTGAGGCGCGGGCGCTGCTCAAAGAGGCCGCCGAGGTGGCGGCCGTGCGTGGCCTGACCGCCGCCGCGATGCGCGCCCAGAACAACCTGGCGGTGGTCCTGGAGTCCCAGGACCGCACTCTGGAGCTGGTCGCCCTCTCCGACCAGCAGCTGGAGCTGGCCCGGCGGGCGGGTGACCGCTTCTGGGAACTCAACTTGCTCACCGGTATGATCAGCGCCCGGCTCATCACCGGTCAGTGGGACATCGCGCTGGAGCAGGCGAGGGAGGCGCAGGAGGCGGAGGAGCTTGCGTCGCTGGAGAGCGCCGCGGTCGGGGTGCTCGACCTCTGTCCGATCCACCTCGGCCGAGGCGAGTTCCAGGAGGCGGCGCGGGTGCTGGAGGCGTTCGCTTGGGCGGAGAAGTCCGAGCGCTGGGAGGCGCGCTCCGTGTACCGGTTCGCCCGGGCCAGCGTGGAACTCGCCCAGGGGCGGCCGGGCCCAGCGCTGGTCGATGCTGAGGCCTTCCTGGCCCAGCGCGACGAGCTCGGGCTGGGCCTCACCGACGCCCAGGTGAAGCGATTTTTGGTGCTGGCAATCGACGCGGCCCTGGTCCTCGGGGACGCCCCTCGGGCGGACGCCCTTCTGGGAGTCATCCGAGGGGCCCAACCCGGACAGATCAGCCCCTGGCTCCGGGCCCAGGCCGCCCGGCTCTCCGCCCGGTTCTCAGCGGCTGCCGGACGCGAGGATCAGGTGGAGACGTCATTCGAATTAGCGGAAGCTGGCCTGCGCGAGTGCCGGGCCAGCTTTGACCTGGCGGTCACCCTGACCGAGCACGCCGAGTGGTTGGTGGGGCGAGGCCGCCAAGACCGGTCTGCATCGCTCCGGACTGAGGCGGGTGAGATCTTCGGCGATCTTCGGGCCCGTCCCTGGCTGGAGCGCGTCGCCGCCCTGGCCAGCGAGGAGAGCGTGCCCGCCTGAAGGCGCCCGGGCAAGGCGATGCCTTTGCCCTCGGAGGTGCACTCAGAGTCGGTGGTGCATCCAGACGTTGGGCTCGTAGTAGGTCCCGGCATCCCGCTCTTGGCTGATCTCCAAGGTGGCGAGTCCCTGAGGAAACCAGTACTCCCCGCTCACCGGAAAGGTCAGCTTGGTCCAGCGCTCCCAGTCCGCCACCGAGCCCGAGATCCGCAG
>JBOHUH010000180.1:0-2363 GCA_050733915.1 Candidatus Dormibacteria bacterium | reverse complement strand
CATCCCACCCGCGCCGGCCGGTCGCCGCCGGGGCCTGCCCGCGGGCGCCGCGGCGGCCGGGGCCCTGGCCCTGGGAGTCGCGGCGCTGGTGGTCTGGCGGGTTAGGAGAAGGGGCTAGCCGATCTCGGGGGCGGACGGCTTGGCTCGGCGCCGTCTGCCCGCGTGCTCCCCCCCCGGGCGCGGCTCCTGGAGCAGGGTCGCCGCCGGCACCGCCACCACCGTGCCCGACTCGGTCAGAGTGACCAGCACCTGCTCCCGGACCAGGCTGATCTCCGACACGGTGGCCGCCCGGCCCTCCACCTGGAGGGTGCTTCCGGGCAAGGGCAGCCGCCGCTTGAGGTCCACATACTGCTCGTTCTCGTACTGCAGGCAGCACTTGAGCTTGCCGCACATCCCGTTGAGCCGGGTCGGGTTTAGCGGCAGTCCCTGCTCCTTGGCCATCTTGATGGTGACCGGGACGAACTCCTTGAGCCAGGAGGAGCAGCAGAGCCGGCGCCCGCAGGGCCCGTAGCCGTCCTTCTCCTTGGCCTCGTCGCGGGCGCCCACCTGACGCAACTCCACCCGGCAGCGCAGCTTGGAGGCGAGCTCCTTGGCAACGTCCTGGTAGTCGGTCTGGCGCTCGGCGGTGAAGTCGAAGAGGATCCGGGACTCGTCGAAGCTGATCTCCGCCCGGGAGACCTTGACCGGGAGGTCGCGCTGCTGAACCAGATCTCTCGCCTGGCGAACCACCTCGGGAATCCGGCGGTCGATCCGTACCCGCTGCTCCAGGTCCTCCTGGCTGGCCCGGCGCAGCACCGCGAGCAGGGGGCTGGGGAGCATCCGCTGGTCCATCTCGGTGGCCTCCATGACCACCTCCCCGATCTCCGGACCCCTAGCCGTGTCGGCCACCACCCGAGTGCCCGGCACCAGCTCCTCCGCCTCTGGGGCGTAGTAGTTGAGCGGGCCGTGGCGGCGGAACTTCACCCCCACCGCTATGGGCATTGGATCACCTCATAATCGGCGCTGCCGCAGACCGATCGCCCTCGTGGACGCCCATCGGCTCCTCCCCGAAGGTGAGCAGCAAAAGCCGGTCCAGGACCAGCCGTGGCGTCGCCATCTCGTCGAGCCGCGAGAGCCCGTCGAGGGCCAGATCGTACCGCCTGGAGCAACCATCGGGTCCCAGCCGGTCTGCCCACTCGTCGGCCCGCGCCCTCTGCTCCGGCCAGCGGCAGAGCCCCGGGGCCCCCACCGCCAGGCAGCAGCAGTCCCGCAGGAAGCTGGCCCAGACCCGGAGCGCGCTCCGGGCCACCTCCCGGTCGGTGCCCCGCTCGGCCAGCTCCCGGCTCAGCTCCAGCCACTCGCGGGGCCCCTGACCGGCCAAGGCTATGAACCGCTCCAGCTGCTGGCCCGCGCGCTGCCCCAGCCCTCGGTCGTGGGCCAGCTCCAGCCCCAGCCCGGGCCGCCCCAGGCAGATGGCGGCGGCCACCCGGCTGGGCTCCGCGCCGACGCCGTGCTCCTTCAGCAGCCAGTCTGCGATCGCCGCCGAGTCGACCGGGCCCAGCGGCAGCTGCTGGCAGCGGCTGCGCAGGGTGTTGGGGAGATGCTCGGATTCCGGCCTCGAGGTACACAGCCAGATCATGGTGTCGGGAGTGGGTTCCTCCAGGAGCCGGAGCAGGCTGTTGGCGGCGGGGAGGCTGAGGCGCTCGGCGTTGCCGACCACCGCCACCTTGCCCCTTCCGGCGAAGGCTGAGAGGCTGAGGAAATGCTGCAGGCTCGGCCCCTGTTCCGCCTCCTGGTCGGCGCCGTGGGCCCGGATCCGGTCGATGCTGATCGAGCCCGCACCGTCCTCCAGCCAGAGGTCGGGGTGGAGTGCCAGCCCCCCGGGCCAGCCGTCGGCTCCCAAGAACTCGGACGCCAGGGCCAGGGCCAGGGTGGTCTTGCCCACCTGGGGCGGCCCGGAGACCCAGTAGGCGTGCGACAGCTGCCCGGCCATCAACTGGTGGCGCAGCGCGCCCAGCGCCAGCTGATGGCCAACGACACCGTCCAGCCCACGGGCGGGATGGGACCGGGACCGCGCCCCGGCGTCGCGCGGGGTCTTCTGCCGGGTGCTCACCTCGAGGGCGACCTTATCAAGCACGGCAGCGGCCCGCCGAGTCGCCGCAGACCCTGGGCTATCTCATCGAGGCCGCCTATCCGCTAGCCCGCCTCTGGTCAAAGCCCTGCTTGAAGGGATCTGGGATCCGCGCCGCCGCGCCGCGGTCGCAGGCCGTTTCCGATCAGCGTCGCGGCGAGGGCAGCAATCCACACCCCACAGATCACCGCCAGCGCACGTTCCATCAACCCTTCCGCCAGCTCGGTGACCGAGGCCACGTAGAGCAGGACGA
>JBOHUH010000179.1:0-11175 GCA_050733915.1 Candidatus Dormibacteria bacterium | reverse complement strand
GTTCGGAGGTGGTCGGTGTCTGGGCACTCGAAGTGGGCGGGGATCAAGCACAAGAAGGCGGTCGTCGACGCCCGCAAGGGCCAGACCTTCACCAAGGTGGCCAATGAGGTCACCGTGGCCGCTCGTGAATCCGGCGGTGACCCCACCAGCAACTTCCGGCTCCGCTTGGCGGTGCAGAAGGCCCGGGAGGTCAACATGCCCGCGGACAACATCGAGCGGGCCATCAAGCGGGGTACCGGTGAGCTCCAGGGAGCGGCCATCGAGGAGATTCGCTACGAGGGTTACGGACCCAGCGGGGTGGCGATCCTGGTGGACGTCCTCACCGACAACCGGAACCGGACCGTCGCCGCCATCCGCAACCTCTTCACCCGCTCCGGGGGCAGTTTGGGGGAGTCCAACTCGGTGGGCTGGATGTTCAACCGGATCGGACTGATCCGGGTGGAATCCAAGGGCCAGGACCCCGAGGAGCTGGCGCTGCGGGCGATTGAACTGGGGGCTGACGACGTCCAGGTTGAGGACGGCGTCACCGAGGTCTACGTGGCCCCGGAGAGACTGGAGGACCTCCGCCGGGCGATCGATGCGGCCAACCTCGAGGTGGAGACTGCGGAGGTGACCATGCAGCCCAGCACCACCGTCGAGGTGGACGCCAAGACCGCGCCTGCGGTGGTGCGTTTGCTGGAGGCCCTGGACGAGCACGACGACGTCAAGGAGGTCCACTGCAACGCGGTGCTCCCCAACGACGTGCTGGCCGAGGTCTAGACGGCTGCGGACATGGCCCGGGGGCAGTCTGGGGTGGTGGCGTGCTAGTCCTGGGCTTGGACCCTGGCCTGGCCCTGACCGGCTGGGCCCTGGTCGAAACCGGGGGGGGGAAGCTCATGCTGCGGTCGGCCGGGGTCTGGAGGACCGCGGCGGACCAGGGCCAGGGGGCGCGGTTGCTGCGACTTTGGGAGAGCTTCGCGGAACTGGTGCAGTCCGCACCGCCCGAGGCGGTCTCACTGGAGCGCCTTTACTTCAGTCGCAACGTCTCCACCGCCATGGCGGTGAGCCAGGCCCGGGGGGTGTTGGTCTGCGCCACCGCGAGGGCTGGGATCGAGCTCCACGAGTACACCCCGGGTGAGGTCAAGCAGGCGGTGACCGGTAGCGGCTCCGCCCCCAAGCAACAGGTGGCCCGGCTGGTCCGGCTGCTGCTGGGCGAACGGGTACCGGCGCATCCCGACGACATCAGCGATGCCTGCGCCGTGGCCATCTGCCACCACCACGCCGCCGGCCTGCGCCAGGCGCTGGCGATGGGTGCCGGCGGGTGATCGCCGCCCTTCGGGGTCGGGTGCTCCGGGTCGAGGAGGAGTGGGTGGTCTTGGAGGTGGGCGGGGTCGGATACCAGGTTTACGTACACCCCCGCACCGCGGGTGAACTGCTGGGAGAGAAGGGTGAGGTCAGCTTGGGGATCCACACCGTGGTGCGGGAGGACGCCATCTCGCTCTTCGGCTTCCTGGTTCCCGAGGAGTTGGCCTGCTTTCGCTTCCTGCTCACGGTGGAGCGGATCGGTCCCAAAGCGGCCCTGGCGATCCTGGCCCGGGCGGAGTGGACTGCCCTGGTGGCGGCGATCCACAACGGCGACCACGCCCTGCTGGCGTCGGTGCCCGGGATCGGGACCAAGACCGCGCAGCGGATCGTGCTCGAGCTGCAGGGGCGGGTCGATCGGCTGGCCGGACCCTTGCCGGGTCCGCCCACGGGGGACGCCGGCCCCCTGAGTGAGCCGGCGATCGCTGCCCTGGTGGCGCTGGGGTTCGCCGCGGGCGAGGCGCGCCGGGCGGTGGCCGCCAGCCTCGCCCAGGCCGGCGACGCTGGACGGGCTCAGGGGACACTGGAAGAGGTGGTGCGGATGGCGTTGCTGCGGCTCAGCCCGGTCGGCTCGCGGGGCCTGCCGTGATGTCGGACGGAACGGTGCTGGATCCCGAGGTCTCCGCCGACGAGCCGGAGATTGACCGCCAACTTCGGCCGCGGCGCCTTGAGGAGTTCGTCGGCCAGGACCAGGTCCGAGAGCAGCTGGCCATCCTCATCGATGCCGCCCGCTCCCGGGGCGAGCCCATCGAGCACCTCCTGCTCTCCGGCCCCCCCGGCCTGGGCAAGACCACCCTAGCCAACATCGTGGCCGCCGAGACCGGAGTTGGGCTGAGGGTCACCAGTGGGCCGGCGATCGAGTTCCAGGGGGCGCTGGCCAGCCTCCTGACCAGCCTCGCCGAGGGTGACGTGATCTTCATCGACGAGGTGCACCGGCTGCAGCGCGCGGTGGAGGAGAGCCTGTATCCCGCGATGGAGGAGTTTTCGTTCGACTTCGTCACTGGCAAGGGGGTCGGGGCCCAGGCGCTCCGGATCTCACTGCAGCGCTTCACCGTGATAGGGGCTACCACCATGGTGGGCATGCTCTCCGCCCCTTTGCGGGATCGCTTTGGGGTCACCTTCCGGCTAGATTTCTACACCACCGAGCAGCTGGAGTCGATCGTGCGACGCTCGGCGGGCCTGCTCCAGGTGCCCATCGAGGACGAGGCGGTCTCGGTCCTGGCGGCCAGCTCCCGAGGCACCCCCCGGGTCGCCAACCGGCTCCTGCGCCGGGTCCGCGACTATGCCCAGGTCCGGGGCGACGGGACGGTGAGCCGGGGGCTGACCGGGGAGGCCCTGCGACTGCTGGAGGTGGACGGCCAGGGGCTGGACGCCTCCGATCGCCGCCTGCTCCGTCTGATCTGCGAGCAGTTCGGGGGCGGCCCGGTAGGACTGGGGACGCTGGGGGCGGCCCTCGCCGAGGAGCCCCACACCATCGAGGAGGTGCTGGAGCCGTACCTGATACAGCTGGGCTTTCTGGCCCGCACCCCAAGGGGCAGGATCGTCACCGGCGGTGCCTACCGCCACCTCGGGCTAGCGGTGCCCGACGGAGCTCCGGGAGGGGTCGCCCCTGAGGTGGCGGAGCTCTTTGTCGGCGAAGACTGACCCTGGGGGGACGCCCACCCAGGATTACGACTATGTCCTTCCCGCCGCCGCGATCGCCCAGACCCCGCTTGCAGACCGCGGTGCCAGCCGCATGCTGGTGTTGCAGCGCCGAGGTCATTCTCGCGACTCCGAGGTCAGCCGCCTGCCCGAATTCCTCCGCGCCGAGGACTGCCTGGTTCTCAACGACACCCGGGTGCGGGCCGCCCGACTCCGCGGGGAGGTCGAGGGGCGAGCGGGGGAGGTGCTGCTGTTGCGCGATCTCGGCGAGGGTCGCTACACCGCCTTGGTTCGCCCGGCTCGGGCCCTGGCGCCCGGCAGCTCGCTTGAGGGCCAGGGATGGCGGGCCCTGGTCGAGGCACGCTGGCAGGACCACCCCGGGGGACGACGGGTGGCTCTCGAAGTGCAGCCGGGGCTGGACCTTGAGGCGGCGGGCGAGGTGCCGCTGCCGCCCTACATCAAGCACCCTCTGGACCAGCCGCAGCGCTACCAAACTGTCTACTCCAGCGGGCCGGCGGTGTCCGCGGCGGCCCCTACCGCCGGGCTCCACCTGACTCTGGAGCTGCTCCGCCAGTTGGAGGCCATCGGAGTCCGCCTGGTGCGAGTGCAGCTAGAGGTTGGGCTGGCCACCTTCTCCCCGATCCGGACCCGGACCATCGAGGCCCACCCGATGCACTCGGAGCGGATCACCATCTCCGCGACCGCCGCGGATCAACTGCGCGCCGCTCGTTCCCGGGGAGGCCGGGTGGTGGCGGTGGGGACCACCGCCGTGCGCTGTCTGGAATCCCGACCTGACGGCCGGGGCGGGGTGGTGCCGGGCGCCGAGGAGACCAGCCTCTACCTGCTTCCAGGAAGCCGTTTCCAGGTGGTCGACGGCCTGCTAACCAACTTCCACCAGCCGCGGTCCTCACTGTTGGTGCTGGTGAGCGGTTTCTACGGTGGGGCACGGGTGCGGCGGGCCTATCGCGACGCCCTGGCGCGGGGCTACCGCTTCCTAAGCTTCGGCGACTGCATGTTCGGTTGGCGCGCTTGACCGGCACCGGGCGCCCCACCTTCCAGATCCAGGCCCGCGATGGGCGGGCCCGCCGCGCCAGCCTGCACACCTCCCACGGCGCCGTGCCCACCCCGGGCTTCATGCCGGTGGGAACCCACGCCACCGTCAAGGCCTGCCACCCCGCCGAAGTGGCGGAGTCGGGGGCCGCGATGCTGCTGGCGAACTTCTATCACCTGGCACTCCGGCCCGGGGTGGAGCTGATCGCTGCCCTGGGTGGCCTGCACGCCTTCATGGGCTGGGACGGAGCCATCCTCACCGACAGCGGCGGCTACCAGCTGGTCAGCCTGGGAGAGCTGGTGGAGCTGGGCGACGAGGGGGTCACGTTCCGCTCCCCCTACGACGGCGATGCGGTGCGGTTCCGCCCGCAGGACGTGGTGCAAGGGCAGTGCGAGCTGGGCAGTGACGTGATCATGGTCCTGGACCACCCGGTCCCCTACGGCGCCCCCTTTGAGCTGGCCCAGGATGCCACCCGGCGAACTCACCTCTGGGCCCGGCGCTGCCGCGAAGTGGACACCGGCGGCTCGCTCCTCTTCGGCATCGTTCAGGGAGGATTCCAGGTGGACTCGCGTGCCGAGGCAGCGGCCCTCATCGCGGGGCTGGGCTTCGATGGGGTGGCCCTTGGCGGGCTGGTGCTGGGGGAACCGCCCCAGGTTCGCCAGGCCGCCATCGACGCCTGCGTCAGGGAGCTGCCCGAGAAGCTGCCCCGCTACGTGATGGGGCTAGGCAGCGACCTGGACCTGCTGGACTCGGTCGCCCGCGGGGTGGACCTCTTCGACTGTGTGTTGCCGACGCGCCTGGCCCGCACCGGCACCTTCCTCTCGGGCAGGGGTCGGATGTCGCTGCGTCACGCCCGCTTCCGGCGCGATCCGGCCCAGCTCGAAGCGGGATGTGAATGCCCCGCCTGCCTGCGCTTCAGCCGCGCTTACCTGCGCCACCTCTACCTTTCAGGCGAGATCCTGGCGCACCGCCTGCTCAGCCTGCACAACCTGCACCATCTGGGCCGGCTCATGGCCGGTGTCCGCCAAGCCATCGAGCGCGGGGCTCTGGACCAGTTCATCGCCGAGGCCCGTGACCAGCGTCCCCAGTAGGTGGCTTCCGAGATCGGACGATCGCGCCGGGAGCCTGCCCCCCGCGCCTCCCCTAAAATCAGGTCTCCTCAGATGCAATTGAGCTCACCCCGGGCGGACTCAGGCGGATGATCCGGATCAGCCGGTGGTGGCTGGCCCTGGTGGTGATCCTGGTGCTGGGTGCCGTGGTCATCGACGCCTACGGCCCCATCTACAACGTGGTGGTCAAGCACACCTCCCCGACCGCCTCGCTGCCCAAGGGGGAGAACCCCACCCTGGCGGGCGGCCAAATCTACATCCACAAGGGCCTGGACCTCCAGGGTGGCACCGAGCTCACCATCCAGATCTGCCAGGGGGACGACAACCCGGTTGGGTCGGGGTGCACCAGCGGGGTCCCCAAGGGCCGGACCCTGGCCCAGGCCCAGGCCGACACCTACACCATCCTGCAGCGCCGGGTGAACAGCCTCGGGGTCTCGGGGGCCCAATTACAGACCCAGGGCAACAGCCAGATCCTGGTCCAACTTCCTGGGGTTGACGTGGCCACCGCCGAGGCCGCTCTGGGCCAGACCTCGGAGCTGCACTTCGCAGTCCCGGTGGCGGGGGCGCCGTCCGTCAACGGCAGCCCGGGGACCTGCACCACCAAGACCTGTATCGACCAAAACCAGCTGATCCCGAGCGGCTGCTGGCCGCACAGCAAGAACCAGAACAAGGTGGCCACCGCGGCCAGTACCACCTGCCAGTTCAAGAACACCCTCTATTACCCGGTGGACAGCACCACCGGCACCAAGTACCACTGGAAGGTCGTCCCCGACCTCACCGCCTCCGACGTCACCGCGGCGGCGGTGGGCACCTCCAGTGGTGGGGGCTATGCAGTCGACATCACCTTCAACAGTGCCGGGGCCTCCGTCTGGTCCAGGCTCACCACCAAGGCCTGCGCCAAGAACCCCGGCTGCAGCGCCAATGGCGGCAGCACCAGCGCGGCGCCTCCCACTTCCCAGTTGGCCATCTTCCTCGACGGTCAGGTGCTGACCGCGCCGGCGGTAGCCAGCCCCAGCAGCAACCAGACTCAGATCACTGGGAATTTCACCTATAACGGTGCCAACCGGCTGGTCGACGACATAAATGCCGGGGCGCTGCCCGCCCAGATCGAAGTGATCGGAGTCAACTCAGTCTCGGCGAACCTGGGCAAGCAGTCAGTCCAGCAGAGCCTGACCGCGGGCGGTTTCGGGCTGCTCCTAGTCATCCTCTTCATGCTGCTCTACTACCGCTTCCCCGGGTTGCTGGCCAGCATCGCCCTGCTCTGCTACGGCGCCATCGTGCTGGCGGTATTCAAGTTGATCCCGGTGGTCCTGGACCTGCCCGGGTTGGCGGGCTTCATCCTGAGCGTGGGCATGGCGGTTGACGCCAACGTCCTGATTTTTGAACGAATGAAGGAAGAGCTGCGCCAGGATCGGCCACTGGAGCTGGCGACCGAGTATGGGTTCCGGCGGGCCTGGCCGGCGATCCGAGACTCCAACATCTCGACGATGATCACCTGCACCGTCCTCTACTTCTTCGGCACTGCCGATATCAAGGGCTTTGCGCTCACCCTGTTCATCGGGGTGGCCACCAGCATGTTCTCGTCGATCGTGATCACCCACTCCCTGCTGCATTACGTACAGCGGTGGGTGCCCGCCGCCCGCCGCCCCAGCCTGTACACCCGCATCCTGCCACTCGACAACCTCGCCAAGCAGTTCCGCAGTGGCGGCCGCTTTGACGTTGTCAGCCATCGCAACGCCTACTTCGCGGGCTCGCTGGCGGTGATCCTGCCCGGGGTGCTGGCGATCCTTTTCCTCGGGTTCAACCTGGGGATCGACTTCACCGGCGGGGACAACATCACCGTCAAGGTGAAGCAGGCAACCACCGCCGCCGCGCTGCAGAAGGTGGCGCTCGACGCCTATCCCGCGTCGCGAGCCGAGGTGCAGGGCGAGGGGGGGAACACCTATGTGATCACAACCTTGCCGATCGCCCCCAACGAGGCCGCCAACATCCTGCGTGCCGTGAACCACCGGTTTGGCTTGCCCACCGACAGCGCCGGAAACCCGATCGCCAGCAGCGAGACCACGGTAGGCCCCACCATCGCCAGCGGGCTGGTGGTGAGCGCGGTGTTCCTGGTGATCATCTCGGCGGTGCTGATATGCGTCTATCTGGCACTGCGCTTCGCCGGGACTCAGATCAGCGCCCGACGGTTCTCGCTCTGCGCCATGGCGGCTTTGCTGCACGACGTCTTCGTCCTGGTGGGTATCTGGGCGATCCTGGGACATTTCAGCCAGCTGGGGCAGGTCACCACTTTGTTCGTCACCGCCGTCCTCACCATGGTCGGATTCTCCGTTCATGACACCATCGTGGTCTTCGACCGAATCCGCGAGAACCTGCGGGTGCAGGGCTCACGAATGAACTTCGACCAAGTGGTCAACCTGTCCATCGCTCAGACCCTGTCACGCTCGCTGAACACCTCCCTGACGGTGGTCTTTGTACTCTTGGTCTTGGTGCTTTTCGGCGGAGCGTCGATTCAGGGCTTTGTGCTGGCCCTGCTCATCGGGATCATCTCCGGGACCTACAGCTCGATCTTCAACGCCGCGACTCTGCTGACTGCCTGGCGCGGGCTGGATCGGCGGCTGGTGCGGCGCAGAGGCGGTCGCGTGCCGGTTGGTGCGGCTACCATGGCGCGGCACTAAGCGGTGCGCCGGGGGTGGGAGGCTGCAGCGCCGGCCCGGCTTACCCGGTGGTTCGGTCAACTACCGTCGCGCGCGGTAAGCCAAAGGCGCTACGCGGGTGCGGAGCGGACGTAGTACCGAGAGCCGTCTCCGCGGTCCGTGTCGAAGCAGGAACCGCGACTGACCCGGACCCAGCGGCTCGACCGGTGGCCCGAGTCAGGGGCACCGGGCCAGGCTCTTGGTGACGCCTATTTGGTAACGGTAGAATCCGGCTACGGAGGCAGCTCGGCGCACGCCCGTCCCGGGGAGGAGTGGGAGCCGCAATCGCGTGCGCCGAGGCTGAGATAACCTGTTGCGAGAGTTGCCAGCCGATGTGGTGCGGGACCTGGCTCAGCCGGTGGTCGGCCAGCTGGGTCTGCAGCTGATCGACGTCAACTGGCATCCCCGCCGGGGTGGGTCGACCTTGCGAGTGACGGTGGACCGCCCCGGAGGGGTGACCATCGACGACTGCGGAGAGGCGAGCGCGGCGATCTCCGCGCTGCTGGATCGCTGCGAGCAGCTTCTGCCCGACAACTACGCCCTCGAGGTCTCGTCGCCCGGGGCCGAGCGGCGCATTTGTTCCGAGGCGGAGTACGCCGCCGCGTTGGGGCGGAAGGTGCGCCTGACACTTCGGGATGGTGAGGCACTGACGGTGGTGGAGGGGCGCCTGGTGGGCGTCGGTGACGCGCACCTGGAGTTGGAGTTGCGGCGTCCCAAGAGCGGGCGGCTGCAGGCCCTCAGGGTCTCCAGGGACGCGGTGATGGACGCGCAGGTGGTGGTGAGCCTGTGAAAAGCGCGGCCGCGGCCCCGGTCGACGAGCCCCGGTCCGAAGAGTTGGGTGAGGTGCTGCGGGCGCTTCGTGAGCAGCACGGAGTGCCCACCGGAGGGGTGGTCGCGGCCATAGAGGCGGCCATACCGGCTGCCTGGTCGCAGCTCCAGGAGCGTCCGGCGCAGGTGGCGGCCAGGCTCGACCCCGACAGCGGCCAGCTGACGGTGGAGCTCACCAAGCTGGTGGTCGCCGGGGAGCCTGCCGGCGACGCCGAGATCTCCCTGGCCCGGGCTCAGGAGCTGGACCCCGGCGCGGAGGTGGGGTCCTCGGTTCGGGAGCCGATTAAGCTGCCCAAGGCAGTGGCCGCGCGGGCGGCGCGGCTGGTCAAGGCGGCGGTGGGCCACCGGGTTCGGGAGGCGAGGCGAGAGCTACTGGCCGGGGAGGCGGAGGCTGGCCGGGGTAGGCTGGTCGCCAGCATCGTGGAACGGGTGGCCGGGGGCACGATCTTCCTGCGCGCCGGCCGGCTCCAGGCATACCTGCCACCCGAGGAGCAGATTCCCGCCGAGCGCATGGTTCGGGGAGGTCACCTCCAGGTGGTCTTGATGGAAGCTCACCTGGGTGGCGGGGAGGAGTTGGTCCAGGTGCGGGCCTCGCGTGCTAACCCCCTGCTGCTGCGGCGGCTGCTGGAGGCCGAGGTCCCCGAGTTGGCCGAGGGGACGGTGGTGGTGCGGGCGCTGGCGCGCGAGCCGGGTGAGCGCAGCAAGGTGGCGGTGGAGTCAAAGCGGGAAGGTATCGACGCCAAGGGCGCTTGCATTGGGCCCAGGGGCGTCCGCGTGCGCGCCGTGGTGGCCGGGCTCAACGGGGAGCGGATCGACGTCATCGAGTGGTCAGACGATCCGGCTGAGCTGGTGGCCCGGGCCCTGGCGCCCGCCCCCGTGGAGGAGGTCCAACTCGACCACGTGGGTCGCCGGGCAACCGCGTTGGTGAAGCCGCAGAGCCTCTCTCTGGCGATCGGCAAGGACGGTCAGAACGCTCGGCTGGCGGCCCGCCTCACCGGCTGGCGAATTGACATCCGGGCTCCGGAGGAGGACCGATAGGCTCCCCCGGCGTGGCCGTGCTCCAGCACCCAACGCGAAAGCCCCGGGATCCGGCACGGAGGGCACGAGAGTAGTGGGCACCACCCACCACCACACTCTCGCCTTGGTGGAGGGGTGAGCCGGTCGTCGCCCGAGGGGCAGTCTTCGAGCCCGCGGGCGCAGGAGAAACCCGCGCCGCTGCGGACCTGTGTCGGTTGTCGCAGCAAACGGCCCCAGCCAGAGCTCCTGAGGCTGCACTGGCAGCGGCAGCGGGTGGAGGTCGAGGCACCCGGGCGGCGCTCCGGCGGGCGGGGTGCCTACTTGTGTGCCAATATGACCTGCTGGGAGAGGGCCCGTAAGGGCCGCACGCTGGCCCGGGCCCTCCGGGTGGCGGGGGAGGGGATCGACATAGCAGCGGTCGCGGAAACGGTGGCGGTTATGATTTCTGGTTCGCCGCACCGCTCCCCATCGTCTGGGCCAACCCCGTCGCCAGGAGGACACCTTCATCGCTAAGGTCAAGCAGGCTGCACTCCCCGCCAATCTCACCGTCAAGTCATTGGCGGCCGCCTTGGGGGTTTCGGCGGCGGATGTCGCCAAGGTGCTCATGCAGCACCGCGTCCTCGCCACCATCAACCAGAGCATCGACATCGGGACCGCGCGCCTGGTGGCGGAGCAGCTGGAGATCGAGATCGCCGATAGCGAGCCTGTGGCGGCCGCCACGGTGGAGCGGATGTTGGACCGCGAGCAATTTCAGCAGGATGCCAGCGCCGGCAACCTGAGGCCCCGGCCGCCGGTGGTCACCGTGCTGGGGCATGTCGACCACGGCAAGACCAGCCTTCTCGATGCCATTCGGGAGACCAGGGTGGCGGTCGGCGAGGCGGGCGGGATCACCCAGCGGATCGGAGCCTCGGTGGTGGAGCGCGAGGGTCGCCGGATCACCTTCATTGACACCCCTGGCCACGAGGCCTTCACCGCCATGCGGGCCCGGGGGGCGAACATCACTGACTTGGCGGTGTTGGTGGTGGCCGCTGACGACGGGGTGATGCCCCAGACCGAGGAGGCGATCAAGCACGTGCGCAACGCCGGGGTGCCCCTGCTGGTGGCGCTCAACAAGATGGATCGTGAGGATGCCAATCCCGACCGGGTCAAGCAGCAGCTGGCCGAGCACGGGGTGGTGGTTGAGGACTTCGGTGGCGAGGTTGTCTGCGTGCCGGTGTCGGCGAAGACTGGTGAGGGCATCGACCACCTGCTGGAGATGGTGCTGCTGGTCAGCGACCTCGGCGAGCCGCGGGCCAATCCGGATCGCGCCGGAGAGGCGGCGGTGATCGACTCCCACCTCGAGAAGGGTCAAGGCCCCGTGGCCAGCGTCCTGGTCCAGGAGGGCACCCTGCGGCTCCAGGACTACTTCGTGGTGGGTGCGGTGGCGGGACGAATCCGAGCCCTCCAGGACGACCGTGGTAAGCGGGTCCAGGAGATGACCCCGGGTCTTCCC
>JBOHUH010000178.1:0-5307 GCA_050733915.1 Candidatus Dormibacteria bacterium | reverse complement strand
GCTCTGCCAGATCACCACAAAGCAGCCCGGATGGACGCCGGGTCGCGGCTCTGGGGGAGATGCCCTCCGTACTCGGTCGGCGCAGCCCGGTGAGCCGCAGGACCTGTGCACTGAAGCAGCCGAGGCTGGGGCATCCCTCAAAAAACCGAGATGCGCTGGAGCGAAGGGGATTCGAACCCCTGACCTCTGCCGTGCGAGGGCAGCGCTCTCCCAGCTGAGCTATCGCCCCCAGGGCGCCCCAGTATAGCTAGGGGAGGGGCGCGCCTGAACTGGCTGCGCCTAGCTGGGTCAGGCGGCGCGGCGCTGCCATCTGGTCTTTTTGAGCATCTTCTTGTGCTTGTGCTTGCGCATCTTCTTGCGCCGCTTCTTGATCACCGATCCCACGAAGAAGAAGACCTCGAGAAAGCCCCAGGGCGGCTGAAGCGGGCCAGGGTGCGCGCGCCCCTTCGGCCCATGACCCGACTAGTCTACTGGTAAGCAATTCACAGCGTCAAACCGGATCGTCTGGGCAGGAGGTGGCGTGAAGACTCTCTGGGCGCCCTGGCGGATGGCCTATGTGGAGCATGCCCAGGCCCGGGAGGGCGGGGGCAGGTGCATCTTCTGCGCCGCCGCGGGCCCCGGAGGGGAGGGCCAGGACCTCCTCTTGCATGAATCGGAGCTGGCGCTCAGCATGCTCAACCGGTACCCCTACAACCCGGGCCACCTGATGGTCGCGCCCCGGCGCCACGGTGGCGAGCTGGTCGGCCTCGGCGAGGCCGAGTTGCTGGCGGTGATGGTCGAGTTGCGCCTGGCCACCAGGGTGCTCCAGGCAGAGCTCGGCTGCGAAGGGCTAAACGGTGGCTGGAACCAGGGTCGGGCAGCGGGAGCCGGGATCGAGGATCACCTGCATTTTCATCTGGTGCCGCGCTGGAATGGCGACACTAACTTCATGCCGGTGCTGGCCGACGCTAAAGTGGTACCTGAACACTTGGACGCCACGGCCGCCAAACTGCGGGCCGCGTTCCCGAAGGAACTGGAGCAATCATGACCACAAAAGCTCCCCGAACCGACTTCCTCCAAGAGCCCCGGGTGACCCCCCCTGAGGACTACGCCGCCGGCTGGCCCGCGGTCGGGGCGATGTTCAAGCGCTCCCTGGACGAGATGGGAGTTAGCTTCACTGCCCGGACCCTGATCAAGCTCAACAAGAAGCAGGGATTTGATTGCCCGGGATGCGCTTGGCCGGATCCTGAGCACCGCAAGCTCGCCGAGTTCTGCGAGAACGGAGCCAAGCACGTCGCGGCTGAAGCTACCCTGCGGCGGGTCGACCCAGAGTTCTTCCGGGAGCACTCGGTGAGCGAACTTCGGCAGCGCAGCGACTGGTGGCTGGAGGAGCAGGGGCGGCTGACCGAGCCGGTGATCAAGCGGGCTGGCAGCGACCACTATGAGGCGATCTCCTGGGGCGGCGCCATTGGCTACATCGCCGACCAGCTGAACGCGCTGGAGTCCCCCAACCAGGCCATCTTCTACACCTCTGGGCGCACCAGCAATGAGGCGGCCTTCCTCTACGGGACCTTCGCTCGGGCCTTCGGAACCAACAACCTTCCCGACTGCTCCAACATGTGCCACGAGTCCAGTGGCACCGCTCTCAAGGAGGTGATCGGGATCGGCAAGGGCACGGTCACCCTTGAGGATCTAGAAAAGTCGGAGCTGATCATCATCGCGGGCCAGAATCCGGGCACCAACCACCCCCGGATGCTGACCAGTCTTGAGACGGCCAAGCACCGCGGCGCGGTTATCGTGGCGGTCAATCCGATGCCCGAGGCGGGACTGCTCCGCTTCCGCAACCCCCAGACCCCGCGAGGCCTCCTGACCAAGGGGACAGCGTTGGCCGACGACTACCTGGCGGTCCGGCTGGCGGGAGACCAGGCTCTCTTCCTAGGAGTTGGCAAGGTGCTCTTGGAGGCGGAGGAGAAGGCGCCGGGGACGGTACTCGACCACAAGTTCATCGACGAGTACACGGATGGCTTCGACGCCTACGCCGACTACGCTCGAGAGGCGAGCTGGGAGGAGATAGAGCAGAGCAGCGGGCTGACCGCCGCCGAGATTCGCAAGCTGGCCGGCCGGATCATGGCCGCCAAATCGGTGATCATCGCCTGGGCGATGGGGCTGACCCAGCACAAGCGCTCGGTCCCGACCATCCGCGAGGTCACCAACGTCCAGTTGCTCCGAGGCAACATCGGGCGGCCGGGGGCGGGTCTGCTCCCGGTGCGGGGCCACAGCAACGTCCAGGGGGACCGCACCATGGGCATCTTCGAGAAGATGCCGCCTGCGTTCCTGGACAAGCTGGGCTCGGAGTTCCATTTCGAGCCGGCCCGCGAGCCCGGCTGCGATGCGGTCGGGGCGGTGACCATGATGCGTGACGGCAAGGCCAAGATCCTCTTCTCGATGGGGGGCAATCTGGTGCGGGCGATCTCCGACACCGGCGTCGCCGAGAAGTCCATGGGCAATCTTCAGCTCACCGTGAGCGTCGCCACCAAGCTCAACCGCTCTCACGTGGTGACCGGGGACACGGCCATCATCCTGCCCACCCTGGGTCGAAGCGAGCGTGACCTCCAGGCGACGGGGCCACAGGAGGTCACGGTGGAGAATTCCATGGGGGTGGTCACCGCCACCAGGGGTGCGCTTCCTCCCGCGGCGTCGATGCTGCGCAGCGAGGTGGCCATCATCTGCGGGCTGGGCTACCGCACCTTGGGCAAGGACAGCCCGATCCCCTGGGAGGCGATGGCTCACGACTACAGCGTGATTCGCGAGCATATCGGCCACGTGATCCCGGGCTGTGACAACTACAACGCCAAGATCGCCAACCCCAGTGGCTTCCTCCTGCCGCACGGGCCTCGCGACTCGCGCAGCTTCGCGACGGCGACCGATAAGGCCCGCTTCACGGTCAACCAACTGGAGATCCTCGAGGTGCCGGCGGGCAAGCTGTTGCTGCAGACGGTGCGGTCCCATGACCAGTTCAACACCACCATCTACTCCAACGACGACCGCTACCGCGGGATCCACGACAGTCGGCACGTGATCCTGATCAACCATGCGGACTTGGACGAGCTGGGCTTCCAGGACGGGGAGCATGTGGACGTCTACAGCGAGTGGCCGGACGACGTCGAGCGTTGCCTGCGCGACTACCGGCTGGTCGACTATCCAACATCGCGCCAGTGTGTCACCGCCTACTTCCCCGAGGCCAACGTGCTGGTGCCATTGGAGAGCGTGGTCGAGGGCAGCAACACCCCAACCTCAAAGTCTGTGATCGTCCGCCTGGAGCACCGCGCGACCAAGGCGGCGCGAGTCCCCGCAGGGGCAGGGGCCGCGGCCGCGAGCTGACCGTGGGGCCCGGGCCCCGGTGACCGGCGCCCTCAATTGAGGGTGGAGATCCGCGCCGGCCCGGGTGCCCACCCCAGCCTCCCGGGACCTCGCCATCAACTCCCCGCGTCGACTGGCGTCGCCGATGAGGTGTGATCTCCGTCGGCTGGTGGCGCGGGTTTTGGTTCGCAGCCGCTGGGGTGGCCCCACGAGAGCCGGGGTGATCCCACCCCCCGTATCACCGAACCCGGGCAGGTTCGGTTCAGCCGGGTAGGTGGTTGAGAGGCACCAGTCTGCCCGCCCGCGACGCCCCGAGTACGCAGCTACCCGCGCTGGTGAGATCGAATCGACTCCGGGCGTGGGTGCTGGTTGGTTCCCCGGCCGTCGGTGCGCCGCCATCGCCTACCCCATACTGACAATCGTCCTGCGCGGGCACGCCTACTCGGGGACCGACTTCAAAGTCTTCTACGGCTTCGCGGCGGAGCTGAGGCTAGACAGCGACCCCTACCGCGGGGCATTCGTCAACCCTCCCTTCTGGGCGACCCTAGTTATTCCGCTGACCCGCCGGCTCCGCTGGCTGAGGTCTGTGATCCAGTCGGCGATTGGACTGGTGCTGATGGTGCCCAGTGCCACGCGCTCGCCAAGCAGATGGGCGGGCAGCGCACCGCTCGGCTGGTCCTGGCGGTGCTGCCGCCCTGGATCGGGTTCTGGCAGATGCTTGAGGGTCAGACCGATGCGGTGCCGCCGACCACTACAAGACGATTCAGATACCGCTCGGCGTGCGCAAGGCGATGCTCGCCATGTTGGATGCCGAGTTCTCCGCGCTGCACGCCTCCAGCGAAACCGAGCGCCACCAGCTCACCGTCGACCAAGTCCGCATCCAAGACCAACGCCGCGCCAGCCTCCGAGCCCACTACGCCGGCGCGCTCCCCCTGGACCTGCTCAAAGAGGAGCAAGACCGCCTCACCCACCAGCTCGACCTCGTGACTGCCCGCCTCGACGCCCTGGACACTACCTACGACCGAAGCTCGCACCCATCTCCAAGAGTGCCTGGCACTGGCCGGGGACTGCCACAGCGTCTACGCGTGCGGGCTCAGACACCACCCGCAGGGTGGAGAACCAGGCGTTCGTCACCCGCATCTACCTCGACGCCGACAACCACATCACCACCGAATCCACTCCGTCCTACCGACTCCTGCTCGACCCCAACGTCCAGAAGCGGGCCCTCATCTGGGCCAGCCTGCCCCAGAACGGAGAGAAGCGTCCCACTCGAACCCTCCTTCATCAACTCGAGGGTCCCAGTGAGACGCGTGGAGTGGAGCCGGCGGGAATCGAACCCGCGAGCTCTTCCATGCCAAGTACCTCAGGCTGTGCGCTGTGCGCCTGAGATCAGCGGACCCACCGAAGGGGGTCCCGTTAAGCGGTGGTGAGTGGGTGGAGCCATAACTTCGGGGTGCTGGGAGTCGCGGGCAGCCGCTGGCGGGGATCAGAACCCCGCACAGCGGCGAGGATTAGGGACGCGACCCGCTACCGCTGCTGCCAGCTGCTCGGGCCCATCTCCTCGAGCTGGCGCAACATCCTGTCCACCTCGGGATCCAGGGTTGCCATGGTCTCCACGCCCATCCAGCCCGGAGCCGGTGGCGGCGCGGTGAAGGAGCTCTCCTCAGCGGCCAGGGCCGCGATGTACGCGTCGATTTCGGCCACCAGCTCGGGATCGTCCGCCAGGCTGGGCTCGGCCAGCTCGATCGGACGGCCCCCGGTCTGCGCTTCCAGCAGCCGTCCTAGCCGGAGGTCCTCCTCGGACTCGACGCCGAATTGGGCGGCCACTAGAGCGGGTCCGTCACGCCGTCATCAACCCACCGGACCGGCAGGAGTGGGACGCCGGATCCCTCGGCGGTCGGCTTCGGGGCCACGATGTAGTCCGAGCCACCGGTCCGCCTCCGTGCCGCCTCGCCGGCCCACCCGTCC
>JBOHUH010000177.1:0-30004 GCA_050733915.1 Candidatus Dormibacteria bacterium | reverse complement strand
CCCTCGCGTTCGATGCTGGACCAGGAGACCGCCCAGCAGCTGCGGGCGCTGGTGGAAAAGGGGGCGCTCACTCCCGGGGTAATGGCACCACCGACTGCCGCGGCGACTACTCCCGGCTCTGCGCCCGGGGAGTGGAGGTCGTCCAGCCCCCCGCCGAGAGGCCCTACGGGGTCGAGGCCGTGCTGCGGGACAACTCCGGCAACTGGTTCAGCCTCACCCAGCGCTGCTGACCCCCCAACTATCGTCGCCCCGCGCAACCGTTGGCCCATATGATCTTGAGCATGCGACGCCCGTGCTGGTGGGCCTAGCCTGACGCCCGCCCCACTCGCTGACTTAGACGGCTGGATCGGGTCGGTCGACAAGGAGAGCCGGCGCTTGGCCCGAGCGGCGTCCGAGGTGGGCTTGGACGCCGCGGTACCCAGTTGCCCCGGCTGGAGGGTTCGGGACGTGGTCCAGCACCTTGGGGGGGTGCACCGCTGGGCCAGCACCCACATCGTCGAGCGGCGCACCCAAGGGATGCCCAAGCCAGAGGAGGAGCGTCTGATGAGCTCGCTCCCGGAGGATGCGGCGCTGCTCGATTGGTTCGAGATGGGTCACACGGCCCTGGTCCAGGCACTTTCCGAGGCTCCCCGGAATCTCAGCTGCTGGTCCTTCCTCCCGGCCCCCACCCCACTGGCCTTCTGGGCGCGGCGCCAGGCCCACGAGACCGCGATTCACCGGGCAGACGTCGAGCTGGCCGGCCCGAACCCGCCAACCCCCTTCCCGCTGGAGCTGGCGGCGGATGGCATCGAGGAGCTCCTCTTCGGCTTCGCCGCCAGAATCCGCCGGACCAAGCTCACCCAGGAGCACCGGATCGCCCTCCTTCCCCGGGACCTCAGCCAGCCGTGGATGGTCCGCTTGGGGCCCGAGGGAGTCCGGGCCACGCGGGGTAGTGGCGACGCGGACTGCACGCTCCGGGGTAGCGTCTCCGAGCTCTATCTCTTCAGCTGGAACCGCATTCCAGCCAGTGCGCTGTCCGTCGAGGGGAATGCCGCCGCCACCAGTCACTGGGCCAGTGCGGTCCGGGTCACCTGGGCATGAGCCGGTGGCGGGATCCGGGCAGCCCGCCTCAGCTAGGCGACGCCGGCGGGCTCGGTCTCGTCTAGGTTGGCGAAGTAGGCCGAGACGGCGTGGTCGAGCAGCTCGGGGGTCAGCCGGGGCTCCACTCCGAAGTAGGAGGCAGCGTGCACCAGGTGGTCGAGGATGTCCCGGGGCTCGCAGCCATGGAGGGGACGCCCCGACTTGCGGTAGTGCTCATCGACCAGATAGTTGACCGCGGCCGGGTCGTACTCCAGCCCGATCGAGTCGCAGACCCTACGGAAGATCCGGCCGTACTCCACCACGCTGGGATTGGGAACCTCCACCTTGTAGCGGATCCGGCGCAGGAAGGCGTCGTCGACCAGGTCGCGGGGTCGGAGGTTGGTGGATAGGATCAGCACCTCGGTGAAGGGCACCCGCACGGTGGTCCCCGCCCGGCTGATGTTGAGGTAGTCATAGCCCGCCTCAAGAGGCACGATCAGTCGGTTGAGCAGGTCCTGGGGGCTGAGCTGTTGGCGGCCGAAGTCGTCGACCAAGAAAAGTCCACCGTTGGCCTTGAGTTGGTGCGAGGCCTCGAAGTAGCCCATCTGGGGGTCGAAGCTGAGCTCCAACTCTCTGCCGGTGAGCTCACCACCGGCCCGCACCACCGGCCGCGAGCAGAGCGCCCAGCGGGTGTCGTGGGCGGGGAGGTCGGTCGCCACCGGGCGGTGATGGACCGGATCGAAGACCCGAACGACCTCACCCTTGACGTAGAGGGCATGGGGCACGAAGATCGCGTCCCCCAGCAGCGAGGCACAGGCGTCGGCGATGCTGCTCTTGCCGTTGCCGGGTGGCCCATAGAGGAAGATCGATTGGCGGGCACCCAGGGCCGGGCCAAGTCGGTTGAGGACGCTGGGAGGCAGCACCAGGTGGTCCAGGGCGCCACGGAGCATCTGGTGGGTGACCGCGTTGCTGCTCCGGCCCTGATGCCGGGCCACCGCGATGTAGACATCCAGAGGCACCGGCGCGGGGCCAGCGTACTGGCTGATCGCCACCAGCTCCTTGGCCCGGTCGCGGCCACTCCTGGTGATCATGTACTGCAGGCCGTCGGCGAACTCGCCACCGCTCACCGTGCCCCGGATCCCGGTGGTCGTGACGTAGCCCTCGTCGGAGAGGAACTTGAGGGAATCGCTGACGATCACCCAGGGCAGACAGACGTGCCGGGCCATCTCCCGACCCAGCATGGCCCCGTTGTAGTAGACCACCTTGAGGATCAGATCGGAGATGAACGAGGCCGGGATCCCCGCCTCCTTGGGGCTCTGGGGGACCGGCGGGAAGCCGATCTGGGTTCGCTGCGGGACGGGGACGGCCATGGCGGCTGCAGACATCGGCAATGAACTCAACTCTTGGGCTCGGGACCTCTCCCGGACTGGAACTTCCGCCCGAGTCTGCCACCGCTTCGGCGTAACTCATCCCCGCCCTGACCCGTATTTGCAAGGTCGTGAGAGTCCCGCCACCGACCTGTCACCGGCCCACTTCCCAAGTGGGGCGTGGGGGGGCGGCGGGGATCCTGGCATAATCTGGCGGCGGGGGGCCTGGCGCTTCGCCCGCGTGAGCTGAATGCAGGAAATCACAGTCACCCCGCGCGAGCGGGCTTCCCATCCGACCGGCCTCCGTCGGCGCAGCGGTCTCTGGCGACCCTCGAAGCAGGGCTTCTGGACCCGCCACCTGTGGCTTCGCAACATCGCCACCGCCTGCCTGGTGGCGGTGCTGGTGGCATGTGCCGGGATCGGTGCCGGGATGATCGTCCTGGCCGCCTTCCAGGTGGGTCTGCCCAGCGTCGCCGCGCTGCCCCGGTTGGGGCCGCCCGTGGACAGTCAACTACTCGCCAGTGACGGCACCCTGCTGGCCACCCTGCACGAGCCCGGCGAGCACCACATCCACGTCGACCTGTCCCAGGTCAACCCCTGGTTGGTAAAGGCCACGGTGGCGGTCGAGGACCGCCACTTCTACCAGGACACCGCCTCGGCCGACCTCCCCCGGATCATCGAGTCCGGGGTCAACGATCTGGCGCACCACAACGAGGTCCAGGGGGCCAGCACCATCACCGAGCAGTTGGCCAAGATCGCCTTCCTCACCCCGCAGAAGACGATTACCCGCAAGATCCGGGAGCTGCTCTTGGGCTACGAGATCTCCAAGGTCTTCAAGCCCAACGCCATCCTGCAGATGTACGTGAACCGGATCAACTACGGCAACCAGGCGATCGGGATCGGATCTGCCGCTGAGCTCTACTTCCACATCCCGGCCAAGCAGCTCGACCTGGCCCAGGCCAGCATGCTGGCGGGCATCCCCGACGCGCCAACCGCCTACAACCCCATCCTCTACGCGGGGGTGACCGGGAGCAAGAACCTCTCCAAGGATCGCCAGCATGTGGTCCTTCAGGCCATGGTCCGCAACC
The DNA here is from genome assembly GCA_050733915.1 of Candidatus Dormibacteria bacterium. Classification (GTDB taxonomy): domain Bacteria; phylum Chloroflexota; class Dormibacteria; order Aeolococcales; family Bog-877; genus Bog-877. The sequence goes on along the minus strand of JBOHUH010000177.1, from coordinate 26,490 downwards.
GCTACATAACCCAAAAGCAGGCCGACGCCGCCTTCCAGGAGGAGCTCACCTTCTATCCCTGGCAGGACAGCGAGGTGACCCAGGATCCCGACTTCGTGCAGTTCGCCGAGAGCCAGCTCCAGGCCCAGTTCGGCGACGCCTACCTCAACCCCGGGGGCTGGACCATCTACACCTCGCTGGACACCGCCGACCAGGCGGCTGGGATCGCCGACCTGCAGAACCCCAGCAAGGACGCTGAGTTGCTGCGCGACTTCAACATCGGCGACGCCGCTTTGGAGTCGGTCGACCCCCGGACCGGGGAGATCCTGGCCATGGTCGGCACCACCAACCCCAACGGCCAGTGGAGCCAGATCAACATGACCGACTCGCCCCGGCGCACCGGGTCCTCGTTCAAGATGTTCACCTACAGTGCGGCGCTGGCCTCGGGGAAGTTCACCATGACCACGCCCATCCTCAACGAGCCGATCAACATCAACGGCTACAGCCCCAAGAACTACTCGGGCACCTTCACCGGGATCTGCCAGCTCAAGTACTGCCTGGGCAACTCCATCAACGTCCCGGCGGTCAAGGTCGAGGACATCACCGGCCTCCAGAACGTGGCCGAGATGGCGGAGCGGATGGGGGTGACCGGAATGCTCAATCCCCAGAACACCTATGGGCTGGCGCTGACCCTGGGGGGGATGTCCATGGGCCTGACCATGGTCAACATGGCAACCGGGGCCTCGGTGCTGGCCAGCGGCGGGGTGCTGCACCAGCCCACCACCATCATCAAGGTCCTCAATGGCAGCAAGACCATCTATCGGTACAACGTGGCGGACAACTCCCAGCAGGTGCTGCCGGCGGACGTGGCCTACATCATGAACATGATTCTGCAGAGCAACCAGAACCGGCAGCCGGAGTTCGGCATCGACAACGGGCTGACCATCCCCAACCGGATCGTCGCGGTCAAGACCGGCACCTCCGACTACGGCGTGGGGGATCTGGAGGGCATCGGGGACAACTGGGTCTTCGGCTGGACGCCCACCCTGCTCACCTCGACCTGGGTGGGAAACCCCAACTACCAGACGCTCACGGCGGTCTCCTCCGGGCTGTCAGGGGCGGCCCCGCTCTGGCAGAGCTACATGGATGAGGTGCTCCCAACCCAGCCCAACATCTGGTACACCAAGCCCGCCGACGTGGTCCAGGTGGGCAGCGGCCTTTACGCCGACTACTACCTGCCCAACACCGCGGCCTACGCCTACCGCGACGTCAACTGCGCCGGCGCCTATCGCTACGACTGGGACGGGGTCTGCTAGAGCGCCTGCGGCTTTGTGCGGGGCTGAGGCGTTGACAGGCGGCGCGGGCGTCAGGGGGCGGGGCGGTCTCCCGCAACGGGCGCGAGCACCCTTATCGGGCGCCCACCCCCTCCCCTGCTGGCAGCTGGCTTAGGATCCAGCGCTCCAGGGTGTCGTCGGACTCCCAGGAGGTGATCAGGGAGTAGCGAGGGTCCGGCCCGGGGTGGTGGACGACGTGCTGAAGCCGCTCGGTATCGATGACCAGCTGCATCCCGGGATGAAGGGTGATCCGGCTCTCGGTGCTGGGATCGTCCTTGTCCTCGCGCAGGATGAAGGTGGACTTGCCGGGGCTGTCGGCCAGTTCCAGCCAGGCCCGCACCACCCAGCCCTCCCCCTCGGGATTGAGCCGGTTGTTGTCGTCGACGTGGAGCTGCCGCAGGGCCTGTGCCTCGTCGCTGGGGTTGAGCTTGATCACCCGCACTCTGCCAAAGTTGCCACCCACCGCATTGACGTAGTCGACCAGGGCGGGGGCGATCTTCTGGTTGTCGGTCCAGATCCCGCCCTTGTCGGGCTTGCCATGCTCCCAGAAGCCGTGGCACTCCATGTCGCCGTTGGCCGAGGCCAGGGGGGCGAAGTTGGTGTCACCCCCGCTCTTCCAGTCGACGTAGTCCAGGCTCCCCCACTCCGAGGGGGGAATGGCAGGGCCGTCGTAGTCCTTGAGGACCACAAAGCCACGCTCCGACAGGATGTCCAGCTTCCGATGCATGCGCTTCTCCTTGCTCTAGGTGGTGCCCCGCCGGACCACAGCCGCAGGCCGGGCGCCTCACCATGCTATCCGCTCAGATCGAAGGGAGTCCAGCCACAAGCGCCCGCCCCAATCAGGGCGGCGAGGCCCGCGCGGGTGGGCTCGGCACCGGCCCCAGGACGGCCAGCGCCAGTCGCTCCAGGCTCTCCGAGCTGACCACGTCGGGGAAGAAGCAGCAGACCTCGCGTACCCCCAGGTCGACGTACTCCTGGAGCTGCTGGGCGCAGGCCTGGGGCGTTCCCACCAGCCGCCTGGCCCGGTAGCTGCGCGGGGCCTCGCCATAGCGATTGCAGCGCTCTGCCAGGAGGTCGGCGGCGGCCTCGGTGTCAGCGACCAGGCAGTCCAGGACCACCGCCACCCGGACGGTCTCCGGCCGGCGCCCGGCCGAACGGCAGTGGCCCGCGAGGATCTCGAGCTTCTGGGCCAGACGCGAGGGGGGGCCGAAGAGGCTGCAGCCCTCGGCGTGGCGCGCTACCTGCCAGAGGGTGAGCTGCTCCCCGGCCCCGGCAATCCAGATGGGGGGGCCCGGGCGCTGGATGGGCTTGGGGAAGATCAGGGCGTCCTCAAGCACCGTGTAGCGGCCCTCGAAGCTGGTGTGCTGGTGGTTCCAGCTGGCTCGGAGCAGCTCGGCGGCCTCGCCGCAGGCGAAGATCCGCTCTCGCATCGCGGCCACCGGGATCCCGAAGGATCTCGCCTCCAGGGGATCGGACCCCGCACCCAACCCCACCTCGAGCCGGCCCTGGCTGGCGACGTCGAGGCAGGCCAGCTGCTGGGCCAGCCGGCCGGGGTGATGCAGCGGCACCGCCAGGCACATGGTCCCAATCCGGATGGTGGTGGTGGCCCAGGCCACGGTGGCCAGCAGCAGCAGGGGGTCGAAGACCGGGCTTGGCGGGTCTGCCGGCAGCGCCTGGAGGTGGTCATAGACCCACACCGCGCCGTAGCCGCTGTGCTCGGCCCGGCGGGCCACGCTGACCGCCGCCTCCCAGCGCTGGCCCGGCTCCAGCGAGGAGGGAAACTCGCCCCGCCAGCCCTGGGGGACGAAGCAACCCAGCCGCAGCGAATCGACGCTCACAAAACCGCCGGGGCCGGGGAGCCGGGGCGGGGCCGGACCCTCCGCGCCGGGCCCCAGAGACCCTCCAGGTCGTAGTAGGCGCGCTCCCCCGGGAGGAAGATGTGAGCGATCACCGAGTCGAAGTCGAGGCACACCCAGGACGCCTCCTCAAGCCCGGCCCGCGAGATGGGGTGCACCCCGGCGAGCCCAGCCTGCTCCGACATCTCCCCAGCGATGGCGCGCACCTGGCGGTCGGTACCCCCCTCGCAAATCAGGAAGTAGTCGGCGATGGTGCTGCGCCCCCTGAGGTCGATCCGGACCACCGCCCGCGCCTTCTGGGACAGCGCCGCGTCAGCAAGCAGGCGACTCAGCTGCAGCGGCGTCATTCGGGGGCGATTATCCCGCACCTCGGGGCAGATCGCGATCCGCCTGGGTGCGGTACAGGGACTGCTCGAGGATGTACCGTGACACTCCCTCCGGCAGCCACTCGGCACAGTCCTCGCCCCGGGCCAGCCGAGCCCGGATGGTGCTGGCGTCCACCGCCGGGGCCACGACCTCGACCAACTCTGCACCCGCCAGCGGCAGTCGGTCTCGGGCCAGCTGGGCCAGGACTCCGGCCGCCGTGGCCCGCGACCCGGGGCGCTCGAAGAGCAGTAGCCGTACCACCCGGAGGAGTTGGGGGGCGTCCTTCCAGGCGGCCAGGCCGAGGGCGGCATCGGAGCCTAAGGCCAGGCTCACCTCGATCCCGGGCCGCCGACTACGGAGCCACTCGACCGTATCCACGGTGAAGCTGGGGCCCATCTGCTCTACCTCGCGGCGGCAGACCGAGACCAGCGGATCGTCGAGGCTGGCTACGGCGATCTCGACCATCTCCAAGCGCGCCGCCGCTGGCGCCTCGGGTGGGTGTCGGTGCCCGGGTACCCCAACTGGTACCACCAGCAATTCCAGAGCGGTCAACCGGCGCAGCTCTTGGATCACCGCCAGATGGCCCAGATGAGGAGGGTCAAACGTGCCCCCGAAGTAGACGGCCGCCGGAGGCTGAGGCAACACCAAGTCAGCGGCGTCGGGCTGCCGCGGCGGGGACCGGATCGGGGGAGAAGGTGAAGCTGCTGGCCCCAATCCGAATCTCGTCCCCTTCTCCCGCGCCCGCGCTTAGGAGGGCGGCCTCCACTCCCATCCGGACCAGCCGCCGCTGGAGCCGCAGCACCGATGAGTCGTCATCGAGATCGGTGACCCCGATCAGCCGCTCGAGCGCCTCGCCCGAGACCCGAAAGCCCGCACCCTCCCGGTCCACCGAGAAGGCGCGGCTGATGCCGCGAGGCCCTTGATAGAGGCGAAAGCCACCCGGGGCGGCCTTGGCCGCGCCAGCCCCGACCATCTGCACCAGTCCGCCGATGGCGGTGACCAGCTGGTCACAGCCATCGCCGGTGGCTGCGGAGATCCCCAGGACCTCTACCCCTTCGGGCACCTGCTTGAGCAGCGCAGCCCGGCTCCGGCGCCTCTCAGCTGGTGCGACCAGATCCAACTTGTTGAGGGCGAGAAGGGTGGGCTTGGCGGGAAGCTCCGGGCTGTAACGGGACATCTCGAGGGTGACCTGGCGGTAGGCGGTGAGGCAGCCCTCGGGGCCGAGGCCGGAGTCGAGCACGTGCACTAGTACCTTGGTCCTCGAGAGGTGGCGGAGAAAGGTGAGCCCCAGGCCGCTGCCTTGGTGGGCTCCCTCGATCAGTCCCGGAACATCGGCTAGGGTGACCATAAGACCACCTGCGATCTCGGCGACCCCGAGGTTGGGCGAGAGCGTGGTGAAGGGATAGGGCGCGATCTTGGGCGTGGCTCCGGTGAGGCGAGCCAGCAGCGTCGACTTGCCCGCGTTGGGCAGGCCCACCACCCCGACGTCGGCGATGAGCCGCAACTCGAGTCGAACTGCCCGGGCCACCCCGGCGCCACCCAGCTCGCGGCGTCGTGGGGTCTGGTTGGTGGAACTGGCGAAGTGCACGTTGCCCCGCCCTCCCCCACCCCCCTGGGCCAGCACGGCGCGCGCCCCGGGACGGTCGAGATCGGCCAGCAGCTGGCCGCCGGAGACGTCCCAGGCCAGGGTGCCCGGCGGGACCTTGATGAGGGTGTCCCGGCCGTCGGCTCCATGGCGCCGCGATGCGCCGCCGGCACCGCCCGAGGCGGCCTTGAAGGAGCGTGCCGATTGGAAGCGCTGCAGTGATCCGAGGCTGGCGTCCGCGATGGCAACCACGTCGCCACCCTTGCCGCCATCGCCGCCGTCAGGGCCCCCACGGGGGGCGAACCGCTCGCGGTGCAGGCTGGCGGAACCAGGGCCCCCCCGGCCCGCGCTAATGCTGAGCTCTACCTCGTCCAGAAACATGAGCGGCCGCCATCCGGCGTCCTGCTAGCTCAGCCGGTCTGGCTTGAGGGTGTGTTCACCGAGGCCCGGGTCCGGTCGGAGCGGTAGGCCCTGTAGTCCACGACTCCGGGGAGCAGGGCGAAGAGCGTGTGATCGCGCCCAACCCCAACCCCGGGCCCAGCCAGGATGCGGGTTCCCCGCTGCCGCACCAAGACCGCTCCCGCCGTCACCGTCTCACCGCCATAGACCTTGACACCGAGGCGCTGCGACTGGCTGTCCCGGCCGTTGCGACTGCTGCCGCCACCTTTCTTATGCGCCATCGGCTGGCTCCTTCTTATCGGCGGCCTTGGCTCTCGGCCGCGCGGCCTTGGCTCTCGGCTGCGGCACCTTGGCGGCACGCGGCGCGGCAGTTGCTCGACGGACTGGGGTCGCCGCCTTCGCAGCGGATCCGGATCCCACCGTCGCCTCGGGGCCAGTGCCCCCCCGCTTGGGCTTGGCGATCGGGGGGGTCTCACCAGTCAGCGGCTCCGAGGAAGTCGAATCCTCCTTGGCTGCCACCGCCTTGGCCCGGGCCGCCCTCGCCGGGGTCGGCCTCCGGGTGGCTGCCCCCGTCGGCTCCGCTTGGTAGGCGCCCCGATGCACCTCCTCGATCCTCAATTCGGTGAGCTCAGCCCGAAAGCCCAGATGGCGCCGGTAGCGCTTTTTGGGCTTGTACTTGAACACCAGGATCTTGGGGCCGCGGAAATGGCTCACTGCCCGGGCGGCCACGGCGACGTCGGCGACCTGGGGGTGGCCCACCTCGGTCTGGGTGTCGTCACCCTCCTCCGCGACCAGCATGCGCACGTCCCCGAGCTGCACCCGAGTGCCCGCCTCGACATCCATCCGGTCGACCACCAGCCTCTCGCCGGCAGCGGCCCGGTATTGGCGCCCACCGACCTGGACGATGGCGTACATCAGAACTCCCTTGGAGAGGTGCGTGCTCTGCGAGCGGCTCGTGGCCTGCGACCCACGCGGTGAGCAGCCCGGCGCCTCGCATCCGGATCGCGAGTTTACCAGAGCCGGAGACGGCTCGATCTGGGGGTCGGACCGGGCCTAGCTCCCGGCCACCTGCACCGCGGCGAGCGCCGTGTAGTCCCGCTGGATGTAGTCCTGAGTCTGGGAGCCGGTACCGGCGACCAGCACCGCCGTGCAGGTGTAGGTGCCTGCCGGCACATCCGAGAGTACTTCCACGATGAAGCTGAGAGAGATCACCCCGGGGCCGCCGGACCCCGCGCCGGGCAGGTCGACCCCGCTCCAGTTGGGTACCTCGGTGCCAACGTTGGGGGTGCTCGCCCCACTCAGGCTGGCGTTGCCCGAGCTCCCCGCCGGCCCGACGTAGTCGAAGCTGTCGGGGAGATTTATCCCAATCGAGGTGGCGGGGGCCTCGCCGCTACCGGTATTGGTCACCGTGAGCTGATAGGTGACCCTGCCCCCGGGGGCCACCGTGGAGGGGGTGACGTGGAGCTGCAGGCTGAGGGTGGGGGCTGGGGAGATGGTCAAGGCGAGGGGGGTGCCGGAGAGGGTGTTGGAGTAGCCGGTCGCATAGACGGTCGGAGACAGCTGCACCGTGGCCGGAGAGCCATCGGCCCGTAGTGAGACGGTGATCAGGACCTGCGAGCGAGATCCACTCGCACTCGGCCCCATCGCCCAAGAGCCCCAGGTCAGGGTCGACTGCTTGGTGGTGGGGGCGATGTCCGCCGAGCGCTCCGAGTTGCCATTGGTGGAGGTGCTGGCGGTGCCGAGGTAGGTGAAGCCGTGGGGGACCGTGGCCGTGACGGTGACCCCACCGATGCTGTTCTGGCTGAGGTTGGTCACCGTGATCCTGACGTCAACCTCAGTTCCCTGCGGCACGGTGGTGGTGCTGGCGCTGCTCCCGGTGGAGACCACGCGGCTCGACACCTTGAGCCGGCCGAGGTGAGAGGAGCCGCAGGCGGCGAGAGCCGAGAGTGCCAAGCCCACCAGGATGACCCCCGCCACCCCGCGGAACGCCCGCAGCGTCAGCGCGATCCTCCCGCCCGATTGGAACTGGCGAGGGGCCGACGGGTGGCAGCGCTCTTGCCCAGGGGGACGTGGCGGTCGGGGGCGGTGGGCAGCGGCACCGGATAGCCCACGTCGCTGAGCAGTTGCATGGCCATCTGGCAGTCCAGGCCGATCACGGTGTCGAAGCGACCCGCGATGGCGTCGACCAACGAGCCGCCCAGGCCTTGGATCGCGTAGGAGCCGGCCCGGTCCAGGGGCTCACCCCCGGCGACGTACTGCTCCAACTCACTGTCGGTGAAGTCGCGCATCCGGACCGCCGAACGGGAGACCCCGGTGGCCTCCTTCTTGGAGCTGGCGCAGAGTGCGCAGATCCCGGTGAGCACCACGTGGCGCTGGCCACGCAGCGACCGGAGCATCTCGCGGGCCCGCTCCCCGGTGAGCGGCTTGCCCAGGGGCCCGGTCGGGCCCACGACGATGGTGTCGGCGGCCAGGAGGTAGGCATCGCGGCTGGGGACCATCTCAAGTCCCGCGTGGGCCTTGGCGCGGGCGATCAGCTGGACCGCGAGGTCCGCGCACATACCGGGTAGCAATTGTTCCTCTGTCTCCGGCCGGACCACGGCGAACCGCAATCCCAGCCGCACCAGGAGTTGACGGCGACGCTCCGAGCCGGAGGCCAGGACTAGCTCGACCACGTCCTCACAGGGCCTCCAGTACCCGTGGCAGGGGCCGGTGCGAACAAAAAGGGAACTTCCCCCGCCGACAGGTGCCTCACGGGGTATTCAGTGTAGCAGCGGACACCGAACGTCCCAGCCGGCGCCTCACCGGAGGGAGCAGCCTCGCCGCCGCCAATCTGAGCAGACCCAGCCCCGCCTGCAGGGTCCACCATCCGGCCAGGTCCACCAGGAATGGCAGGGTCTGGAGCTGAGGCAGCACCAGGATCAGCCCGGCGACACCGCCGACGGCCCACCCCGCGGCGGCGAAGCGGTCCTGCCCGGGGGCAGGCCCGAACCAGCACCAGAGCAGGCAGACCGCGGCGACCCCCAGCACCAAGCGTGCGGACTCAGCCCCGGCACCACCCGCGCTGAGCAATCCCGACCAATCCCCCGAACGAACCCCGAGGGACAGCAGAAGCAGTCCCAGCGACCAGCCCGCCAGCAGCCAGAGCTGCCGGGCCCGCCGGGGCCGGCCCGGCGCCAGCAGGCATAGAGCCCACAACCCGGCCAGGCTCAGCCCGAGGTTGCCAAGGCTGCTGCCCGCGGCCCAGGAGATCCCCACCGGAGCGACCGGGTTGTCCGCCAGGGGCAGTGGGGCCACCACCAGCCCGGCCAGCCCCAGGGCCACCAGGGTCGCCAGCGGCTGAGTCGCCATGGCGCGGAGGGCGGCGCCCAGCCGAAAGCGCCCGGCGGCGGTGGCCAACTGGGCGACCAGGACGCTAAGGCCCCCCGGGTAGATCGCGACCGCGGCGCAGAGAGCGAAGCCGAAGAGGAGGTGGTTCACAGCCGGACCCCGAAGGCCAGGTGCAGGAACGGGTCCACCACCAGCCCCAGGACCAGCACCGCCAGACCCGCACCCAGGCCCGCCAGCTCCCTAAGCCTCGGGCCCCGGTCCGCGCCGCTGCGCAGCGTCTCTCCCAGGCCGGCCCCGCAGGCGGCGAGTTGGAGGCCGAGGGCCAGCAGCGCCAACCCCACCACCACCGGCCCCATGAAGCTGACCCCCACCACCACCAGCAACCGGCCGGTGAACCCGCCAAAGGGCGGTACCCCGGAGAGTCCGACCCAGCCCAGCAGGTGGGCGCGGGATCCACTTGGTTGGCTGAGCACCGCCCCTGACAACCAGTGCACCACGATTAGCAGGACCGCGGCGGCGAGACCCTTGACGTCGCCGCTGCCAACCCCGACGCACATGAACCCGACGTCCGCCTGAAACACCCGCAAATAGCGGGTTGGAGGATCGGCCCGAAAGGCGGCGCAGCCCCAGAAGATGGCGGTCGCCAGCCCCAGACCTACCAGCAGCAGCTGCATCACCTCGGCCAGCACCCCGGGCTGCGCCACCAGAAACCGAGCCAGGCTGACCACCGCCACCGGTACCAGCCACACCCTCCAGACCGCTGCCTCGGCGGGGCTAACCCGGGAGGCGGCCCCCACCCAGCTGGAGAGCGGCAGCAATCCGGCAACCCCGCCGAGCCCGCCCACCAGCAGCATGCCGGTGAGGGCCGCCGGCGCTGCGCCGATGCGCTGCGAGGAAAGGACCGCCGCCCCGGCCAGCAGCACGCAGAGGGTCAGCGCCGCCTGGCGGCCCAGGCTGCGCACCAGGAGGATGGGGCCCGCCAGGCGCTGCCAGCGCGCCCAGACGAAGGCGCTCATGAAGGCCAGCAACAGGGCGATGGGCACGGCTCCGGTCGCCTCCAGCGCCAGGCAGGCGATGACCCCCAGCAGCAGCGCCGCCGCGATCCCTCCGCTGGGGAGTCGCTGGCGCCAGGCGACCACCAGCTCCAGGACCAGGGCCGCCCAACCCCCGATCAGGATGCCCAGCGGCAGTCGGGCCAGGCTGAGTCCGCCGAGACCACCCACCGCCAGGATCGGGCTGGGGCGGCCGCCGTGAAAGCTGGTGACCAGCGCCAGCGAGATCGCCGCCGCCACGATCAAGAGGAGCAGTGGCGGCAGCCGCCTCACGAGCCCCGCTGCGCCTCCTGCCAATGCCGACCCAAGAGCCCGGGCCGGCCCCACCCAGGCGGTCAAGTGGTGGTCTCCCACGGTCGAGACCTGCTCAGCGCCACCAGAGCCAGGGCCGGGATCGCGGCCGCCAGGATCGCCGCCAACAGCGCGCTCTGGGGGGCGCTGAGCAGCAGGAACCCGGCGGCGCCCATGCCGGCGCACATGCCTCCCAGGCCCAGGTCCGCCGGCCCCCGACCAGTGCCGACTCGGATCAGCCCCACCTCGAAAACGAACAGGCAGGCGAATCCGGGGCCCTGGGTGGCCACGGTGCCTGCCGCCAGGTGACCCGAGAGCAGCCGGGCGGTGAAGAGGCCAACCGCCCCCAGGATGGCGCGGAGGCTTCTCTCGCCGAACACCCTGGGACGGTCGGCGACCAGCCCCTCCCCGAGCAGACCGTTGCCCCAGTCGAGCCATCCAACACGGCCACCGAGCAGCACCAGGGCGGCGGCCACCGCGCCGACGGCCGCCAGATATCCGAAACCAGCCGGCCCCGTGGACAGGGACGCGACCCCGCCCAGCCCCAGCCCCAGCGCCAGGGCGCTGAGCGCGATCCCGGACGGCCCCACCGAGAACAAAGCGATGGCTCCCGCGGCGAATCCTCCGCCGGCCAGAACCCCTGCCCAGATCAAGGCTTGACGATCTCCGCCAGCAGCCAGCCGGCCGCCGCTGCCGCCGCCAGCCAGAGCCAGATCGGGCGCTCGGCCACCTCGCGGTCGGCCAACTCCAGCAGGATCGACGACCAGCCCCGGACTTCGCTCCTCCAGGTCTGCGAGGGACCCAGCCGAGCCGCCCACCCCGCCAGCATCGGGGAAACGGGCAGGGGCATGGGGCGGGTCGACCCCACCCCCAGCGCCCGGGAACCGGTGGCCAGGCGGACTGCCCAACTACCACCCGCCACTGCCGCGATGAGCAGGATCAGGTAGCCTCCGGGCCAGAGCAGCCCGGGGGCCAGGACCGCCAACGGATCTGGCACCGAGAGCAGCACGGGACCGCTCGTCCCCGGGGGCACCATGTCGGCAACTGCGGTGGTGAGTGCCCAGCCCGGCAGGATCGCCGCAGCAGACAGACAGAGTCCGGGCAGCCACAACGACCACGCCCAGGTCAGGGGCGAGCTGGTGAGCCGGCGAAGGCGCAGCGCCGCCAACACCAGAGCTGCCAGGGCCACCAGGTACACCAAGGCGGGCGCGGTACCGAGCTCAAGCCCCGCCCGCAGGGACAGATCGAGTCCCAGGACGCTGACCCCGAGAGCGAGGGCGCAGCCGAGCGTCCCAACCACCGCCCCGGCCACCCCGAATGGAGGGGCCGCCCGCCGCCCCCTGCCGCGGCCCACCCGGGTCCAGCCTGGGCGAGAGCCGAGCGCCGCCCTCGGAAGGAAGGCGACCGAAAGCTCCAGTGCGATGCCGGAGCCCAGCCCCAGGACGACGCCGCTGGAGTTGTTCTGGCCGAAGCCCACGACCACCAGTGCCCCCAGGGACAGAAGCAGTCCCCGGATCCCCGAGCCTGGCGCCGAGGAGATCAGCAGCTCAAAGAGTGCCACCCCCCCCATCACAAGTCCCAGCAGGTCGAGGCAGGTGCCGAACCAGGGTTGCGGCCAGCTGCCCCCGGCCAACCCCAGCACCCGGATCAGCAACAGCAGCGAGGTGGGCACCGCCACTACGGCCAGCCAATCGGCGACGTCCAGGGTCCTCTGCCGAGAGGCAGGAGAGCCGGTCAGGGCCGAGCTGGCGACCAGCCCGCACCCGGCCAGCCGCACCACCGCGGGGAGCAGTAGCAGGCCCACCAGCGCCGGGTTGACGAAGCTGGTGGGAATCGCCGTCAGCTGCAGGGTGGCGGTGTGGTGCAGAAGCTCCACCAGGCCGCCCAGCCAGATCAGCCCGACGGTCTGGTCAGCGACCACCGCCCAGACCATGCGGCGGCTGGCGGCCCGCGGCTGGCGGGCGTAGCTGAGGCCGATGCCCCCCATCGAGGAGAGCTGCAGACCGATGTAGATTCCGAGGAGGTCGCCGGCGAAGGCGGCACCGATCGCTCCCAGAACTGCCAGGCCCAGGGCCGCCGAAGCCAGCGGGCGGCGATCCCCGGCGGCACCGCTGACCACCAGTGCCGCCACCAGCACGATCACCGCCAGCACCAGGCCGCTGCTGCCCACCGACAGGGTGACGGGAAGGTCGGGCTCCAGTGACCACAGGGTCAGCTGCAGAGTGCCACCGGGTTGGAGCTGGTGGAGCAGCAGCGCGACATCCGCCAGGGTGAGCAGCAGCCCCAGCCGCAGCACCGCCCTGGCCCAGAAGTCGGGCCGGCGTGGCCAGGGGCGACCCAAGGCTGAGCAGATCAAAGTCGCTGCGGCCGGGAACAGCAGCGCCAGCAGGGCCAGGTCGGTGAGCGGCGGCACTCAGGCCGCCTGGGTCAACTGTCGATCAGGCGGCGCAGCAGAGACTCCCGTTGGCGCACCTCCTCCAGTCGGTCGCGCACGCCCTGGACCACCGCCCCAGGCGCCTTGGCGACGAACTCTCCGGAGAGCTTGCGCTCCAGGGACTGGGCCAGGGACTCGGCCCTGCCGAGTTCGCTCCGGGCGGCGTCCTTCCAGCGGTCTGACCCTGCTCCCACCCCTCCTGCCAGGCTGAGCGTGGTACGACCAGCGACCACCTGAGCGGCGGACGCGTCCGAGCCGGATCCGGCGTCCACCCACTCCACCGGGAGCAGCGCCATGACGTAGTCGAGGACCTCGGGGGCGGCCAGCTCGGGGCCCGCGGTGGTGACCAGGAACGGTACCCGGGGGGCGCGCCGGCCGACCGGGATCCCAAGGTCCGTCAGCCACCTCCGCAAAGTGGAAATCAAGCCGATGCAGTCGGTCATCGAGCGCTCGGCGGGGGTATCCTCCCAGCCCTCGGGAGCGTCTGGCCAGGAGGCCAGGTCCAGGGTCGGCGGCGAAGCGGCGAACTGCTCCGCCACAGAGTCGGTAAGAAACGGCATGATCGGGTGCAGCAGCGTCGCGGTCTGCAGCAGCACCTGGCGGGTCACCCATAGGGCGGCGGGGTCGGCGGCTTCCAGGCGTGCCTTGGCCAGCTCCAGGTACCAATCCGCGACCTCGTGCCAGGCAAAGTCATGCAGCCCATCGATGGCGTTGCCGTAGTCGAAGTTCAGCAGCGCCCGTGACGTCCTCTGGGTGGTTGCGGCAAGCCGAGAGAGTATCCAGCGATCGGCCAGCTGGAGGCTCTGCCGGGGCGGCTCTGGGGCCTCGGGGATCTGCCCGTCGGAGTCACCCTCCTTGAAGTGGGCGTGGTGGAGCAGCCGGGTCATGTTCCAGAGTTTGTTGGCGAAGTGGGCGTAGCCCTCGATCTTGGTCTCGTCGAAGTGGGCGTCCTGAGTTCCCATGGCGACGCTGGCGGCCCAGGCCCGGAGGGCGTCGGCACCGTACTTTTCAACCATCGCCAGGGGATCGACCACGTTGCCCCGACTCTTGGCCATGCGAGCCCCGTCAGCGCCGAGAACGGTGGCGTGGAAGAGGACATCGTGGAAGGGGATCTCTCCGGTGAAGCGCAGTCCCATCATCACCATGCGCACCACCCAGTGCTGCAGGATCTCCCGGGCGGTGCTCAGCACCGCCGTCGGGTAGAAGCGCTCCAGTGCCGGATTGGCGTCGGGCCAGCCCAGGATGGCGAATGGCCAGAGGGCGCTGGAGAACCAGGTGTCGAGGACATCGGGGTCGGCGGTGAGCTCGGTGCTGCCACACTCCGGACAGCGCTCGGGCTCGTCGACCCAGGCGAAGGTGTGCCCGTTGCTGCAGCTGCTGACGGGGATCGGGTGCCCTAGCCAGAGCTGGCGGCTGATGCACCAGTCGCGCAGCCCCGCGAGCCAGTCCAGGTACTGGGCCCGGAACTGGTCGGGATGGATCCGGATCTGTCCGGAGCCGACCGCCTCGGCGGCGGGCTCCGCCAGGGGTCGGACCTTGACCCACCACTGCGGGGTGACCAGCGGCTCGATCACGGTGCCACAGCGGTCACAGTGGCCGACCTGGTGCACCAGGGGCTCCTCGCGGACCAGGGACCCGGAGCGGCGCAGCAGGCCTGCCGCGGCCTCTCTGGCCTCCGCGACTGGACGGCCGTCCAGCTCGGGGAATCCGGGGGCGATCATGGTGCCGTCCAAGGAGACCACCGAGAGCACGGGTAGGTGGTGGCGGGCGCCGATCTCGTAGTCCTCGGCCGAGTGACCCGGGGTGATCTTGAGGGCTCCAGTTCCGACCTTGGGGTCCACCAGGGGGTCGGAGATGATCGCCACCTCGCGGCCGCCCAGCGGCACCCGCACCTGCTCCCCCAGCAGGCTGGTGAAGCGCTGGTCCTCCGGGGAGACCGCCACCGCCACGTCCGCGAGGATGGTCTCAGGCCGGGCGGTGGCCACCTCCACCGACCCCTCCCGGCCCACCAGTTGGTAGGCGACGTAGTAGAAGGTGTCCCGTCGCTCCTGGTAGTCGACCTCCTCGTCGGAGATCGCGGAGCGGCAACGCGGGCACCAGTTGACGATCCGGGGGCCACGGTAGATCAACCCCTGGTGGTAGAGCTCGACGAATACGGTGCGGATCGCCCGGACATATGCCGGATCCAGGGTGAAGCGTTCCCTAGCCCAGTCGCAGGTCGCCCCCAGGCTGCGCAGCTGTTCCAGGATCCGACTCTGGTAGCTCTCATACCAGGCGTCCACCCGCAGCCCGAAGGCGGCCCGCCCCAGCTCCTCCTTAGAGGTGCCTTCCGCGGCCAGCTGGCGCTCGATCACGTTCTGGGTGGCGATGGCGGCGTGGTCGGTTCCCGGGATCCAGCAGACCTCGTAGCCGGACATTCGGTAGAAGCGACAGAGGGCGTCCTGGACCAAGGCGTTGAGGGCGTGGCCCATGTGCAGCGACCCGGTGATGTTGGGCGGCGGCAAAGCGATCGAGAACGCCGGCTTGGGACTGCTGGGGTCAGCGGCCCCCAGCTTCAGCTCCGCCCAGCGCTCGCGCCAGCGGCGCTCGGTTGCCGCGGGTTGGTAGGCACCCTCCACCGGACTTTCCCGGGGCCCGGCTAGGAGCGGGCCGGCGAGACCGCGTTGAGCTCGGCCGCCACCTGCCGCGCCGCCTGGACCAGGTTCCGTAGTGAGGGCTCCACCTCATCCCAGGTCCGGGTCTTGAGTCCACAGTCGGGGTTGGCCCAGAGCCGCTCCGGAGGGATTGCCTGGGCCGCTTTGCGGAGCCGGGCGGCGATCTCCTCTGCGGTGGGCACCAGCGGCGAGTGAATGTCGTAGACGCCGGGTCCAACCTCGTTGGTGTAGCCATGGTCGGCGAAGGCCTGCAGCAGCGACATCCCCGAGCGGGCGGCCTCGATGTAGAGGACGTCGGCGTCGAGCTCGGAGATCGCGTCCATGATGTCTTCGAACTGCGAGTAGCACATGTGGGTGTGGATCTGGGTCTGGGCACCAGCCCCCGCCGCGGTGAGCCGGAAGCCGTCCACCGCCCAGCGCAGGTAGCCACGTTGCTGGGCCCGATGCAGCGGCAATCCCTCCCGGAGGGCGGGCTCGTCGATCTGGATCACGTTGATCCCGGCGGCCTCCAGGTCCGCCACCTCATCGCGCAGGGCGAGTGCGATCTCGGCGCAGGTCTGGCTCAGGGGCTGGTCGTCCCTTACGAAGGACCAAAGCAGGATCGTGACCGGGCCGGTGAGCATGCCTTTGACCGGGCGCTTGGTGAGCTGCTTGGCGAATACCGTCCAGCGCACCGTGATCGGCTCCGGCCTGGAGACATCCCCGAAGACGATCGGCGGCTTGGCACAGCGGGAGCCGTAGGACTGGACCCAGCCGCCGCTGCTGGTGGCGAAGCCCTGCAGGTGCTCCGCGAAGTACTCGACCATGTCGTTGCGCTCGGGCTCGCCGTGGACCAGGACATCGAGCCCGATCTCCTCCTGCACCTGCAGCACCCGGCGGATCTCCGCCTCAATGAGGCGGTCGTAATCCTCTTCACGGAGTTCTCCGCGCCGGAGCCTTGCCCGCGCCTGCCGCAGTTCGGCCACCTGCGGGAAGGAGCCAATGGTGGTGGTGGGCATCGCCGGCAGGGAGACCCCCTGGCGCCAGATCAAGCGACGGGCGGGACCGTCACCGGGGCGGGCGAGGTGCTCCGGGTTGACCTGGGCCAGCCGAGCCCGCACCCTGGGGTCGGTGACCCGGGGCGAGCTGCGCCGGTTTGCGCAGGCACGCCGACTGGCATCGAGCTGGGCTTCCACCTCGGGGATACCCTGGCCGGCCCGAGCCAGCGCGCTGACTTCGAGCAGCTTTTCTTCGGCGAACGCCAGCCAGGAGCGCAGCTCGTGGTCCAGCCCCGACTCCCCATCCAGGCTGACGGGTACGTGCAGCAAAGAGCAGGAAGGCGCCACCAGCACTCGGCTCTCGCCCAGCTTGCTCACCGCCCGCTGGATCTGCTCCAGGGCGCGGTCGGGGTCGGTGCGCCAGACGTTGTGGCCATCGACCACCCCCAGCGAGAGGGCCATTCCCTCGGGGATCAGCTCTAGGGCCGGCTCCAGATCCGCCGGACCCTGGATCAGGTCGAGGTGGACCGCATCGACCGGCAGCGCCAGGGCGGCGGCCAGGTTGCCACCCACCCCCGCGAAGTAGGCGGCCAGCAACACCTTCATCCCTGGGGCGGCTCCGCCCAGTTTGCCGTAGGAGTGCTCCAAAGCCTCCAGGACCTCGACCGGTAGGTCCTGGCCGAGGCACGGCTCATCGATCTGCACCCACTCCGCCCCCGCGCCACGCAGCTCGGCGAGGAGCTCAGCGTACACCGGCAGCAGCCGATCCAAGAACTCCAGGGGGGAGCGGTGCTCCGCCTGGCTGAGCCGCAGAAAGGTCACCGGGCCCAGCAGCACCGGGCGGGTGGTGATTCCCAGTGCCCTCGCCTCCGAGAACTCCGCGACCGCCTTGCGGGAGGTCAGCCTGAACTCTTGGTCCGGCGCCAACTCGGGGACCAGGTAGTGGTAGTTGGTGTTGAACCACTTGGTCATATCCAGGGGCACCACTTCGGTGGCGCCGCGCGATCCCCGGGCCATGGCGAACATCAGGTCCAGGGTGGGAGTCCCCCCGTCCCAGCCGAAGCGCTCGGGGATGGCACCAACGGTGAGGGCCATGTCCAGAACGTGGTCGTAGAGCGAGAAGTCATTGCTGGGGATGTGCTCGATCCCAGCTGCAGCCTGGGCGCGCCACCGAGCCGACCGGAGCGCGGCGGCCGACGCCTCCAACTGGGCGGCATCGAGTCGGCCTGACCAGAAGCCCTCCAGGGCCTTCTTCAACTCACGGGATCTCCCGATGCGCGGGTATCCCAGGACGCTAGCAATCGGCATGGATCAGACCCTCACGGCGCAGCCGCGCGCCGCGGCGCAACTCAACTGGAATGGCTCCACAGTCTAGCGGCAGCGCCCATGCCGGGGCCTCGGCCCCGCTCAGGCGGAGGCGGCGCGCAACTCCTCCTCCCGGAAGAGGTCAGGCTCGGTCGCCTCGA
The DNA here is from genome assembly GCA_050733915.1 of Candidatus Dormibacteria bacterium. Classification (GTDB taxonomy): domain Bacteria; phylum Chloroflexota; class Dormibacteria; order Aeolococcales; family Bog-877; genus Bog-877. Next base: position 8,770 of record JBOHUH010000177.1, on the reverse strand, counting down.
CGATGGAACGCTCGGTGATCACGCAGCGCTTGACTTCGGGATGTGAAGGCACCTCGAACATGCTGTTGAGCAGCACCGACTCGAGGATGCTCTTGAGCCCCCTGGCCCCGGTGCCCATGGCCATCGCCTTGCGAGCGATCGCCCGCAGCGCGCCCTCCTCGAAGACCAGCTCCACATCGTCCAGCGAGAAGAATTTCTGGTATTGCTTGACGAAGGCGTTCTTGGGCTCGGTGAGCACCCGGGTGATGTCGTCCTCGTCAAGGCAGTCCAGGGTGACCAGGATCGGCATCCGGCCTACGAACTCGGGGATCAGGCCGTAGCGGAGTAGGTCCTGGGCGGTGAGCTCGTGGAGGATCTTGGCGTTCTGCTTGTTGCGCGCGCCCGACTGTTCGCTGCCGAAGCCGATGCTGCGCTGGCCCACCCGCTGGTCGATGATGCGCTCCAGGCCGTCGAAGGCGCCCCCGCACAGGAAAAGGATGTTGGCGGTGTTGATCTGGATGAAGTCCTGATGAGGATGCTTCCGCCCTCCCTGCGGGGGCACGTTGGCGACGGTGCCCTCGAGGATCTTGAGTAGCGCCTGCTGAACCCCCTCGCCGGAGACGTCGCGGGTGATCGAGGGGTTGTCCGACTTGCGGGAGATCTTGTCGATCTCGTCGATGTAGATGATCCCCCGCTCCGCCCGGGCGATGTCGAAGTCCGCCGCCTGGATCAGCCGCAGCAGGATGTTCTCCACGTCCTCGCCGACGTAGCCGGCCTCGGTGAGCGAGGTGGCGTCGGCAATCGAAAACGGAACATCGAGGATCCGGGCCAGGGTCTGGGCCAGCAGGGTCTTGCCGCAACCGGTGGGGCCGACCAGCAGGACGTTGGACTTCTGCAGCTCCACGTCGCCCGCCTCGCGGGCGCTGTTGATCCGCTTGTAGTGGTTGTAGACCGCCACCGAGAGCACCCGCTTGGCCGGGTCCTGTCCGACTACGTATTGGTTGAGGGAATTCCAGATGGCCTGGGGGTTGGGGACCACGCTGCTCCGGGGCCGTCGTACCGGGGTCGCTCTCGAGTCTTCCTCGAGCACTTCCTGGCAGAGCTCGATGCACTGGTCGCAGATGTACACCCCGGGGCCGGCGATCAACTTGCGCACCTGCTCCTGCCCTTTGTTGCAGAAGGAACAGCGGGTGTGGCGGCGCCGGTCCTCGCGCTCGGTCATGCCGCGTCTCCCCCGCCCGGCCGAGTCAACTGCCGAGCGGCCGCGGCGACACAGCGAGGACAGATCACCGGGCCGTCAGGGTGCGGCCCTGCGGCGACCGCGGCCGGAGTCAGGCCGCCGCAGAAGTCGCAGCGCTGGCCCGGCTGCCGGATCAGCACGGGAGTCGGTGCCAGGTTACCCCGCGTACCTCGGTTGCCGATCTCTCGAACTGTCACCTGGTCCCTCTGGGTATCCCGTGCTCAGCGGGGGCTGGGGATCTTCTCCGGAGCCGCCACCGGCTCCGGCTTGGCGGCCGGCGCCTCCGCCTCCCCGGTCGCCACCACCTTCTCGAGGCCGCGGTGGCCGGTAATGATGTGGTCGATCAGACCGTACTCCAGGGCCTCCTCGGGAGACATGTAGAAGTCGCGGTCCGAGTCCCGGGTGATCTGGTCCACCGGCTTGCCGGTGTGCTGGGCCAGGATCTGGTCCAGGATCCGGCGCAGCCGGAGGATCTCCTGAGCCTGGATCTGGATGTCCGAGGCCTGACCCTGGAACCCGCCCGAGGGTTGGTGCATCATGATCCTGGTATTGGGCAGGCTGAAGCGCAGCCCCTTGTCGCCCCCGGCCAGCAGGAGGCAGGCGAAGGACGCCGCCAGGCCCATGCAGAAGGTGCTCACCCGTGGCTTGACGTACTGCATGGTGTCGTAGATCGCCAGTCCCGCGGAGACCGAGCCCCCGGGGCTGTTGATGTAAAGGTTGATGTCCCGGTCGGGCTCCTCACTCTCCAGGTAGAGCATCTGGGCCATCACCAGGTTGGCCACCTGGTCGTCGATGGGGGTGCCGATGAAGATGATCCGGTCCTTGAGCAGCCTTGAGTAGATGTCGAAGGCGCGCTCACCCCGACTGGTTGTCTCGATGACCATCGGAACGAGGGCCATGTTCACCTCCTGGTGCCGTGACTTGGCCGGACCAGCTGTCGCCCGCCGACAGGCCGAGTATACCCAGGGGTCTCGAAACTAGCCCTGGGGTGGTGGCTCCCCTCGCTCGCCCCTGGCCAAGGCCGCCACCAGCCGCCGTGAGGCGCCGCGCAGGAGCTCGCGCCGCAGCGGCTCGCGAGCACGGCGCCGGCTCTCCTTCGAGGCGCTCTTGGAGAAGATCCGACCGAGGCTCTCATCAACCTCGGCGTCGGAGACCTGCAGGCCCTCCCGGCGCGCCACCTGCTCCAGGATCAGCTCCAGCTGGACCCGCTCCACCGCCGGCTGGCGGCGCTCCCCCCGCAGCTGCTCCAGCTGCTTGGCGTCGGACGCGAGCAGCTGTTCCAGCGAGATCCCCGAGGCTGACAGGCGCAGCTCCAAGTCCTTGATCTGGCGGTCGATCTCCGCCTGGATCATCACCTCTGGGACCTCCACCCGGGAGATCCCCGCCAGCTCCTCCAGGGCCTTTGCCTCCTGGGACCGCTCGGCCTCCAGGCGGGACTCCTCGGTCAGCTGATCCTTGACGAACTGGCGCAGCTCGGCCAGGGTCTCGCCGTGCCCCGCGATCGAGGCCAGGTTGTCGTCCAGGGGCGGCAGTTGCTTGGACTGGATCTGTTTGATCTCGGCCGTGATCACCACCATCTCTCCCCGGAGCTCCGGTCGGGCGTACTCGTCAGGGAGGGTCAAGGTGACCTCCACCGCGTCGCCCTGCTTCGCCCCCACCAGTTGCTCGGCCATCCCGGGGAGCAGGTCCCCCTGCTCCAGATCGAGGGTCTGGAGCTGGGAGGGGGTGCCCACCACCTCGTCTTGGTGGCGCATGGTCAGCTCGGCGGTGACCACGTCACCCGACTGGGCCCGACGCTGGCTGGCGTCCTCCAGCTGGGCATAGCGCTGCCGCAACGCCTCCAGGGTCCCGTCGACGTCCGCCTCGGTGACCTCCGCCACCTCCACCGGCACTTTGATCCGGTGGTAGTCGCCGAGGACGACGTCAGGGCGGAGGACCACGCTGGCGTTGAAGCGGAAGGGCTCCCCGCGCTCCAGGACCACCTCGCTGACCTCGGGCTCGGAGACCGGCTCCAGCTCCACCTGGGCGACGGCCCGGGCCCAGACTTCTGGCAGCAGGTCCTCGATGGCATGCTGGCGCACCGCTTCCCACCCGACCGCCCGCTCGACCACCGCCGCAGGGGCCTTGCCCGGCCGGAAGCCGGGCAGCCGGTAGCGTTGCCCGAGGTGGCTCAGAGCCAGACCCAGCGCCCGCTCCACGTCATCCGGCGGAGCTTCCACGGTGAGTTTGGCCTGGGATCCGGGCAGGCGCTGGACGTTGACCTCGAGGGCGCTCGCGGGGGGACTCTGGGGACTCATGCTGCTCCGGACAAGCGTAGCTGTGCGCGGACCGAGGATCGAACTCGGACGGGTTTTACCCCACGGGGTTCTAAGCCCCGCGCGTCTACCATTTCGCCATCCGCGCCGGCCGGTTGCGGGGCAGCCGAAGCGCGGCGCCGAGTATAGCCAATCGGCAGGCGCACCTTCCCCCGCTGAAACGCGGTCCGGCCTGCTGCGTTGCTAGGGGTGAGGGCAGGTCCCTCGGCGGCCGGACGGTCACCTACCTGGACTAGGGAGGAACAGTCGTGAGCATGGAAGTTAAGGCGCCCCCGGAGCAGCCGACCGAGCGGAGCACCAGGCCGGCCCCGACCACAGCTACCAGCACCCCCCCGCCGCAGCGCCAGATCCGGCGCCGCCGCGTCTCCGGATGGGCCGGGCTGAGGGTGGGCGAGATGGTCTTGCTCAGCGTTTTGATCGTCGACGCCTTCCTGGCGCTGGACTTCATCTTCCGGGCTACCGCGGTGAGCCGAGATGGCTTTGTGTCCGTGGTGGGGCGTGTGGGTGATAGCCTGGCCAGCCCCTTCACGGGACTTTTCGGCGGGGGCATGTACCAGTTGGGCCACACCACCTTCTGGGCAGCGCTGCTGGCCCTGGTGATCTACACCCTGGCGGCGCTGATCGTGGTGCGCCTGTTCCATCTCTTCACCCATCCGCTGCGGCGCGCGGCCGTCGACGGCTGAGGCTGGGAAGGTCCCCGGTGGGGGCAGACACGCCCGCCCCCACCGGCCCCAGCGATCCTCGACATCGAAGGCCGGCGGCGGTAGCATGCCCGGTAGGCGAGCTGACCGCCAGCCGCAGGATATTCCCCGGGGCCAGGTGACCCCGCCATGGAGGTAGACATGGTGGAACTGGTGGGAACGCCGTCGCCGAGGGTGGACTCCCGGCAGACGGTTGCCAAGATCGAGCAGAAGGCGTTGCAGCTCTCCGCCCTGTTGCGGGAGCTGGACAACCACCCGGTGACCCTGGACCCCGGGCTGCGCGACGAACTGGACGCGGTGCTGGACCAGCTCGGCTGCCGGATCGCGGCCACGCGGGCCCTAGAGCAGCGGGCAATGGCACCGGTCCCGGAATGATTCCCGCTGCGGACGCCCTAGAATCGATTCCGCGCCTGCGCCCATAGCTCAGCCCGGATAGAGCACCAGACTACGGATCTGGGTGCGGGGGTTCAAATCCCTCTGGGCGCGCCACTCTCACTTCAGCCCTACTTCAGGGGCCTTGTGTGTATCTCACTTGTATGTCGCTGCTAATGGGTATAAAATCCGACGTGTATGTCGCTACCGAGCAGTGGTTCAGACGCTAGATGCTCTGTAAGCGAATCTGCTGCTCTAGCGGAGACCGAGATGCCCAAACTGAGCGTGGTCGAACCCGAAACACCCACCGCCCTGGAGAGCCTGGCCGCCGACTTCCTGGCCGACTGCCGGGCCCGGGGGCTCTCCGTCCGCACCGTCGCCTGGTATGAGGATGTTCTCCACCGGGAGCTGCTGCCCTGGTTCGCCACTGAGGGGATCGCTCGGCCCGACCAGCTCACGGCTCAGCTGGTGGGCCGGTTCACCGCCCGGCTCACCGAGCGCCAGGGCAGGAACGGTCCCCTGAGCCGAGCGACCATCCGTTCCTATGTCAGGACGGTCAGGGTCTTCCTCGGCTGGGTCGCCAAGCCCGACGGCGCGGACACCCCCGTCGGCGCCAGCCCCAAGCTGCCCAAGGCGGATCGCCGGATGCTCGAAGTGCTTTCCCGCGATGAGATCCAACGGATGGAGAATGCCGCCAAGGCCGAGCGTGACAAGCTAATCGTCAGGGTCCTGGCCGACTGCGGGCTCCGGCTGGGCGAGTTGCTCGCCCTACGCTCCGAGGATCTCTGGGAGCCCAAACGCGGGGAGTTCGCGCTCAAGGTGCATGGCAAGGGCCAACGTGACCGGCTTGTGCCCCTCTCCCCCGCCCTCCACCGCCGACTGCGCCGCTACCTGGCCGGGCGCGGAGCCGAGCGTGGCGACCGGGTGTTCGTCGCCCTGCGAAAGAGTCCGGACGGGCAGTACGGACCGCTGACCCAGAGCGGCGCCGAGCAGGCGGTCCGGGTCTTGGCCCGCGAGGCAGGCCTCGAGAAGCGGACCTATCCCCACATCTTCCGCCACAGCTTTGCCACCGAGTGGCTCCGGCGGGGCGGCAACATCATCGGCCTGCAGCGGGTGCTCGGCCATGCCGACCTCTCGATGATCCAGTCGGTTTACAGCCACCTCGACAGCAGCGACGACTACCAGGCGGCGATGCGGGTGCTGCTGGGGAAGGACTAGGCAGCCCAGAGGGCGGTCAGGGGAACGCTGGCGGCAGCAGGATCCGCGGGAGCCAGCCCAGCCCCAGCGGCTCCTGGTAGACCGCGCCCGAGGACCGGCGGCTCACTGAGCCCGGCTCCTGCGCCTGCGGGCCGACCACCTGCCCAGGTAGGCGGCGAGGGCGGCCAGGGCGACCACCCCCTCGAAGGCGTAGGCCAGTACCTCCCAGATCAGCGGGTGGAAGTACATGGCCGGAGCCGCGACGACGTAGATGGCCACCAGGGCGGTCAGCCACCAGCCGCAGCCGCTCCCACAGCCGCTCCTGGTGGTAGAGGTGGAGACCAGGTTCCCCTCGGCGTCCCGGACCGTGGTGGTCCGGCTCATCGGGGCTCTCCTGCCAGGCGCTTTCGTCGACTCGCAGCCGCAGCCCGCACCGCCGCGCTACCCGGCGCCGACAGGCCCAGCCGTTGCCCTCTTGAGCGGCAGGGCTCAGAGCACCAGCGGGCGTTCCGGCGGTTGGCCGTGAAACGCTCCCCGCAGGCTGGGCAGACGCGATCCTCCTCGACGTGCGCGAATAGCAGCTCGCGGGCGAGCCCGAGGTAGACCGCCCCGACCAGCGAGCTGGGGGCGGCCCGGATCCCACGCCGCAGGGTGAGGGTCGTGTGGGTCTCGCTCACCAGCACCCACTCTGTCATGCAGCCGACCGCGAACATCGCCAGCTCGGAGAGCGCCCGGCCATCTGCCAGCGTCAGGTCGGACCCCCAGGTCGGAGCACCTGCGCCTCGTCCGGCCACCCGGAAGGTCGGCTGCCCGGGGCCCGGATAGGGCAGGTACATGGTCGCGTGCCGGCTGCGCCAGGTGAAGGCCAGTGCGTGGCTGTAGTTGGCTCCCTCGGGCACCTTCCAGAACACCTCTTCGAGGGGCACGCGCCGCAGGCCCTGGGCCGGCGCGACCCGGCCCGGCACGGACTCACCGGGTGGTCCGAGCCAGAGGGTCTCGCCGTATGCCTGGAAGTGCTCCAGCACCCTGCGGCGGTCCTCTTCGCTGCCGTGGCGCCGGAGCCGCTCCGCGTCCTCGGCGAGCCCGATCAGCTCCGCCACGTCGGCGGACTCGCGCCGCCAGTCAGATAGGCGGTCGGCCCGGAGCGGCCCTGCCGTCGGGTCGGGGTCGGCGGCGTCAGGCCACCTGCTCCGGAGCCAGCCGTGGCGGCTCGCGAACTTGACCACGGCCACGTCGCTGCGACCGTGGAGATCAGCGAACTGCCTCATCAGCCCGGACCCGGCGCGTGTCGGCTCTGGTACCCCACAGGGAGCCAGCCATGCCTCGCCAGGCCCGGGACGTGCCTCCTGGGACGCTCGGTAGCCGCTCCACAGCAGCCGGAACCCACCTGAAGGACGCTTAAGTTGCGTCCCGACCGTCTGGGCCGTCGGCCCTGTGCGACACGATTCCGACACGAACTGAGTTTACCGAAGCGGTCCTAGCTCGTCTAGCGTGTGCTCTGTGATAACTGCAACGCCCGCGCCCGAGACCGAGATTGCCATTTCGCTGCCAGAAGCTGCCCGCAGGATCGGGATCTCCAGGGCCACAATTTGGAATCTCGCCGCGGCTGGAACTTTGCCCACCATCAAAATTGGCGGCCGCCGGGTCGTCCGGATCGCGGTGTTGGAGCAGTTTCTCCTGGGCCGCGAACAGGAAGCCCTCCGGTGAGCGTCCCCATCGACGGGGCCGCCCTGCGCCGCGAGCTCGCAATTCGGGGCCTTACCCAGGCTGACCTAGCGATCGAGTCGCATCGGACGCAGGCAACGATCTGCCACGCAGCCTCAGGCAGGCGGGTCAGTCCCTCCACGCTCGCCGCCATCGCAAGAGTGCTGGCCCGCAACCCTCCATTGGTCGGCGCCGAGGCGATCTGTCCGCCCGTTCGAGGGAACCGCACCCCAGCCCACTAAACAGGATCGCCGAGAGCGAGGAGCCCTCGGCGATGCCAACGCAACCACGACCGCGACCGGGATTCAGCCCCGGGCACAAAGGAGAACAGAGCCGATGGTACACGAAGCCGAGACCGGCAACTACCCCACCTACGCCAAGGCCCGCGACCTGGTCGATGAACCGGTGACCATCCTCGGCGCCGACTTCCGCGAGGGCCGGTTCGGGCCGGAGATCGTCTACCACCTCCGCCACGCCGATGGGAGCGCGGTCAGTGTCTCCCTCTCCAGGCGCGCGTTCCGGGAGCGCGGCCTCCAGCGGATCTGGACGGCTCTGAAGGATCAGCCCGACGGCGTACGGGCGAAGCTGATCGTCCTGGAGGGCGGCCGGGATGGCACCGAGGCGGACAAGGTCTATCTCTGGGACCCGTTTGAGGTCGGCCACCAGGCCTCGCCGGAGCGGCTTGCCTGGGAGCAGGCGCAACACACCCCGAACAGGAACTTGGCCGCCCAGATCGCCGACGACGAAGCCGACGAGGACGACGAGGAGGCGGCGGCGCGGGGCGTCGACCGCGACCCCGGGCCCAGCCAATCCGACGCGCCAGACGCGGTCGCGTTCTAATGACCGCCAGGAAGTTGCTGCCGACCCGGGCGAGCAGCATCGCGCTCAATCCCAACGCCCAGCAGTGCCCGGAGTCGTGGGGCTGCACCGTCTACGTGGACGAGGCCAAGGTCGCGGAGTTGACCAGCGTTGGGTGCAAGTTCTTCCGCGTCCCCGGCGGAGCCGGCTGGCATCGTTGCGGCTGTGCCTGCTCGGGGTGCTCGCCACGTTCTGGCGACTGGGGTCCCTGTCACTGTGACGGTTGCCAGGAGTGCGGCTGCTCCCCACCGGCTGAGGGGCCAAGGTGACCACCGCTGCCGACCTCCTTGCCGGCTTGACCTGCGGACGGCCTCGCTGCCCCTGCGCCGCCGCGGTTCGTCGTGGCCGGGGTGAGACCCACTGCCCCGGACCCGGCCACGCCCATGGGGATGGCAAGCCCGCGC
>JBOHUH010000176.1:0-12721 GCA_050733915.1 Candidatus Dormibacteria bacterium | reverse complement strand
GGTCCCCGCCCTTGGTGACGATGCTGCTGGGAGCCAAGCCTCAGCCGCCCACCGGGACCGACACCTTGGCCAGCGCCGCCTCCCGCTGCTCCTCCACCTGCTTGGTGGCCGCCACCGCCGCAGTGGTTGCGTCGCCCACGGCGGTGGTCACCTGTCGGGTCAGCTGGGAGCGCACGTCGCCGGCGGCGTAGACCCCCTGGACCGACGTCATCATCCTGGCGTCGGTGAGGTAGTAGCCCTGCGGGTCGTGGTCGGCGTGAACGCTGAGCAGCCCGGTGTTGGGCAAAAAGCCCACGAAGATGAAGACACCACCAACTTCCAGGTCCTCAGAGCGACCGCTCGGGAGGTGACGCAGCTTGAGCCGTACCACCCGCCCGGACTCACCCTGCACCTCCTCGACCACCCGGTCCAGCAGGAAGTCCACCTTGCCGTTCTGGCGGGCCCGCTCCACCAGAAGGGGCTGGGCCCGGAACGCCTCGCGGCGGTGCACCACCGTGACCTCGCTGGCGTACCTGGTGAGGTAGGTGGCCTCCTCCAAGGCGGCGTCGCCGCCGCCGACCACCGCCAGGCGCTGACCCTTGAAGAACGCACCGTCACAGACCGCGCAGTAGGAAACCCCGCGACCGGCGAATTCCTCCTCGCCGGGGACCTCCAGCTTGCGGGGATGACCCCCGGCGGTGATGATCACCGTCTCGGCAAGGTAGGGCTCACCCTCCTCCAGCTCGATCCGCTTGAGGCCGTCCGGCTGGGGGATGACCGCGGTAACCCGCGCCGTCACCAGCTCCGCCCCGAAGGCCAGCGCGTGCTCGGACATGGTGGCGGCCAGGGCCGGGCCCTTGATCGAAGCGAATCCGGGGTAGTCCTCGACGTCCTCGGTGTTTAGCAGCTCGCCGCCCGGCAAACCCGCCTCCAGCAGGACCGTCCGCTTGAGGGCCCGCCCGGCGTAGAGGGCAGCGGTGAGACCGGCCGGGCCCGCGCCAATCACCGCGATCTCGTACTGGCGCTCGTTCACTGGACACCTCTATTCGGCTGCTTGTCGACCTGGTTTGATCTTACCCGGCCGCTTCGGCCTCCAAGCGGACCCCGGTCAGGCTCAGACGGCGGCCTTGACCCGGGCGTATCCCCCGCGCACCAGCCGGTTGCCGGCGACCGCCGGGCGCTCGCGGCCGGAGTACTTCTTCCAGACCTCGTTGCCCCCGGTGCGCCAGCTGACGCTGGGCTTACTGAGCAGCTCGGAGTCCACCCGTTTGGCGTGGCTGCCCACCTTGGTGATCACCGAATCCAGCAGGGTATCCCCCAGGAAGTGGGGTTTCAGCCCGAGGTCGAGGAGATGCTGGTGCTTGGCGTTGTAGTAGTGGTCCTCGACCTCGACGCGGGGGTTTTCGATGTGGGCGATCTCCGTCTCCAGCCCGTGCTGGGCCCGGGCCGCGGCCACCAGGTCGGCGAGCTGGTTGACGCTGAACTGCTCAGTGAACTGGTTGAAGACCCGGCACTCGCCCCGCTCGGCGGGGTTCTCCAGGGCCAGGGTGATGCAGGCCATGGTGTCGCGGATGTCCAGGTAGCCCCGGGTCTGTCCCCCCTTGCCGTAGACGGTGATCGGCTGGCCCACCGCCGCCTGAACGCAGAAGCGGTTGAGCGCGGTGCCCCAGATCGAGTCGAAGTCGAAGCGAGTGCTGAGGTCGGGATGCCGCCCGGTGTCCTCGGTCGCCACCCCGTAGACCACCCCCTGGTTGAGGTCGGTCGCCCGAACCCGCCAGATCCGGCACGCGAAGTGGATGTTGGCGCTGTCGTGCACCTTGGAGAGGTGGTAGAAGCTGCCCGGTACCTTGGGATACGGCAGCCGGTCGCGGCGGCCGTTGTGCTCGATCTCGAGGTAGCCCTCCTCGATGTCGATGTTGGGGGTGCCGTACTCGCCCATGGTCCCCAGCTTGATCAGGTGGCAGTCCGGGACCCGGTCGCGGATCGCGAAGAGCAGGTTCAGGGTGCCGGTCACGTTGTTGACCTGGGTGAAGACGGCGTGCTCCCGGTCGATCATCGAGAAGGGGGCGCTGCGCTGCTCGGCGAAGTGGATCACCGCAGCGGGCCTGAACTCAGCGAAGAGCCCATCCACCGCCGCGAAGTCGGTGAGATCCGCCCGACGCCAGTCGATGGTGTGGCCGGTCAGCTCCTGCCAGCGGCGCACCCGCTGGGGCATCGGGCGGATCGGCACCAGGCTGTAGGTGCCGCCCTCCTTGTCCCAGCGCCGGCGGGCGAGGTTGTCCACCGCCACCACCCGGTGTCCCAGGCGGGAGAGGTGCATCGCCATTGGCCAGCCGATGTAGCCGTCGGCACCGAGGACCAGAACGGTCAGCCCGTCAGGGCGTCGGGCTGGGGTCATCCGCACCACTCCCTCGCCCTGGCCACCAGCGGAGGTCAGCGGCGATCAGGTCCAGGTCTCCGAGCAAGGCGTCGGAGGGGACCACCGGTCCCCGGTGGATCTTGCCAGAGGTGACGAGAGACCGTCAATCGAAGTGAGGCCTGGAAGGCAGATTCTAAGCCTGTACTCAGGATCTCAGCCAGCCTTCGATCACCGCGTCCACGTGGGCGATGGGGATCGCGAAGGCCCCCGGGCCGCTGGCGGCCGCCAGGGTCAGGATGGCCACCACCTGGCCCTCCGGGGTGATCACCGGACCCCCGCTGTTGCCGGGAAAGATCCGGGCCCGAATGCGGATCATTCCCGAGTAGCTTGAGAGCTCCCCTGGGGCGGCATCGGTGACCCGGGCGCTCTCATCGAGCCCGTTGACCTGGGAGTCGGTCACCGGGGCGTGGCCGGTCGCCCCCTGGGCCGCCAGCACCACCACCCGCTCCCCCATCGGGGGCAGCGCGTCCGAGATTGGCAGCGGCTGCTCGCTGAAACCCCAGACGTGGATCTCGGCGAGATCTAACCCGGGGTCGTCGTTGACCACGTCCGCTGCGTACTGCTGCCCCGACGCCAGCACCACGTGGAAGCTCTGCCCGGTGTGGACCACATGGTCATTGGTGAGGAAGTCGCCGTCGCCGTCAAGCGGCCAGGCGGTGCCGAGTTCCTCCGAGGTCGCCCCCACCGACACCACCATGATGATCTCGGGGAGGTCGGTAGCCGCCACTGCGCGGAGGAGCTCGGTGGCGTTGGTGGGAGTCGAGGTGGCCAGGCTCGGACTCGGGCTAGGCCCGCTGCCGGCGGTGGGATTCGCCGAGCCATGGAGGTCGGACTCGAAGAGGACGGTACCGGACCCGATAAGACCCATCAGCGCGACCACTGCCAAGATCGAGACCGCCCGCCGCAGCGGACTGCGCCGGCGTACCCCGCCCCCTCCCTGCGAAAGCGGGGGATCATCTTCCTGCCAGGAGCCGAGTGGAGGCGGCGGCGGCGAGGCTGACGGCGGCACCCAGGGCAAGGGCACGTTCTGTCCGCCGCCTTCGGGCGACCGACCCTGCTCGTCCCCCAAAGGGGGGCCTGGGTCCATGCTCAAGCTCTCGCTCCCCGTCGGTGTCCGCGCTGCTCCCCGACTTCGCCAGCATATCCCGCCGGTCCCCGGTCACCGCGCCACGCTCTCCCAATCGGTCAGACCCGTCGCGGTGAGAGGAGCTGGGTCCGGGGACCCCACCTGGGCCGAAGGCCCCAGCCCGAGATGGTGCCGGGAGCGGGACTCGAACCCGCACGCAGTGACCTGCACAGCGCCCTGAACGCTGCGTGTCTACCAATTTCACCATCCCGGCCGCAGCAGCGAATCCTACCGGACCCCGCCTTTCCCCCCTAGTCAGACGACTGCCAGGCCCCCAACCCTAAAGACTCCACTTCGCGACTTTCCGAAAGCACTGGGTGGGGTCGCCCCGGGTGGCCGCCCCCGGCGCATGGACCGAGTTCAGGTGCACGTAGACGTCGACCGGCGTGTAGAGGAACACCGCGGGGAGGTCGAGGTGGAGCCGTTTGGCCACCTCGAGGTAGGCGCTCTCCCGGGTCGGCTCGGTTGCGGCGGTAGCCAATTGGGCGAGGGCGTGGTTCAGAAATGGATCCGGCGGCGACTCGCTGAAGTTGAGCGACTGTCCGGGCTCGACTCCAGATCCCCAGAGGGCGGTTAGGTCCGGGTCGGGCCCGTTGTCGAAACCCACCAGCGCCACCTGGAACCGCTCCTCGGAGAGGGTGCCGGAAACGAAGTCGGAGCTGGGCAGCGCCTTGACCTTGACCAAGAATCCCTTTCGGGCCAGCTGGGAGGCCACCCCCGAGGCAGCGGTGGGCAGGGGATCCAGGTCGGGGACGTCCAGGGTCAGTGTGAGCGGGCGGCCATCCTTCTCCCAGAGGTGCGAAGTGCCAGAGCGCCGCCAGCCCGCCCCCTCGAGGATGGTCCCGGGGGAGCCGGCCGCGCCGGGCCGGTAAGCGTAGCTGCCTGCCCAGGGGATGGAGTCGGGTAGCGGGCCGTACTGCGGATCGCCCAGTCTCGCCAGGTCGGCTTTGAGCAGCGAGTGTCGGTTGACCGTCGCGGCGATCGCCTCACGGACCGCCAGCTGATCCAGCGGCGCCGCCTGCTCGTTCATCAGCAGTTCCACGAAGTCGTAGGTGGTGATCCGGGAGCGCAGCAAACCGTCGGGCAGTCCGCGCAGGTCGCTGGGGGTGGCGGCCAGCCAGCCATCGACGCTCCCCTTGGCGAAGAGGGCGTCAATCGCCCCGGCGCTGGGCTCGAGCTGGAGCGTGAAAGCGGACAGGACCGGCCGCGGACGGAAGTCGGGGTTGCGGCTGAGGCTGATCTGATCGGGGGTGTTGGCGACCACTCGGAAGGGACCGGCGCTGGGTGGGAACAGGGCGATGGTGTGCTGGTCACCGCGGAAGAACTGGACCGGGTCGGAGTGGTAGTGGGCGGCTGGCAGTAGCGGTACCTCCGCCGCAGTGGCAAAGCTGGTGCTCGGCCCGGGCAAGACGAAGGTTCCCGCCCAGAGCGAGCTGGCGTAGAGCGACACCCCGGTCCAGGGAGCCGCGATGTCGGAGTTGGGAAACTTGGACGACTGCAGCACCGCCAGGGTGAACGCCACGTCCTTGGTGGTGATCGGATGGCCACTAGACCAGCGCCGGGTCCGGGACAGGGTGAAGCGGTATCGGGTGCCCCCGTCAAGTGAGCGCCAGCTGGTGGCCAGACCCAGGCGCGGGGCACCGCCGGGCAGAGCCTGCATCAGGCCCCTGCCGGTGAGCGCGCCCACGGTCTGGGCCACCGGGTCGGTGGGATTTAGCAGCGGGCTGAGGGCGGAAGGCCCGACCGGGGCGATCAGGGCCTCTACGTAGTCCTGGTGGGTGGCGGCGCTGCGGAAGGAGATGGTCAGCGCCGCCGCTCCGCCCAGGATCACCAGCAGGCTGCCCAGGAGGGCGAGGCGGCGGAGGGGATGGTTGGCCCCGAAGCCGCGGTCGGGAGCGGGGTCTAGCCGCTGCCCAGCCGGATCTGGACGATGGCCACCAAACCGAAGGCGACCACCAGCCAGATGGAGCAGCGGAAGAGCACCCTTTCCAGGCCGCGCCGGGTGCGATAGCCGCCACCCATGTCGGTCCCGCCCCCGATCGTGCCGCCAAGGCCGCTTGACTTGGGCGTCTGGAGCAGGATGGTCACGACCACCAGGATCGCCAGCACCACTTCCAGGATGCCGATCGCGGACTTCACGGGGTCTCCGCCACAAGACCGACCGGATTATAGTCCGGACCCTTCTCGCCCACCTTGAGGAGGAGTTGCTGGAAGCGGTTGGGCTCCTCCCCCTCGACCAGCCTCCAAGCAGTGGCGTCACCCGCCTTGCCCTGCTCCACTGAGATCACCACGTAGTGGTAGCCGGGCCAGGCCCGCTCGGTGTCGAACTGGCTGGGACGGGCGGGGTGATCCGGGTGGGTGTGGTAGAAGCCGATCACGTCCAGGGCGACCTCCCTGGCCTCCCGCTCCGCCCTGATGATGTCCCGGGGATCGAGCTCATAGCGGTCGTGGCGGCGGTCCTGGACCAGATTGCGGCCCTCCACCACCCGACTCACCAGGGTCAGGTCACCCACCAAACGGCCGACCAGCACCCCACAACCCTCGAAGGGATAGGCGGTCTCGGCGAGGCCCGACATCCGCCCATAGAGCTCGATCGGGAAGAGCAGTTCCCCCGCCGCGACCACGCTCACCGGGAGCCGTAGAGGCCGGAGCTGAGGTAGCGGCCGCCACCATCGGGGAAGATCACCACCACCACACCTTCGCGAAGGCCCTCCTCAATCAACTGCTCAACTCCCCACAGCGCCAGGCCCGAGGAGTGCCCGGCCAAGATACCCTGCTCGATCGCCAGCCGGCGGACCAGATCGTAGGCGGGCCCCGTGGGGCCGTCCAGGTTGCGATCGGCAACTGAGGGGTCGTAGATCCCCGGCACGATCGCGGAGGCCATGTGCTTCAGCCCCTCCAGGCCGTGGAAGGCGTCCTCGGGCTGCAGGCTCACGCAGGTGATCGCCGGGTTGAACTCCTTGAGCCGCCGGGCGGTGCCGATGAAGGTGCCCGAGGTGCCCAGCCCGGCCAGGAAGAGGCTGATCTCGCCGTCGGTCTGCTCCCAGATCTCCACCGCAGTGGTGTCGTAGTGCGCCTTCCAGTTGAAGGGGTTGCTGTACTGGTCGGGGGTGAAGTAGCGCCGCGGGTTGTGGGATTCGATCTCGCGGCAGAGCCGGATCGCCCCATCCGATCCCTCCTGGGGGTCGCTGAAGGTCAGCTCGGCGCCGTAGGCCAGCATCAGCCGGCGCCGCTCCTCACCGACGTTTCGGGGCACCGCCAGCTGGACCGGGAAGTCGAGCGCCGCTCCCAGCATGGCGTAGGCCACCCCGGTGTTGCCACTGGTGCTGTCGAGCAGGACCTGACCCCGACCCAGCTGACCCAGCCGGATTGCCTCCCTGACCATCCGGACGGCGGGCCGGTCCTTGACCGAACCCCCCGGGTTCATGAACTCCGCCTTGGCCAGCACCAGCAGATCGGGCGCCTGCCGCTCGAAGAGCCGCACCCGCAGCAACGGGGTGTTGCCGATGCAGTCGGCGATGCCCCGGCCTGGGGGCGCGGGCAGGACCTGCAGCCCGCTCTCGGCTGAACTCGGCATCCGATTCACTGTAGCAGTCGCCGTCGGAGCTCTCAGGCGGGAGCGGACCGCGGGCGCCGGCGCAGCCAGTCACCCCTGGCGAAGCGGGCGGACCCAGCCAGCTGGCGCTCGATCCGCAGCAGCCGGTTGTACTTGGCGGTGCGCTCCCCCCGAGAGGGGGCGCCGCTCTTGATCTGCCCCGCGCTCACTGCCACGGTGAGGTCGGCGATGGTGGTGTCCTCGGTTTCCCCGGAACGGTGGCTGACCACGATCCCCAGCCCCTGGCGCTGCGCCTGCTGCACCACGTCAAGGGTCTCGCTGAGGGTCCCGATTTGGTTGAGCTTGATCAGGATGGCGGTGGCCACGCCCTCGTCGATGCCTCTCTGCAGGCGCTCGGGATTGGTCACGAAGATGTCGTCGCCTACCAGCTGCACCCGGTCACCCAAGCGCTCGGTCATCTCCGTCCAGCCCCCCCAGTCGTCCTCCGCCAGGCCATCTTCCAAGGAGATGATGGGGTACTGCCGGATCCAGTCCTCCCAGAGGTCGATCAGCTGACTGGAGCTGAGGGTCTTGCCCTCCCCCTCCAGGTGGTAGGTGCCCTCTCGGTAGAGCGCGCTGGGGGCGGGGTCCAGCATCAAGGCCACCTCCTCGCCGGGCCGGTAGCCGGCCCGCTCGATGGCGCTCAGCACCAGTTCCAGCGCCTCGACGTTGCTGCGGAGATTGGGGGCAAAGCCGCCCTCATCGCCCTGGCCGGTCTCATGTCCCTTCTGGGAGAGCACCTGCCGGAGCGCCTGAAATACCTCTGAGCCAGCTCTCAGCGCCTCCGCGAAACTCACCGCCCCCACCGGGGCCACCATGAACTCCTGGAAGTCCACCGAGGTGCGGGCGTGCGCCCCTCCGTTGAGGATGTTGAACTGGGGTAGCGGCAGCAGGCAGCTGTCCACACCCCCGAGGTAGCGGTAGAGAGGCGACTCCTCGGCCGCCGCCGCGGCGCTGGCCACCGCCAGGCTCACCCCCAGGATGGCATTGGCGCCGAGGTGGGACTTGTCCGGCGTTCCATCGGCCTCGATGAGCCGGCGGTCCACCTCGCGCTGGTCGGCAGCGTCTACGCCGGCGACGCAGGGGCCCAGAACTTCGTTGACCGCCGCGATGGCGCGGTGGACCCCACGCCCCCCGAAGCGCCGTGGGTCCCCGTCTCGCAGCTCGACGGCCTCGTGAGCCCCAGTTGAGGCGCCCGAGGGCACCGCGGCATGGCCAACCGCTCCGGAGTCCAAGAGGACGTCCACTTCCAGAGTGGGATTACCCCTAGAGTCCAGGATCTCGCCCGCCACGACCTGCTCGACGAATGGCAAGCCTCACCTCCTCCACTTCCCGGTTTCGATCCGGGGACCCGCTACGCTCGGGAGCGAGTGAACCCCGCGAGACTGCAGTTTCCCAGACTCACCCCAGGCAAGTGGATCACCCTGGCGGTGATCGCGTTCATCCTGATCGCCTCTGTCTTCGACACCATCAACAGCCTCAAGCAGGCCACCACCGGCGAGGGGCCGCCCCAGGCCCAGCTCAACGGCAAGCTGCCCAGAGGAGACTTCCGAGTCGGGCAGCGCGGCACCCTCACCTTCGCTCTCGACGCCACCTCGGGCGGCGCGATGAGCCCCGCCTGCGTCGGAGGCAACCTCACCCCGGAGTTCAAGGTATTGCGGGTCACCTTCCTGGGCACCGCCGGGAGCGAGTGGCGCCACGGGCGCTCCTGCGGGGGTACTCTCGAGACCAACTCGGTGGTCCCGGTGGTGATCACCTTGGTTCCCCTGCACCCGGGGAGCTACACCCTGCGGCTCCAGCCCCAGGTGAATGGCAAGCGGGCGGGCTCGGGAACTGAGGGACAGGTCACGGTCGTCTCCTAGCACCTACTGGTCGCGTCCAGGAGAGCGGCATGGACCAAGGGCGAGCCTGCGACGATGTCGCCGCTCCGAGGCAGCCCAGGCTTGCCATCCCAATCCGAGACCACTCCCCCCGCCTCGGTGACCAGCAGTGCGCCCGCCGCGATGTCCCAGACTTTCAGCCCCAGCTCGAAGTAGCCGTCGAAGACTCCCGCCGCGGTCAGGGCCAGGTCCAGGCTCGCCGCCCCGGTGCGGCGGGCATCCTCAACTGTGCCGAGTACCCGCTCCAGGGTCTCCACCAGCCGGTGCACCCGCTCTGGGGTCTTGAACGGGAATCCGGTGGAGACCACCGCTGCGCTGGGCTCGGGATCCTGGAGCTTGAGTCGCCGGCCCGCCTGGTCGCGGGCGCCGCCGCCAGCCGTGGCAGTGAAGGTGAAGCCCAAAAACGGCGCATGCACCGCCCCCACCACCGGCTCGCCCCGTTCCAGCAAGGCGACCGAGACACCCACCATCTGGAACCCCCGGCTGAAGTTGGTGGTCCCATCCAGGGGGTCCACCACCCACCCGAACTCCAACCTCTCCCCTCCCCGCTCTTCAGCCAGGATGGGCACTTCCGGGAAGACTGAGGACAGGATCCGCACCACGACCTCCTCGCTCTCCCGGTCGGCCGCGGTCACATAGTCGCCCGGACCCTTGCTCTGGGTGGCGTGAGAGCCGACCCCGGCCGCCTTGATCACGGCGCCGCCGGCCTGGGCGGCGTACCGAGCGGTCGCCAGGGCCAGGCGGTGATCCGGGCGGTTGGACTTCGCGATCAGCGGCGGCCCCGACCCCGCGGTGGCTCCCGGGAGATCTTCTTCTTGCGCTTCTTGTCCTTCTTAGTGACCACGAGCGGGCTCACCAGAGCCTCTCGCGGCGGATCGGGAGTGGCGGGTGGAGCGGGCGGTTTCGGTGCGTCAGATTCGTTCATGGCGGGGCTTATGGTGCCAGTTCGTGAGCTCCGGTGCAGGCGAACTGCCTAGTCGCGCCCGCGAATTCGGTCCGGCTCCACCTGCATCCAGTGCCAAGGGGTGGGCTTAAGCCTGAGTAGGGCCAACCCGCGCAGCAACCCGAGCGGAACTGGGCCGAACTCATCACTGTCGGTACTGGCCCGGGGGTTGTCCCCGGCCAGCCACATCAGGCCCCGATCCCGGCTGAGTGCCGAGACCCGCTTGATCAGTTCGAAGCCTGGACGGTCCGGGTGTTCGGCGACAACCACCTGGCCCACCTTCGGCGAGGTCGCGCCTGCGCCAACCACCAGCAGCCACGTTCCCGAGGGGAGTCCCGGCTCCATGCTGGCCCCCTCGACCACGACCAGGAAGGGCCACCAACTCCGAACTGCACCGCAGCGCCGAGCGTGTTTGCTGGGAGGCACAGGGTGATGGTACGTTTGACCGGGACCCTACTCAGGGCCCGGCGAAGTTGGGAATGAGGGAGTTCAGCATGATTGCCAGATTGACGGCGCGCCTCGCCCCCAGGCGAGTGGCCCACGCTCACTGCGACATCCCCTGCGGCATCTACGACCCGCATGAGGCCCAGTTGGCCGCCCAGACCGTGGAGACCATGGTCACCAAGATCAAGGCCCTCCCTGACGACGGCTCGGAGGCGAGCCGCAACTCCTTCGCCCGGATGGTGACGGTCAAGGAGCAGCATGCGGAACGCGTCAAGCATGAGGTCCAGGTGCTCTGGAGCGACTACTTCAAGCCGGAGCACCTGGAGAAGTACCCGGAGCTTCACGACCTGGTCTGGAAGACCCTCAAGGCGGCTTCAGCCACTAAGCAGAACATCGACCCTGAAAAGGCTGCCGAGCTGCGGTCCAAGGTCGACGAGATGGCCAGGATCTTCTGGGAAACCAAGAAGTAGGGATCGGAGCGACGATGCCTGCGGCGTCGCGCGAGCGGGAGGCACCTCGGGCAAGCAGAGCCAGGTCCACGGCCCGGCGCGACGTTGCGCGGCTCTGCTCGTGACTCAGATGCCTTCAAGGCAGCCTTGCGAAGGCAAGCCCACCGCACGCCCTACCGGGAATAATCACGCGGGGACCAGCCAGGCGAGCCCAGAGTTTTCGGTGCTCAATTTCAGGTACCCACCTCCTTCGCTAGCGCGAGCACCTAAGGAGTCAACCTCCGATCGACGGGTGCCTAGGATCGCGAACTCATCGCAGAGGCGATGTGGTCGCCAAAGGTCAGCCTGTCACCCTCTGAGAGGTGTTTCGCTCCCAGGGTTGACGGAGCCACGGCTCCAGATAAGGCTGAGCCACGTGCTGGCCGATCACTCGTGCGGAAGATTGCCAATCGGGACGCCGGGCGCGTGAGCCCACAATGACTACCCGAATCATGGCCTCCGCTCGCGCTCTGAGCTTGGGACCGAAGTACCATCGCTCGGCATGGCTTGGACAGGCCGACCCAGGTTTTGCGCTGGGCTGGTGCGCAGTCTACGTGGATGACCCCTGCGCCTCAACACGTCATGATCTCGGCCGGAGTCAGACACGATGGAGAGACTGATCATTGCCAGTTCTCTGTGATGGTCGAGTGTGAGTGAGGTTGCCACGTCCGACCAGAGCCTCGACCTAGATGTGCTGGTCCGCACCATGCCTGGACGACTCGCCCTCCTCACAGAAGCACTGGCGTCGCTGGTCGCCCTCCGGTTACCGGCGGTTCGTGCCCTCGTCATAGTCGACACCCGCGACCCGGACTATCTACCAGCCGTGGTTGATCTCACAGAGAGGCTGGAAAGTAGTCTCCACTGTGACGTGATCACAGCGCCAGAGGCTGAGAGCCGCGGCAAGCGGCTGAACCGTGGACTAGATCGTGCCAGCGCCGAATTTGTCGGGGTACTGGACGACGACGACGTCTATCTCCCAGCCTTCGGCAGTCACTTGCTCCCATACCTTCGTGAACATCGCGAGTGTGCGGTAGCGTATGGAATCGGCCAGGTTGTCGAAGGTGCTAGCACGCGGGACGGATTCCGAGCGTCTCAGCTGCGCGAATCGTTTGCCTTCCCGTTCGACGTGGTGAGGCTAGCGGCCGAGAACTTTATTCCACCCTGCACCATTGCGGTGAGACGCTCTGTGCTCGTGGAGCAGTCCATTCGGTTCGATCCGCAACTATGGGGCCTCGAGGACTGGGCCTTTCTCTTGGACATAGCGGTGGAGAATGACTTCGCCTTCATCCCCGTCCCAGTCGCAGAGTGGCGTCGATGGCATCGAGCTGGGATCTCGGCTTCGAGCGAAAGGGTTCGCAAGAGGCAGGCAAGAGCCCAAATCGAGTCATCCCGGTACGACCGAGCTCTCAAGATCCCTCTCAACCAACTCGCACGTCTGTACCGGGACCGCGAGGTGGCCCAGGCACACGCCGACTCCGCAGACCATCTCCTCGATCTAATGCTGCACTCTCGAAGCTGGAAGCTTACCCGCCCGCTACGGCGGGCCACTAAGTCTGCGCTCCCAGACGCTCTCACGCTCATCGATCACCCAGTGGGTCGTGACCGAGCTCCAGACTCAGCACCATGAAGCTCTCAAGGTCTAGGTGAACCGCCCCGGGAAAGGCGGAGCCGGGTCCGTGGGAGTACCGGCGGCAGCGGCAGCCGCCGAGCCCGGTGCTGGTGAGGGGACCCCGTTTGTCAGTCCAGAGTGGGTGAGAGTTTCTGGCTGTTAAAAGCCGCGGCGAAGACCGCGGGCGGCTGTAGTCCCAGCGAACGGTGGGGACGGTGGAAATTGTAGGCGTGGCGCC
>JBOHUH010000175.1:0-21234 GCA_050733915.1 Candidatus Dormibacteria bacterium | reverse complement strand
CACCGCGGCGGCGCCGTCCCCCAGCTGGGCGATCTTGAGACGCACCGGCTGGAGACTCGCGAAAGGCCGCAGGCCCTTGGCGCTGGCCACCTTGGAGCCCAGCGGGTACTCGAAACTGTCGCTGTGGGCGAGGATCTCCTCGCCTCGCTGGCTCGTCAGAAAGGCCAAGAACTCCTGGGCCGCCCGGCGGTGCCGCGAGGACTTGAGCACCGCCGCCCCCGACACGTCGATCACGTAGCCCGCGTCGCCCGGCGCGAAGTAGGCGATCGCCGAGTGCATTTGCGCCTGGCCCAGCTCGGCTCGCAGCCGGTACCAGTAGTAGTGGTTGATGATCCCGATCGCCACCTGACCTGAGTTCACCCGGGAGGTGATCGTCTCGTTGTCCGGGTAGACGTGGGAGCCGGCGTTGGCGCTCACCCCCTTGAGCCACTTCAGCGCTGCCGCCTTGCCGTAGTGGAGGGCGATCGAGGTGACGATTGGCTGGAAGTCGGTCTCCTCAGGGGCGATCCCCAGCAGCCCCTTCCAGCGGGGATCGGCGAGGCTCATCACCGAAGTTGGCAGCTGGCTGGGGTGCAGCAGCCGGGTGTTGTAGACGATGACGCTGACCCGGGCCGAGACGCCAACCCAGTCCGACTTGGGGGAATTGTATTGGGCCGGGACTTGGGCCAGCGTCGAGGCCGACACCCTGGTCAAGAGCCCTTTCGACTGCAGGTATTCCAGGGCCGGCGAGTTCTCGGTGTAGATGACATCGGCGGGGGAGTTGGCCCCCTCTTCGACTATCTGGTCGGCGAGGACATCCTCGTCGTTGGAGCGCGTTTCTACGCTGATCCCGGTCTTCTGCTCGAATGCTCGCACCAGGGAGTCGGTGGTCTCGGGATGCTGCCCGTTGTAGAGGATGAGGGTGGTCGGGCTTGCGGCGGCACCCCCCCCACAGGCCGCCAGCAGGGTGGCGAGGAGCGCCGACCCTGCGGTGATGCCGATCCGCCGGGCGGTCCTCCGGCTGACTCGTAGCACGTGGCCTCCTGCTGCCGGCACCCTCCCTGGACCCGCCCCGCGAGCGGCAGGGATGGCGCCCATCGGGAGGCAGGCTGGTTCGTCACTTAGGCGAGGCTAAGCTACGTCTTAGATTGAGCTTAGCCATGGCTTTGGCGTCGTGTCAAACCAGGCTTCGCCAGCAACGACCACAGCTTTCTGGAGCGCCGCGCGCCTTCAGCGCAGGTAGAGCAGGCCCTCGCTACCAAGTGAATCGATCCGGGCCAGGGCGACCTCGGTGCCCTTGGCGACGCAGTAGCTGGGGTCGGCGAGGACGTGGGGCTCAAGAGCCGTCGCCGCGTTGAGGTGGTCACCAACCAAGGGCAGGGTCACTCCACGGCCGCCGAGCGCGATCCCCGACTCCATCGCCCCCCGGCGCTGCTCGGGAGGCAGTTCGTCGAGCAGCCGCCGGACCAGGGCGGTCAGCGCCAGCAGCCCTGCCGTCCCCTCCCAGCCTCCTCGGGGCGCCGCCAGGGCGCCATGGCCGAGCAGCCCCTCATGGCAGACGAGCGCGCCCTGGGCGGACCCGGGCAGGAGGAAGAGCAGGGGCATGGGAACCCAGGAGGCGATCGGCATCCCGGCGCCGAGGGCTGCCGCCAAGGGCAGGTCCATCATGTGGGCCATCCGGGCGCCCGAGGCCATCGCCACCTGGAGCAGAACTCGCCGGGAGGCAGTCGAGAGCTCGGCCGACACCCCCAGCATCAGCTCGTGCCGAGAGAACAGCAGCCGGCCCACAACCCGGATGATTAATTGGCGCAGCAGCTGCTCCGCCGCTTCCGGGTCAGCCAGCCGGTCCACCCCCAGCGGCCAGCTCAGCTCCACCTCGTCGGCTCGGTCAGCGGCCAGCTCCAGGGCGGCGATGCCGAAGGCCAGCCCTCGCCCGCTGCCGCGTTGGCGGGCCAGGACGGCGGGCTCGTCCAGCACCAGTCCGTCGCCTCTGGCCCACACCGACACCTGGTCCGGCGACAGCTCGACTCCGAAGCGGCGCGGGGCCACGGCGGCTCAGGGCCCAGCCCGGCCAGGACTGCGCCGCAGGCTCGCCCCCAGGCCGGTGAGCTTGCCCACCAGGTCCTCGTAGCCACGGTCGAGATGGTGCACGTTGTCCAGGCGGGTGGTTCCCTCGGCGCAGAGCGCCCCGATCACCAAGGCCGCTCCGGAGCGGATGTCGGAGATGCTGAGGTCGTCCCCGTGCAGCGGGGCGCCGCCAGCGATGATGGCGCTGCGGCCCTGCAGGGTTATCTTCGCCCCCAACCGGCGCAGCTGCTCCACGTGCTGAAAGCGGTTCTCGAATAGCGCCTCCGAGACCACGCTCTGCCCCTCCGCCTGGGTCATCATGGCGACGAACTGGGCCTGCAGGTCGGTGGCGAAGCCGGGGTGGGGCCAGGTGGTCATGTCCACCCCGCGCAGCCTCCCGGGGCTGGCGACCCGCAGCCAGTTACCTCCCTCCTCCACCTGGGCGCCGGCCCGGCGCAGCTTGCGCAGCACCTGATCCAGGTCCTCGCAGAAGAGCCGGTCGATGAGCACCTCCCCGCCGGTGGCCGCCACCGCCATGGCGAAGGTCCCGGCCTCGATGTAGTCGGCCCGTACCCGGTGCTCGGTGGGGTGCAGCCGCGAGACTCCCTCGATCACGATCCGGTCCCCCCCGGCGCCGGCGATCCGCGCCCCCATACCTCTTAGACAGAGGGAGAGGTCGACCACGTGCGGTTCCCGAGCGGCGTTGGAAATGACCGTGATTCCCTCGGCCCGGACCGCCGCCATCATCAGGTTCTCGGTGCCGGTGACCGTGGGCATGTCCAGTTGCACGTGGGCCCCGTGCAGCCGGCTCGCCCGAGCCCGGATCCCGAACTCATCCTCCACCACCTCGGCACCCATCGCCCGCAGTCCCTCGAGGTGCTGCTCGACCCGGCGCATGCCAATGTCGTCTCCGCCGGGCAGCGGCAGGACCGCCTCACCGCGGGAGACCAGAAGTGGACCCAGCACCAGCAGCGAGGCGCGCATCCGCCGGGCCAGCTCGGGCTCCGGCCCGGTGCGGCTGATGCCCCGAGCGTCGATCTCCACCCGCCCCTCGGAGCGCTCCACGCTCGCTCCCAAACCCCGGAGCAGCCCCGACATGGTCTCGACGTCCTCGATGGCGGGCACGTTCTCGAGTCCCAGCGGGCCATTCGTGAGAATGGCAGCGGCCATCTGCGGCAGGGCGGCGTTCTTGCTGCCGCTCACGGTTACCCTCCCCCGGAGCGGCGAGCGGCCCTCGACCTCGAGACGCGGCGGAGCGCCTCCGCTCCGCTCCGGGGTGGGCTCAGACATGGGGATGGTCCAGGCCCCGGGACTCGGCACCGGCCCGCTTCTGGAAGGCGAAGCCTCCGCGGCGCCAGATCCTCCACAGCAGCAGCCCCAGCGTCAGCAGCAGCAGAGCCAGGGCCACGGCGAGGATCTTGCGGTGGCCGAAGACCGCCAGGCCGACACAGCCCAGGATCGCGGTCACCAGGTAGAAGGAGATCGCCGTCTCCCGCTGGGTCAGCCCCAGCGCCAGCAGCCGGTGGTGCAAGTGCATGGCGTCGGCGTGAGCGAACCCCACCCCCTGGCGCCGCCGCCGCAGGATCGCAAAGGCGGTGTCGCCGATGGGCAGCGCCAGGGCCAGCACCGGGATGAACAGTGCGAGGGCCACCGTGACCTTGGCCACCCCGAGGATGGTGATCACTCCCACCAGCATCCCCAGCAGGTGGCTGCCCGAGTCCCCCATGAAGATCCGGGCCGGGGCGAAGTTGAAGATCAGGAATCCCAGGCAGCACCCGATGAGGGCCGCCGCCAAGAGCATCACCCCACCCTGGCTGGGTTCCACCCCGAGCCGGTTCACCGCCGCCAGGAAGAGGACACCGCCCACGATCGCCACCACCCCGGCCGCAAGTCCGTCCACTCCGTCGAGCAGGTTGATCGAGTTCTGCATCCCCATGAGCCAGATGATGGTGACGGGAATCGCGGCCCAGGCCAAGGAAATGGCCAACCCGGGCAGGTTGATCGAGTGGATCCCGATGGTGAATGCGCCCGCCACCAGCAGGGAGCAGACCGCCTGGATCACCAGCTTGGTCCAGAAGGCAAGGCCCAGGATGTCGTCCAAGGCCAGGAGGGCGGTCACCAGGACCGCGATCAGGACCACCTCCACCCAGTCCCGGACGCCCCTCCCGAAGATGGCCGTCGCCACCACGAACCCCAGCATGATCGCGAGGCCCCCGAGACGCCCCGTGGGTCGGCTGTGGATGTGACGGCCACCGGGCCGGGCCACCGCCCCCACCCTGAAGCTGACCCATTTGGCCAGCGGCACCGCGGCCACCGTCACCCCAGCCGCCACCAGGAGGATGGGCAGGGCACTCAGGTAGGGGTCGGTGGCGGTGGGCAAGGTGGGGGCCGGCTCAGCGGTAGGGCAGTGGGAAGGCCTCGCAGAGAACGCGCGCCCGGGCCGCCACCTCCCGCTCGACCGCCTCGTCTCCGAGGTTGCGGATGGTGCGAGATATCAGGGCGGCGATCTCGTCCATCTGCTCCAACCCCATTCCCCTGGTGGTCACCGCGGGCGTCCCCAGGCGGATCCCGCTGGGGTTGAACTTGCTGGCCTCGTCGAAGGGGATGGAGTTGCGGTTGACGGTGATCCGAGCCCGGTCGAAGACCTCCTGGACTTGGCGCCCGGTCAGCCCCAGGGGCCGCAGGTCGATCAGCATCAGATGGTTGTCGGTGCCGCCGCTGACCAGTCGCAGCCCCGCTTGGAGCAGGCCCTGGGCCAGCCGCTTGGCGTTGGCCACCACCCGCTGCGCGTAGCCCTCCATCTCCGGCTCGGCCCAGGCCTGCAGGGCCGCGGCCTTGCCGGCGATGGCGTGGACCAACGGCCCGCCCTGGACCCCGGGGAAGACCGCCTTGTCGATGGCCTTGGCGTGTGCCTCGGGACAGAGGATCATCCCGCCCCAGGGCCCCCTCAGGGTCTTGTGGGTGGTCAGGGTGACCACGTCTGCGTGCGGCACCGGGCTGGGATGCGCCCGGCCCGCCACCAGCCCGGCGAAGTGGGCCATGTCCACCATCAACACGGCGTCCACGCCGTGGGCGATCTCGGCCAGCCTCGGGAAGTCGAAGACCCTCGGGTAGGCGCTGGCTCCTGCGACCAGGACTCGCGGGCGGACCTGCTCCGCCCGCTGCTGCAGCTCGTCGTAGTCGAGCTGCTCGCTGTCGCGGCTCACCCCGTAGGTCTCGGCCCGGTAGATGATGCCGCTGAAGCTGACCGGAGAGCCGTGGCTGAGATGTCCCCCGTGGCTGAGGTCCAGCCCCAAGATGGTGTCGCCAGGCTGGCAGAAGGCCATGTAGGCGGCCATGTTGGCACTGCTGCCGCAGTGGGGCTGGACGTTGGCGTGCTCCGCCCCGAAGAGCGCGGTGGCCCGTCGCTGAGCCAGGGACTCGATCTGGTCCACCACCTCGCAGCCGCCGTAGTAGCGCTTGCCGGGGGTGCCCTCGGCGTACTTATTGGTGAGCCACGACCCCACCGCCTCCAGCACCGCCGGGCTGGCGACGTTCTCGGAGGGGATCAGCTCCAGGGTGTACTGCTGGCGGTCCAGCTCCTGCTCCAGCAGCGAGGCCAGCTCGGGGTCGGCCCGGTGCAGGGCGCTGAGCCGCTCTTCTGCAATCGCCATCTCAGTCCCTCCGAATCTCAGGGCTTCGGTGCGCGGTGGAGACCCCCAGCTCGCGGGCGCTGAGCCTGCCCTCTCGAAGTAGGACGGGCCGGTCCCGGGTGAGGTCGAGTATAGATGAGGGTGGGCCCTCGCTCGAGCTCGAATTGCCCAGCTGGATGGCCCCGACCAGGCCCGGCAGGAGGCCCAGTGCCGACCTCCCGTCGGAAGCCGTCTCCTCGCCGTGGCGGTTGGCGCTGGTGGTCGCCAGCGGCCCGGCGCTGCGCAGGAGCGAGAGGGCCGCCGGCTGGTCGGGGATGCGCACTCCCACCGTGCCCCCGCCGCGCAGCAGCTCGCCCTGGGGGGTGGCCCTGAGGACCAGGGTGAGCTGCCCCGGCCAGAAGCGCTGGGCCAACTCCTCGGCGAGCTGGGTGACGCAGGCGAACACTCTGAGTTCCTGCGGGTGCGCGGCCATCAGGATCAGGGGCTGGGCGGACGGCCGTTGCTTGATCTGGTACAAGTGCTCGACGGCGGCCCCGTCGGTGGCGGCGCAGGCGATCCCGTAGACGGTGTCCGTGGGAAACCCGATCACCCCGCCCCGGGCCAGCGCGCGGGCGGCTCGGGCAACCCCGGCTGGGTCGTCGCCCCAGAGCTGACCGCTCAACCCAGGGTTACCTCTAGGACCCGCTCGCGCTGGCTGAGGTCCTGGTGCCTGACCAGCTCGCATCCGGCCCAGACGGCCCGGCAGAGGTCCGCGACCTCCGAGATCCGCCGCGGGTCGCACTCCAGCAGCACCTGCGCCCCGGGGGCGGCCACCCTCGCCACCTCCGGGAGGAGCTCGCGATAGGCGGCCAGCCCGTCCTCGCCGGCGTCCAGTGCCGAGCGGGGCTCGAAGTCGCGGACCGAGGCCTCGAGCGCCCGCCACTCAGAGGTGGAGACGTAGGGCGGGTTGCTCAGCACCAATTGGTAGCCACTCCCCCCCAGCACCGGTCGAGACCAGCTGCCGTGGTGCAGGGTGACCCGGTCCTGCAGCCGATGCCGCGCCACGTTGCCCCGGGCGACCGCCAGCGCTCCCGCCTCCACGTCGACCGCGTCCACCTCCAGCCCCGGTGCCGCCACCGCCAGGGCAATCGCGACACAACCGCTTCCGGTGCCGAGATCTAGGGCTCTGGCTTGAGGGTCGAGGTGCGAAGCCGCCGCGATCGCGAGGCGCACCAGCAGCTCGGTCTCGGGACGGGGCACCAGGACAGCCTCGGAGACCTGGAAGGTAAGGCCGTAGAACTCTTTCTCGCCGACCAGGTACGCCAGCGGCCGACCGCGGGCTCGGCTGCGCAAAAGCTCCCGGAGTGGCGCCAGCTCGTCTGGGGAGAGTGGTCTCTCGAACTGGAGGTAGAGATCCAGGCGGCTTACCCCGAGGGAGTGGCTGAGCAGGAGCTCCGCCTCCAACCTCGGGCTGGGCACCCCCGCGCGCTCCAGGTAGGTGGTGCTCTGGCGCAGGATCCCGACCAGCTCCCTACTTCGGGGCAGCGATGCCGAGGTCGCACCGCGATCCAAGCACACCTCCTGAAGCTCATCTCACCAAGTCGTAACCAATCCTTGACACGACTGGATCGTCGGCCAGAGGACGGCCACCGCTAACCTGACGCTACACCAAATGAACTCGCCCAGCGATGCTCCGGACCGCGGGCCTCGTCCTGGACGGCGCGCCCCTCGGGGCGGCCGGGCAGGCCAGGCCATTACCGAATTCGCGCTCGTGCTCCCGATCGCGGTCTTGCTGCTGGGCCTCGCCGCAACCGGAGGTCAGATGCTGGTGTCGGTGATCAACCTCACCCAGGCGGCCCGCTCCGCGGCGATCGCCGCCCAGGCCGCCTACGAGGCCAACGACAGCCCCACCACCGAAGCCCAGGATGCCACCACCGCGGCCACGGATGAGCAGGGGATCGTCAAGTTCAAGTGCCCCACGGCCGACGGCACGACGTGCGTCACAGTCACCAACTCCCCAGGGACCAACTACACCTTGCAAGAGCTCACCACCGTCAAGATCTTTGAGTCGGTTGATCCCTACATCCCGATTGTGCCCTCGATCACCGTGAGCGGGACCGCCACCGCCCAGTCGGAGACCGGATGACCCCGATGTCGTGGATTTGGCGCGGCCGCCTCGGCGCCCGGGGCCGCACTGCACCCCGCCAGCGGGGCCAGGTGATGGTGCTCTTCGCCATCAGCCTGCTGGTCCTGGTGGTGGCGGTGGGAATCGCCATCGACGGCGGCTACGGACTGTACGAGTACCGCCAGGCGCAGAACGCCGCCGACTTCGGAGCGGGCGCCGCCGCTGCCGAGCTGCTTCCCAACTGCAGTGACTCCGGAAGCCAGGTCGACAACGCCACCATCGCCAGCGTCATCGACGACCTGGTGACACGCAACTCGCCCTCCACCAGCCTCCTCAGCGGCACCGGTTGGGTCGCCTATTACCTCGACTCCAACGGCGACCCCCTGTACCAGCCCGACAGTTCCGACTACTTCTACGTCAACACTCCGGGCGCCGACACGGCTGAGCCCGGCGCCGCACCGACTGGAGCCTGCGGGGTTCACGTCACCGTGGCGCCGCAATGGCCCGCCTTCATGACTCAGATCATCGGCTTCACCACCCTCAAGACCGCGGCCTCGGCGGCGGCGATCAACTCCTACACCAGCGGGGCCAGCAACCTGACCGCCATTGCCGCGCTGGGAGAGGACGGTGCGCACGTCATCTTCGAGGGCGGCGACGGCGACTTCAACGTCTCGGGAACCATCTACGACAACAGCAACGGGTGCCTCGACGCGGCCAGGAGCTGCTCCACCTGGGGTGGCTCGGACGGTCAGGTGGACGTCATCGACGGCAAGCAGGACGGGATCATGAACGTGGAGGGCATCATCCAGTCCTATGCCAAGAACCCCTTTGACTGGTGCTTCTCGCCGGCACCCGAGCCGGCGGGCAACGGCACTAGCAGCACCACCATCAGCTGCAGCGCCAACGCCAACAACACCAAGATCAGCTACTACGCGTTTGACGGCAACGACGGTGCCGGGACCGGCGGCGGCCAGCTGAGTGGAGATCCCAGCAACCTTCCGGCACCTCCCACCCCGAGCAATGCCATCTGCAGCGGCGAGAGTGCGACCGAAGCCCTCAACCCGGCGCCCAGCGTCAGCGGCTCAACCAAGACCTACTACCCGGGCGTCTACACCAACCCGCTGCTGGTGAACTCCGACTACAACGTGGTCTTCGACAATTGCACCCAGTGGGCCGGCGACTCCGAGCCCAACCCCGAGGCGGGCATGTACTTCTTCGAGCAGGGAGCGGTCATCCAGCCCCCCAAGAGCTACACCGTGACCGGCGACGACGTGCTCTTCGTGACCGCGCAGGCGGTGCCCGACAGCTCGCTTTCCCAGAACACCGGTGATGGCGAGCCGCCGGTCGGCACCGGGAGCGGCGAGTGCGATCTCCAGGACACCTACGAGTGGTGCGGCAACCCCAACACCGCGGGGAGCGACTCCAACACCGCGGACAGCGCCGACTGCAGCGGAAGTGAGCCCCCTCCGGTGAGCAAGGCGGCGGCCGGGACCAACTGCAACGCGGTGACCAAGAAACCCAACAGCTCCACCGACCAGGGCCTCAACTACTCCCTGGAACTGGGTGGCAAGGGGACCATCAACCTGACCGCCTCGACCGGGACCGGCTTCCTCTGGTCCGACTTCCTGACCTGGCAGCTCTCGGGCCCGGTCAGCGGCGACAGCACGGTCTCGGCGGCCAACATCGGTCTTGATGGAGAGGCCAGCGACACCGCGGACATCAACCTCACCGGGATCCTCTACAACAACAGCGACCAGCAGGGCCAGAGCAGCAGCCCGCAGTACTGGGACGGCAACGCGGGTATCCCCTACCTCCCCGGCGGCATGCTGCTCGCCGGCTACGGCGTCGCCGGCGGTCCCGACGGGACCGGGTTCAGCTGCGGCAGCACCGAGGGTAGTGACCAGGCCTCGCACCTCACCCCGGCCGGCGGCTGCGACATCGACATCACCGGGCTCGCGATCGTCGACTCCTTCCAGACCGAGGGTTTCAGCACCTTCAAGATCACCGGCAGCCCCTACGAGATCGCCGGGATCCAGGGGACCGGGGCCATCCTGACGCAGTAGCCATGTACTGGAAGTGGCGTCGTGGACGCGGGCAGGGGATGGTTGAGTTTGCGCTGGTGGCCCCGATCTTCTTCGCCCTGGTGGTGGGAGTGATCGCCGCGGGATACCTCTTCTTCCAGAATTCCGCGGTCGCCGACGGGGCCCAGGGTGCCGCCCGCGAGGCGCTGGTCGAGAAGCCGCTGGTGCAGACCGAGGCCTCGGGGACCTACAAAGGCGACCAGTGCGAGTCCGGCACCCCCCAAGCGATCACCGCCGCCGCCCAGCATGCCGCCAACATCCTCAGCCTCGACCCCAACCCCCTGTGCAACCTCTCCCCCCAGAACTCGGCATGCGGATTCACCGGGGGTGAGGATGCCGACGCGCTCTCGCAGACCCCGGTCAGCGGCGACGCCTCGCTGTGCCTGCTGGTAACCAGCGGCAGTCTGAGCAGCTGGTGCACCCTCAAACTGAGCGTGGTCTACGTTGCCCACCCGCTGGAACCCTTGCTGGGCAACTCGATAACCCTCAAATCGGCCAGCATCATTAATCAGCAGACCACCGGCGGTGCCACCTGCGGGGGAAGCTGAGGTGTGCCCCCGGGCGGCCTCGGCGGCGTAAAGCGGATCCGGCTGGCGGCTAGCCATGGCGGGACCGCCGCGCCTCCCCGGCCATCCCTCACATCGGCTTGGCCTGATAAACCGTGCCCATGAAGGTTGGCGCCGTATTCCCCCAGACCGAGATCGAGGCCGATCCGGCCGCCATCCGCGACTACGTCGAGGGGGTCGAGCAGCTGGGGTTCAGCCACCTCCTGGCTTACGACCACGTGGTCGGTGCCGACCCCGAGGTGCACCGCAACTGGAAGGGCCCCTACAATCTCCACTCGAGCTTCCACGAGCCCCTGGTTCTCTTCGGGTACCTGGCCGGCTTCAGCTCTTTGGAGCTGGTGACCGGGATCGTCATCCTGCCCCAGCGCCAGACGGTGCTGGCGGCCAAGCAGGCCGCCGAGGTGGACATCATCTCCGGAGGCCGGCTGCGGTTCGGGGTGGGCCTTGGTTGGAACCGCGTCGAGTACGAGGCGCTGGGGCGGCGCTTCCAGAATCGAGGAAGGCGGATCGAGGAGCAGGTGGGCCTGCTGCGCCGGCTCTGGAGCGAGCCCTCGGTCAGCCATCAGGGCCACTCCGAGCAGGTCACCGGCGCGGGGCTCAACCCGCTTCCCGTGCAGCGGCCGATTCCAATCTGGTTCGGAGCCCAGTCCGAGCCGGCGCTGCGCCGGGCCGGGCGGCTGGGGGACGGCTGGTTCCCCCAGGTCGCTCCGGCCAGGGGGCTGGAACAGGCGCGGGCGCTGGTCGCCGAAGGCGCGCAGATGGCGGGCCGGGATCCCGCCACCCTGGGCATGGAGGGCCGGGCCAGCTGGGGACCGGGGGGCGCCCCCGAGCTGGCTGAGCTGGCCGGCGCCTGGCGGGAGGCCGGAGCCAGCCACATCTCGATCAACACCATGGGCGGCGGCAGAACCGCGGCGGCGGAGCACCTGGCGATCTTGGAGCGGGTCTCAGCGGCGCTCGGACTCGACCGCCGCTGAGACCAGGGCAGGAGAGCAGCAGGCGTGCCCGAGCTGCCAGAACTCGAGGCGCTGGCGCACTTTCTCGATCGCCAGAGCCGGGGGCGGCACCTGACCCGGCTCGAACTGGCCTCACTCTCGGCCCTCAAGACCGTCCGCCCCGGCCTGCAGGACCTGGTGGGGCGACGAGTCGAGGGCTGGGAGCGCCGGGGCAAATACCTCTGCCTGCGCGCCGAGCATGACTTCCTCGTGCTCCACCTGGCCCGGGGCGGCTGGGTGCACTGGAGCGACCGTCTCTCCCAAGTGGTGGCGCGCCCAACCCGAGGGCCTCTCACCCTGCGCGTAGGCCTCGAGAGCCTGGGAGGCAGCGAAGGCGCTCCAGGCTTCGAGGTCACCGAGATGGGCAGCGAAAAGCGCGTTGCCCTTTGGGTGGTGGAGCAGCCCGAGCGGGTGGGACCGGTGGCGCTGCTTGGCCCCGACGCCTTGGACCCGAACCTCGACAGCCAAGCGCTGGCCGGCATCCTGGAAAGGGCCAGAGGCACCATCAAGACCGCTCTCACCACTCAATCGCTCATCGCCGGGGTGGGGAACGCCTATTCAGACGAGGTGCTCCACCTGGCCCGGCTCTCACCCTTTCGCGCGGCGGCGAGCCTCTCCGGACTCGAGGTGGCCGAGCTGCACCGCTGCCTGGTCGAGCGTCTCGGCGAGGCGGTGGCGCTCGCGTCCCGGCTCCAGCCCGACCGGCTCAAGCCGGAAAAGCACACGGCGATGCGGGTGCACGGGCGCACCGGGCTTCCCTGCCCACAATGCGGCGACACCATCCGCCAGGTCGCCTTCGCCACCAGGTCGCTGCAGTACTGCCCTCGCTGCCAGACCCGGGGCCGCGTCCTCTCTGACCGGCGACTCTCCCGCCTGCTCAAGTAGGGCAGCGACCGGGCCGCCCCGCGGAGCTCGACTCAGCCCCCGCCGGCCCCGGTCGTCGCCGGCCCCAACCACAGCTGGCGCTCGAACTCGATCTTGAGGACCACGGTGGTCCGGGTCGCCCGCACCCCCGGCAACTCCTTGATCCAGTCCACCAGGGCGAGCAGCGCCTCGGTGTCGGCGGCCCTCACCTTGAGGAAGAAGGAGAGGTCGCCGGCGATGCTGTGACACTCGTCGACCTCCTGGCGCTGCCGCAGCCGGCTGGCCAGGGTGCCGCCGGTGACGTCGGCCTCCACCCCCACAAAGGCAGTCACCGGGCGGCCGACCGCCCGCGGGTCCAGGTCCAGGGTCCACCCCCGGATCACCCCGTCGCGCTGCAGCCGGCGGATTCGCTCGTGCACCGAGGAGGGCGCTAGGCCCACGGTGCGACCCACCCGGGCCAGGGTGGTGCGGGCATCGGCCTGCAGGGCCCGAAGGATCGCCGAATCGGCTTCGTCCAGGAACGGGTCAGCGCTCAATGTATCGAATATCTTTCGGGCGGCTTGCTCTAGATACCACGATCGGTAACCATCATGCTCATGGTACTGAAGTTCCTCCGGTGGTGTCATCTCGACTCGCAGTTTGATGGTCGGCTGGTGCAGCCTGCCACCCTGGGCGTCGTGGGACTGCTGCTGGCGGCGCTCGTCTGGGGACTGAGCTTCGTGGTGACTCGGGGGGCGATCGGAGGCTATCCGGTGATCGACTTCCTGTTCCTGCGCTTCGCCCTGGGCGGACTCACCCTGGCGCTGCTGGCCCTGCTCTCCCCGGCCTCCCGGCGGAGCTGGCGAGGAGCGCCGAAGGGGAACCTGCTGCTTCTCGGTGCGGTGCTGGCGGTCGCCTACTTCACCCAGACCGTGGGGTTGGAGCTGGGTGCCGCCCCCGGAGTTGCCGCCGCCCTGGCCAGCCTGGTGGTGGTCATCACCCCGGCGCTGGAGTGGGGGCTCCACGGCAAGTCGCCGGACCCCAAGGTGTGGGTCGGAGCACTGCTGGCGGTGGGAGGCTCACTGCTGGTCTGCCTCAGCGCGCCCGGGCCGGCCTCGACCCAGGGGAGCTCGGCCGCCCTGGGGCTGCTGCTCGAACTGGTTGCGGCGGCGGCGTTCTCACTGCAGATGGTCCTGGTGGGTCAGCTGGGCAACCGGATGCCGGCGATGGCTCTGGGAGCCTGGCAGCTGCTCGCCCTGGCCGCGGTCCTCGGCTTCGCGCTGCCCTTCAGCGGGGGCCTGGCGCCGCCCTCGTCGGGCGTGCTCCTGGACGTGATCTTCTGCGGCCTGGCGGCCTCGGCCTTCGCCTTCGCGGTCCAGGCGGCGGCGCAGCGGCACATCTCCAGCCCCATGGCCGCCCTGATCATGGCCATCGAGCCGGGGGTTGCTCTGGTAGGTGCCGCGGTGACCGGGATCGAGGCGATCACCCCGCTCGCCCTCCTGGGGCTGCTGCTGCTCGGCGGTGGGTCGGGGGCACAGGGCGGCAGCCGGCTGCTGCGGCTGCTCCGGCAGCGGCTGAGCCGCGCTGGCCTCCGGCTCGCCTGAGTCGGCCGGCACGCCTCGGATCGATGAGGCGGTCACCCCATTACACTGACCTGCGAGGTGGCCGAGTCGAAGTTCGAGATCGGGGCGGGGGACCATCGCCTGGTGGGCTGGCGCGCCGGGCAAGGACGTCCGGTCCTGGTGCTGCACGGTGGGCCCGGGCTCTCGGAATACACCGAGGGACTGGTGCCCGAGCTGGCTGACGGCTACGACATCGTCCGCTACCAGCAGCGAGGCCTCGCCCCCTCCACCACCGAGGGCCCCTTCGACATCGAAACCCAAGCTGAGGACGCCCTCTCGGTCCTCCAAGGATTGGGCTTGGAGCGGCCGTTCCTGCTCGGTCACTCTTGGGGCGGGCACTTGGCCATGCACCTGATCGCCACCCACCCCGAGCGCTTCGCTGCCGCCCTGATCATCGATCCCCTGGGTGCGGTGCCCGACGGCGGCGAGGCCGACCTCGGGCGAAACCTCGCTGAGCGAGCCAGCCCCGAGGCGCGGGAGCGGGCGACCGAACTGGACGCGCGGGCGATGCGGGGCGAGGGCACCGATGCCGAGGCGCGGGAGTCCCTGGAGCTTTTCTGGCCCGGGTATTTCGCCGACCCGGCGACTGCGCCCCCGATGCCCGCGATGCAGCTCTCGGTCACCGCCTACTCCGAGACCCTCGCCTCCATCCAGGACCACTTCCAGCGCCAGACCCTGGTCACTCGGCTGCCCAGGATCTCCCTCCCCACCACCTTCCTCCTGGGCGAGAAGAGCCCCATCCCCAACCACCACGGGCAGGCCAGCGCGGCACTGATGCCGACCGCCGAGGTGCGGGTGCTGCCCGGCGTCGGCCACATTCCCTGGCTGGAGCAACCGGGGGTGGTGCGAGCCGAACTGGACCGCCTGGCCGCCTCGGTCAGCTGAGCCTGAGCTCAGGCGCCAGCGACCACGGCAAACCGCGGGGCGATCCCGAGCAGTCGCTCGGGCCAGGGCAGGCCCCGCTGTACCGCCCAGTCCACGTCTCGGAGGCGACGCACCCTGGGAGAGGGCCAGCCGGCGCTCTGAGCCAGCTGGACCAGGGTCTCCGGGTTGGTGCCGAACCCCAGGGGCAGCGCCGCCTGCAGCTCCGGCGCATAGCTGGCGTGATGGGCGTGCGGTGTCCCGCGGGCCTGGGCCAGGGCCTGCTGGGCCAGGTGGCGGAGCCGATCCCCAGGGCTGTGGCGATCTCCCCAGAGGCTCTCGACCAGAACCAAGCGCCCGGTCGGGGCGGACTCGCGCCAGGCCCGCAGCGCCGCCACCGGCTCCAGGAGGGTCCAGAGCAGGTGGCGTGAGATCACCGAGTCGAATGGGCCGGGGGGCACCGCGGTCGCCTCCGCCTCGATGACCTCCACCTGGAGCTGGGCTCGCTCGGCCTTCTCTTTGAGCACCCCCAGCATGCCCGCCGAGAGATCGACGGCGGTGACCCGGTGACCGAGCTCAGCGGCGATCAGGCTGAGGAATCCGGTGCCGGCCCCGACGTCGAGCACCGTGGCCGGCGGCGGCGGCAGCAACTCCTCCAGCGCTGCGCGCCACGCGGACCTCTCCAGGGGCGCGTTGGGATGGTGCCCCGAGTCGTGGTCGTAGGTCTCGGCGTCGGCGTCCCAGAACTGACGAAGTTGGTCGAGGGCCGACAACTTCAGCAGCCGGTGGTGAAGTGGCTCATCCTGCCAACGACAGTACCGCATCGCCGCGATGACCACAGCGATGCGGCTGGCACGGGAGTCGAGCCCCTCCGCTAGCCCGCTGGTGGCGCGAACGCCGCGCGGAATTGCGCCTCGATCAGGTCCGCGGGCGCTGCCCAGCCGCCGCCCAGGGACCGGCCGAGGTTACGGACGACCCGCGACCGCCCCAAGCAGAGAGCACGCTCGAGCAGCTCCCCGGGAAACGGAGTCGCATACGCCTGCAAGGCCCACCGCAGCGCCTCCTCGCCTCGCCAGAGCACCAATCCCGCCAGGTCGTGGGCCGGATCGGAGAGGCAGGTGTCAGCCCAGTCGATCAACCCCACGAGGCGCGCCGGTGTGCCGTCGCAGAGTAGGTGCTCCCCCTTGATGTCGCCATGGCAGACCACCGAGCCGGCGAACTCCAGAGGATGCCCTGGCATCTCCTCGACCCAGCGTTCCAGGGCAGCTGTCGCAAGCTGCGGGCGGCGGGCGCGGATCATCGCGGCGGCTTGCTTCACGCCAGTCTGTAACTGGTGCTGGCGGGTCCGGTGCCGGGGCCAGCGGCTGCCGACGCCGGCCAACGGAATCTGGTGCAGCCTGGCCAAGGTCCGCCCCAACTGACTGGCAATCCCGCTCACTTCAGGCACCGTGAGCGCCGCCCCCTGTCCAGACCGTCCCGCCAGGTAGGGGTGGAGCGAGGCGACGGTGCCGGCGACCCGCACCACCCGGGGACGGGGCACGTTCAGGGGCAGGCGCCCACCCAAGAGCGCCAGCAGTTTGGCCTCCCGGAGAAGCTTCCGACCCCCGGCCGGGCTGCGGGGCAGGCGCAAGACCGAGCGGTCTCCCACCAGCCAGACGTCGAATTCGTGGGTCCCGAGCAGGCGCCGCGGGGCAGCGCTCAACCCATCCTCGAACCGCTCCAGGGCGAGGGCGACCAGACCGGGTCGCGGCGTCAGCAGTCGCGTCGCAGAACCTCAACTGTCGCGGAGGTCGAGGTAACCCCAGCCCGCCGTGAGCACCCCTCACGCCTGGGCGGGCGGGCACAACCCCGTCGGTGGCGGTTGCGGCGCTTTGATCGGCCAGGTTCGCCTGGAGAATGGGGCGGGCTGCCCGGGATCCCAACCCCCACCTCAGATGCGCTGCTCAGTAAGCGGATCGGGGTGACCCTCGAAGTACCGGTCCAGCACCTGGTTGAACACCACCTCATCCGGCGCCGCCCGGGCGAACAGGGTCATGCAGGAGCGCAGCTTCTGGCCGTCAACGGCGCCCAAGAGCACCTGGGCGCTCCTGTCCTGAACTTCAAGGAGAGCCCGGGCACAGGCGATGAGCCGCGCACCCAGCGGGTCGTGATGCAGGTAGGCGCGCGCCTCTTCCAGGGAGGAGATGGCGTACTTCTGAGCCAGCGGCGAGTGCCCGAGCCCGGCTACCTGGGGGAAGACGAACCACATCCAGTGGCTCAACTTGCGACCCTGCCGGATTTCGGAGAGGGCCCGGTGGTAGGTGTCGTCCCGGTCCTGGGCAACCAGGAAGCGGCCCAGCTGATAGGGGTCGGTCACCAGCGCAGTCTAGAGGCGCTCTGAGCGGGCCCGAGCCGCGCGTTCGGCCAACCCTAGACTCGTCCACAACCCTATCGACCAGTGACCGGCGAGCCGTCGCGGCTTCTGGTTGTGACAACCCCAGCGCCGGAGTAGCCTTCCCTGGTCGGAGAGCGATCGCAGACGGTGAGCACGCCGCTGAAGACGGCGGACGGGTCGAAGGCACCGCTGGGGCACGCACTTTGGCATCAGGGCATTCGACCACCCGGACTCGGGAGACACGCTATGGGATTGATGGACAAGCTCAAGGGGCAGGCGGAGCAGGCGGCGGCCAAGGCGCAAGAGGGCACAGCCCAAGTTCAGGCGAAGATCGACGCGGTGCAGGCGAAACGTGCCCGCGATGCCCTCCTGCGCGACCTTGGCGCCGCCTACTACGCGCAGCAGCGCCAAGGTGGCCCGATGGGGGCAGTCGATCAGGCACTGGCGGCTCTGGACACTGAGGCGACCACCGGCCCGCCGTCCTAACCTTCTCCGCGCCGTGAAGCCTCAGCTGCGATCCATGGGGAGCAGGTCGGATCGAGGCAGGCTGCATACGTAGGCGGCTACAGTGCTCGCGCGTCGCAGATCGACGCAAGGTGGCGGAGCCAGGGTCAGCGGGAAAAGTCCAGTCAAGGTGAGCTCAGCGAGTGGGTAGCGCCACCGCACAATTCCTGGCTTTGCGCACCGCACCTAGCGCCACCCACGGGGGGTGGTCGCCCGGCTCGATCCTTCCGAGCCACGGACACCAGCTCGACACCGCGATTGCGGCTTCGCCAGCGGCACCGTGGCAGAGCGCGAAACCTGGCGTGGGGGTTCGGTTGGGAAGCGTCCGCGCGACGATCGCCGGCCCCCTCCCCTGGTTCGGCGCCCCGTTCCCAAGCTGCACCGCTGCGGGACGTGATGGCGACGGTGTCGTTGAGAGTCCAGGGAGACGTCGCGGCAGGGCGCCAACTGTGGTCGGTGCCACGTCGCAGGGAGCGCCCGCCCGCCCCCGTTAAACCGGCGCGATCTCTCGGCTCACGATCCAGGCGTGCTTGCCGACTTGCCGCCCGGGTGCAAACCCGTGCTGCACGAAGAGCTCGACGGTCGCGCTGAACAGAAACCGATCCTGAGCCTCGCGCCCCGCGGTAATCTCGGAGATCGCCTCCACCAGCCCGCCGCCGGCGGCGGCGATCTGCGCCAGCGCGCCGGTCAGCGCGGCTCGGGCAAACCCTTGGCCGCGGTGGCGTTTGTCCACGAAGATGCAGGTGATCCGCCAGAGCGCAGGTGGAGGCGGGTCCTTGGCATATTCGCGCTGGTGCTTGAGCCCCAGCTCCTCAGGACTGCCGTACTGGCACCAGCCCTGCGCGACGCCGTCCTGGTCGAACACCAGCACGGCGTGGGCGCGGCCCGCCCGCACCAGCTGCTCCTTCAGCGTGCGGGGATCACTGACGCCACGCTGGTACTCGGAGTGAAACGCGATGCACCAGCACCCTCCGTAGATCCCATTGTTGCGCTCGACCAACTCCGCGAACGCGTCCCAGGTGGAGCTGTTCAGTTCCCGGGTCGTGTAGGCGAGCCCCTCGCGCCGCATCGCGCCTCTGGAGGCCTGCGGTGGGTGCTCAGGCATTGGCGGTCGCCGCCAAGATGGTGGCGAGCTCGGCCGGTCGGCTGAACATCGGCCAGTGGCCCGACTCGATGTTGACGTAGTCGAGGTGCCGCGCCCTGGAGAGCTCTGGTACCTCGCCCCCATCGATCCACTCCCGGGCCTGGGCTGGGGAGAACTCCGGGCAGATAAGCGTCACCGGCACATCGAACCGCCGCTCGTCCGTCAGATGCACCACGCCCTTGGTCACTGCTTCCGGGACCGGGATCGCCGCTGCGGCGATCCGCCGCTTGGTCTCGTCGTCTAGATCGGCGGAATCCGGACCTTCAAACTGATCCCATCCGGGGAATGGCACGACCGCGTCCTTGGCCTCGAAGAAGTCAGCAAAGGGGCTTTCGGTCTGGGAGGGGAAGCCGCCGATCAGGGCGACCTTGCCAACCTTCATCGGGCGGGCATCGGCGGCGATCCAGGCCAGGGTGCTCGCGGCTGAGTGTCCCACGACCAGGGGGCGTCGCTCGGTCGCGTCGACGGCGGCAAGGACGCAGGCCACCTGGTCGTCGAGGGTGGCTGACATGGCTCCGTCACCCTGGCCCGGAAGGGTCAACGCCGCCGGGCGGTGCCCGAGCGACTCGAGCCGCGCCACCACCTCGTCCCATGCGGAACCGTCCAGCCAGAGTCCGGGAATGAGCACGATGTCCACCGGCCGACCATACACCCAATTACGGACGATCTACGACCGGTAACTCTAAGATCGTTTCTGTGCCCACCGGTTCCAGCCCGACTGCTCGCGCGCTACAGACGCTCGAACTTCTCCAGATCCGGCCTGGTACGACGGCTGGTGAGCTCGGGGAGCGCTTGGGCGTGTCCGAGCGGGCGGCGCGCCGCTACGTCGAGATCCTGCGCGAGGCGGATGTGCCCGTGGAGTCATCCCGGGGGCCGCACGGGGGGTATCGGCTGGGGCGCGGGGCCAGGCTGCCCCCGGTGCTGTTCACCGAAGAGGAGGCATTGGGCCTAGTGATGTCCGTGCTCGACGGCCACCCGGCCGCCATCAGCGCCGACGACCTAGTCGGCTCGGCGCTGAGCAAGGTCATCAGGGCACTGCCAGTGGGCGTCGGCCGGCAGGCGGCGGCACTGCGGGAGTACGCCTCGGTGACGGCGGACCCCGGCACCGCCCACCCGGATCCCAACATCACCAGCGCGCTGGTCGCCGCGGTGGCAGCCCGACGCCGAGTTGTGATCACCTACCGGGGCCAGCCCGACAACGAGTGGGACGGCGAGGTAGACCCCTGGGCGGTCGTCGTCCGCCACGGACGCTGGTACCTCTTATGCCACTCGCACCATGCCGACGCGGTCCGCACCTACCGCCTCGACCGGGTCGCCAGCGTGGTCCAGACGCCCCACACGTTCGTCGCGCCGCAGGGGCTCGACCCCGTGGCCGCGCTGGAGGAGCACATGGGCACGGGATGGGGCCTCGCAACCCGCGTCGTGTTCCGGGCGCCAGTGGAGGAGGTGGCGCCGTGGGTCGGTCCAGCCATGGGCCGTCTTGAGCCCAGCGGCGATGGCTGCGTGCTTGTCGGTAGCACCAGCAATCCGACCATGTACGCGCAGGAATGGCTTGCCGCAATACCTTTCGCTTACCGGGTCGAGGGTGGGCCAGAGCTTCGCGCTGCCGTGGCCACCCTTGCGTCGCGCTGTGCAGCCGCGGTCGCCGGTCAGCCCGCACATCGAACCTGAGCGTCGGCGCCTCGCCCACCCGTCCACGCCGCGGCTCGACCCTGCTCGCCGGAACCGCCCCACCCGCCCGCCAACCGCCAAACTGGCGGTCCGGCGGTCAGTTGCATCCCCGCACTCGCACCGCTCCCGCCACTCGGCGTGATTCGGGGCCGACCCAGGGATCGCGGTGTGCCAGAATGCCGCGGTGGCGGTCTCCCCTAACTACCCGATCCGCTCGTCCCGGCTCCTCCTGCGGCCGCTCGATGACCTTGATGTCGCCGCGCTGGTCGCGTACCGTTCACTGCCCGAAGTCTGCCGATACGTGCCCTTTGACCCAATGGACGCCGCCCAGGTGACAGCGCATATGCGGGGACCCTACGGCCGCAGCACCTTTGACGTCGAGGGCAACGCGATCTTCATAGGAGCGGCCCTCGCCGACACCAAAGAACTGGTGGGGGACGTGATGCTGCGGTGGGCGAGTCAGGAGCACCGCAGCGGCGAGGTGGGCTACGTCTTCAGTCCCCGCTTCTCCGGCCAGGGCTATGCCACCGAGGCGGTGCACATGGTCCTCCACATCGGGTTCGAAGACCTCGGCCTGCACCGGATCTTCGCCCGCGTCGATGCTCGGAACTCCGCCTCGGCGCGCTTGGCCAGGCGCCTCGGGATGCGCCAGGAGGCCCACCTCCGGGACAACGAGTGGTTCAAGGGGGGCTGGAGCGACGAACTGGACTTCGCTCTCCTCGAGCCTGAGTGGCAGGAGCAGCACCTCGGCGGGTGTTCGGCCGCTCCCTGACGTGGCTGCCTGAGAGAAGCTG
>JBOHUH010000174.1:0-4476 GCA_050733915.1 Candidatus Dormibacteria bacterium | reverse complement strand
CCGGCTCCGCAACCGCCCCACCGGCTCTGGAGGTGTCCATCGAGGCGCCCATGGGTTGCGGCTTCGGGACCTGTCTCGCCTGCGCCATCCCGCTCCTCCCCCAATCAGCCCCCCCGGAGGCGGTGCTGGGCCTCTGCTGCCGCCAGGGTCCGGTGCTGCGGGGAAACCTCCTGGACTGGGAGCGGCTGCTGCTGCAGCCGGCCCACCTCAGATGAGCGCGGCAGGTCCCGGCCTGGACCCACGGGTCGAGCTGGGCCGGGGACTGGTGCTGGCCAACCCCATAGGGGTCGCCTCGGGGACCTTCGGTTTCGGCTTCGAGGCAGAGGCCCTGACGGGGATCGGCCACCTGGGGGCGATCTTCTCCAAGGGCACAACCCCGCTCCCCCGAGAGGGCAACGATCCGCCTCGGATCGCTGAGACCAGCGCCGGCCTGCTCAACTCGATCGGGCTGCAGAACCCCGGAGTTGAGGTCGTGGTTCGCGAATACGCCCCGAAGTGGGCCCGGTGGTCGGTCCCAGTGCTGGTCAACGTGGCCGGGGCAGACATCCCGGAGTACGTCGCGGTGGCGCGCCAGCTGGACGGGGTTCCGGGGGTGGCCGGGGTGGAGCTGAACATCTCCTGCCCCAACATCGCCCACGGCCTGGACTTCGG
This sequence comes from Candidatus Dormibacteria bacterium, assembly GCA_050733915.1. Lineage (GTDB taxonomy): Bacteria > Chloroflexota > Dormibacteria > Aeolococcales > Bog-877 > Bog-877. Next base: position 3,825 of record JBOHUH010000174.1, on the reverse strand, counting down.
CACCGAGCCCTTGGCCGCCGGCCGCTGCGTCGCCGCGGTGCGGGCGGCCACCCAGCTGCCCCTGGTGGTCAAGCTCAGCCCCAACGTCACCGACATCGCCGCCGTGGCCCGGGCGGCCGAGGACGCCGGCGCGGACGCCGTCTCCGCGGTGAACACCTACCTGGGCTTGAAGATCCAACTCGGAACCCGCCGACCGGTGCTTCGCGGGGCTGGCGCAGGAGGCCTGTCCGGCCCGGCGATCAAGCCCCTGGCACTGGCCGCGGTCGCCCGGGTTCGCCGGGCGGTGCGGATCCCGGTGATCGGGATCGGCGGCATCGCCACCTCCCAGGACGCCCTGGAGTTCCTGGTGGCGGGGGCCGATGCCGTCCAAGTGGGCACCGCCAACTTCAACAACCCCCAAGCCAGCCGGGAGATCGTCGAGGGATGCCTCAGGTACGCCATCGAGGAGGGACTCGCCAGCTTTGCCGAGCTCCGCTGGAAGGACGCACCCCCCTTGGGGCCCGAATAGCGAACCCGCCACCGATGGTTGACACGATATATCGCAGTGGTTTATGATGCGATATATCGCAAACGCTAGATAGCATCGGGAGGAGCGCCGTGGCTGAGTGGGAAATCGGCGATGCGGAGACCATCCAATTCGAGGAGCCGCCGACCGAGGTCTCGGTGCACCTGGTCGCCGGGGAGCTCACCATCTCCGCGACCTCGGGTCCGGCAACCCTAGAGGTGAGCCGGGTGATCGGGCCCGAGGTCCAGGTCCGACTCAGCGGTGGCCGTCTCGAGGTCTGGCAAAGGGATCCCCGGCTGCAGCACCTCGGTGAGCAGCGGGTCTCGGCATCGGTCGCGCTGATGGTGCCCGCCGGGTGCCGCGCCGAGCTGAACACGGTCTCGGCCCCGATCCTGGCACAGGGCCTGGAGGAGCCCCTGGACCTGAGGACGGTGTCCGGCGACGTCACCCTGGAGCGCCTCCTCGGTGCGGTCAGCGCCCATGGTGTCTCGGGCCCCCTGGCCGCCCGTGGACTGAGCGGCGGCTTTCGGGGCGCGACGGTCTCTGGGGACCTCACCCTGGAGGCTTACGCTGGCCCCCAAGTCAGGTTGCACAGCGTGTCCGGCGAGATCGTCGCCGACCTCCGGCAATCGCTCCCAGACGGGGATGTCAAGGTGGAGTCGGTCTCCGGCAAGGTCTACCTGCGCCTGGCCGCAGAGCCCTCCCAGGAGATCCGGGTGGAGTCGGTCTCGGGCCGGCTCACATCCGCCTTCCCAGAGCTGAGGTCGAAGAGCGGCCCCGGCTCGCGGAGCCTCAAGGGCACCTTGGGGGAGGGCCGGGGGCGGGTGCGGGTGAACACGGTCTCCGGGGCGGTAAACCTGCTGGCGGAGGAGAGCGGCTGAGCCCCATGTTCCGGCACGGCTCGATGCGCCTCTACGTGCTCTCGCTGCTCCGGGACGGGGAGCGGCACGGCTACGAGATCATCCGCACCCTGCGGGAGCAGATCGGGGGCGACTACAACCCGTCAGCCGGCACCGTCTACCCTCGTCTGCGCCAGCTGGAGCGTGAAGGCCTGGTCCGCGCCCGGGAGGAGGCGGGCCGGGTCTTCTACCAGCTCACCGGGGACGGTCAGCGGGCCCTGGAGCAGCAGGCGGGCGAGATCGAGGAGGTGGAGGCGGAGGTGGGGCGGATGGCCAGCGACGCCGCCGCCAGACTCCGGGCCGAGGTGCACCGCTCCAGCCGCCAGCTCCGGGCCGAGCTCCAGGCCCAGTCGGAGGCGCTGCGAAGCCGGGACCTCACGGCCCCCTTCGCCAGCGAGCTGAACGGCCAACTGTCCCGATTCACCAGAGGGTGGTCGCGGCTGGTACCGGCGGGTACCGCCCGCCCAGCCGCCCGGGCAGCTCTGAGCTCGGCTATCGACGCCGCCCTGGCCAAGCTCCGAGAGCAGTTCGGGGAGTCCGAGGACTACCCGGTCGAGTAAGGCGCCGGATCGCTTCCCGCCGAGCTGGGGGCCAAGTGACTCAAGAAACCCCCACGGGCGGGGCTGGCTGGCCCATAGTTAGGGCCGTGAGCTCGGATGTGAGCCGCGCCATCGAGGCCCTCAGCGACCCGGGCCGGCGCGAGGTGCTGGAGCACCTTGGGGAGGGCCCGTGGACGGCGGCCCAGCTGGCCAACCGCCTGGCCGCGCCGCAGCCGCTCTTGGAGGAGTGGCTGGAGATCCTCCTGGGGGCTGGGCTGGTGGCGCAGGAGCCCGACGCCCAGCTGCCCACCTATCAGCTCGACACCAAAGGCGTGGAGGAGCTTCGCGACTACCTGGAGAGGGTCGCCAACCTCCCCAGCGCGGAGATCCGGGGGGTGCCGGTGGAGCGCGGTCCCGAGACCGAGGCCAGGGCCTCGGGGAGGTTTCTGGTGCGCCGGCAGGTGACCCTGCACCGGACCCGGGAGCGGGCCTTCCAGCGCTTCACCGCGGAGATGGGTGACTGGTGGCCGCTGGGGCGCTGGCATTTCGGCACCGCCTCACCGGTGACGGTGACCCTCGAGCCCCAGCCGGGCGGCCGCTGGTACGAGCGCGGCGAGGATGGCAGCGAGACTGACTGGGGCGAGGTGCTGGTCTTCGAGCCCTCGCGGCGGCTGGTGCTGAGCTGGCGGCTGCTCCCGAGCGACCCGGCGCTGGAGCTGGTCCACTCCGAGCTCGACGTGACCTTCACCCCGGTGCCGCCCCAGGAGTGCCGGGTGCGCCTGGAGCACCGCGGAGTGGATCCCATCGGGGCGGAGACCGCAGCCCAGCTCCAGGACACCTTCGAGGCTGAGCAGGGCTGGACCGAACTGCTGAAGCGCTTTGCCGAGCGCCGCTGAGGGGGCTCAGCCCTCCTCGGGGCCGATCACCTGGTAGATGCGCTCACAGACCGCATCGGTGAGCCGGGGCAGGACATCGAGGGACTCGAGGTTCTCCTCCACCTGTTTCACGCTGGTCGCCCCGGTGATGACGGTGGAGACGTGGGGGTTGCGCGCACACCAGGCGATTGCCAGCTGGGGCAGTGAACAGCCCAGCTCCGAGGCCACGTCGCGCAGCAACCGCACCTTCTGATTGGCCTCGGGGTCGGTGAGGCTGTCCCGCAGCCACTGATAGCCGGGCAGGCTGGCGCGGCTCCCGGAAGGGACTCCATCCAGGTACTTGCCGGTGAGCAGGCCCGAGGCCAAGGGGCTCCAGGTGGTGAGGCCCAGGCCCCAGTCCTCGTAGAGGCGGGCGTACTCCTGCTCGACCCTCCTTCTGGCGAATAGGTTGTACTGGGGCTGCTCCATCACCGGCTTGTGCAGGTGGTGCCGCTCAGCGATCTCCAAGGCGGCCCGGATCTCGTCCGCGGCCCACTCCGAGGTGCCCCAGTAGAGGGCTCGGCCCCGGCTGATGATGTCGTGCATCGCAAAGACCGTCTCCTCAATCGGGGTCTCGGGGTCGGCGCGGTGGCAGAAGATCAGGTCCACGAAGTCCAGGCCAAGGCGCTCCAGGGAGCCTTCGATGGCCTGGAGCAGGTACTTGCGGTTGAGGGTGTTGGCGGCGTTGGGCGTCTCGTGCAAGCCCCAGAAGAACTTGGTGGATACCACGTAGCTGTGCCGGGGCCAGCCCGCCCGCCGCAGCGCCGCGCCCATGATCTGCTCCGACTCACCGGAGGCGTAGACCTCGGCGTTGTCGAAGAAGTTGACCCCGCGCTCATGAGCCGCGGCCATGCACTCCAGGGCCCGCTCTTCGTTGACCTGGGCGCCGAAGCTGACCCAGGAGCCGAGCGAGAGGAGGCTCACCTTGAGGCCGGAGCGGCCCAGACGGCGGTAGGGCATTTGGGTCA